>JAHIHG010000110.1 GCA_018898425.1 Nanobdellota archaeon | reverse complement strand
TTGCTTTTTGGATTTGTTTCAATTGCTTTTTTAATTGCTCTTTTAATTTTTGTTATTTTAAGAATGATTAAGAAGTAATGTTATATTTAATTCTATAAATAAATTTTTATAGTATGTTTCTTGAATTTTGTTAAGCCCAATTCAGCATTCATGCTCAAGTCATGGGCGATAAAGAATTCGCATAATGCCTCAGTAGCTCAGTTGGTAGAGTGTTACCTTGGTAAGGTAGAGGTCCTGAGTTCAAATCTCAGCTGAGGCTTTTGCAATTAATTTAAAAGTAGGGCTTTAACCCTACCAATGCTCCACATAAATATAAACAGGAGATTTAGTTTTTTCATCTCAACATCCCTATAAATTCTTTGAATTGCTTTTTGTTTTTTATTATAATTAAATTAACTTTATATTTATCTATTAATGTTTTATGTGATTTATAACTTCCCTCATGAGTGCCTTTTCTATACTTTTTTATATATTTTATAATTCTCAGAAGATTCTTTAAATCTTCATTTGGTTTTTTTTCTTTTTGACTTATGAATCGTATAATATTTCTCCATGAGAGTGTATGAAATGGATAATCTAGCCAAATAACTAAATCACTTTTTTTAATAAATTGCTCTGTCCAAAATCCATAAACTCCTTCAGCAATCCATTTTCTTTTTTTAAGAACTTCTAAAACCATTAAATCTCTCTTTTTTGGGCTTCTTTTTTTTGAAAATTTTTTATACCAAAAAAAGTTATCCAAATTATAATGAGGTATATTTCTTTTTTCTGAAATCTGTTTAGCCAAAGTTGTCTTGCCACTTCCTGATGTTCCAAGAATAAATATTTTTTGGGGTTTCATTTTTATTATCTATTTAGTATTATGATTACTAGTTAAATTTAGGTAATTTAAAAATAAATCTTTTTTTAATATACTTTTTAATAATTTTAAAAAATAATTTATTTGTATGTTCCATATCATGAATCATTATTATATCAGAGGTTTTTTGATAGTTTAAACTTCTGCCTTGCTCCGGATAATCTTCATCAATTCTGTCCATTATTGTTTTTTCTTTTGATAAACCATAAGGTGCATGTGCATCATCTAACCAATATTCCATTTGATCAAATGTCATAAAAATATCATTATCTTTTAGTAATTTTAATTTATTGAACCATTTTAAAGTTATACATTTAAAATTTGGTTGAGCATAACCTAATTCTTTAAGAAAACCTTGTATTTTTTGTTTTTTATTTAATTTTGCATATTTTAGCCAGTTATTTTCATAAGCTTTTGAATTTTCATGTCCCCCTTTATCTAAGTAAGGAAAACGAAAAAGTTTTGTTGGTCTTTGTATTCCTGCTTTTTTATAAATTTTGTCAATAATCTTATCTGTTTTTTTAATCTCTGTAAAACAATTTTTTATACTTAAATCTGAAAAATAAAGATGATTAAATGAATGATTTCCAATAATAAATCCTTTTTTAACTGCATAGATTAAATCTGTTTCAAAATTTTTCATTTTTTTACCTATACAAAAGAAAATTGCAGGAATACTATTTTTGTATAAAAAATTAATTTTTTCCTTAAAATTTTTTGTAGGGGCATCATCTATGGTGAGATATACAATTTTATTTATTTGTTTTTTCATCCCAATATCTCACACTCTTTAACCAGATGTTTTGTTTCAATTATCATGTTAATCATGGCACGATATGCATGATCTCTTCTTTTTTCCATGCCTCCGTAATACCATTTGAATAGTCCACAATTTTCAAGCAAAATTAGAGGAATAATAAGTTTTTTCTCTACTTTAGATATAGGGATGTGTTTATTATATTCATTCAAAAAAATGTCTTGTTTTCTCTTACTCCAATTTTTTGTTAAATATGTATTTCTTTCTAATGCCATAGCAAAATCTTTGGCTCTTGGGGCAGCCATGATGTTATCAAAATCAATTAAACCAACTAATTTTCCATCCCTCAAGATAATGTTATTACTATTTATGTCAGAGTGAGTTATCAATCTTTTTCCATATTTAATTTTTTTTAATTGTTCGAGAAGATTTTCAAAAAGATCAACATGACGCAACATTATTTTATCCAGGTTATTTTTTGGAACAACTTTTTTTAATTTTTGATATTCTCCAGAAAGCCAATGCATCCCATTATAGAAAGCATTATCTTTCAAAATTCCTAATGAAGAAACACCTTTATGATAATCTACAGTTAATTTTGCTATATCTTGAAAGATTTTTTTTGTAATTTTTTTAGGAGTTTCTCCTTCAATAAAAGGATAAGTCCATAAATATTTATTATCTTTTTGAATAATCTCTCCCCCTGTTTTAGATTTTACTGGAACAGGCACCTGATAAGGAAATTTAGTTTTTACAAGATGATTCAGCACTTTAAACTGCAAAGCCATCCTTTCTTTTTTCCAATTATCTAATTTATCTCCTATAATCTGTACTGAATATTTTCCTTTAGTAGTATCAAATAAATAATTATAATTAACATACCCCTCTGAGAGATATTTAACTTTTTTCACTTTTCCAAAAGAATATTCATTCGCAATTTTCTGTGCATTGGTTTTTGTTAATTTCATCTTACTTTTTTATTATACTTTAAAAGAAAAGATAATTTAAAAATCTTTTAAAACATGACATAGTCGCCTTTGCCTGGACCTGCATATTTTCCATGAAAACTCTGATTTACTGAATATCCTAAATTATCCTTCATATACTTTGGAGGCATGTTTAATTTATATTCAGAATTCATGCTGTCAAATACTGATGAATATTCTATTATTGGTTTGTAAGTATTTGGTTTCATTTTTTTGAAATTTAAATGCTTTTCTTTCTTATATAAATAAAATAACTTATATAAATTTAACTTCATGCAAATATTTTTATATCCTGTTTTATTATCTTAATCATGGATAAAAAGAGGATTTTAGGATTTGGGCTTATTCTTGTTGCAGTAGCTATTACAACATCTAATATTAGTATGACTGGAGCAGTTATCGGAACTACTTTATCTAATTCAATGAGTTTTATTGCTTTGGTGTTTTTAGTTGTTGGGCTTGGGCTGATGATGGCAAGGAAAAAATCTTTACTTGAGATTAAAGTTGATGGAACAGGAAGGACACTTATATTAACAAACAAATTTAAAAAAGCTATTAGAATGCACAATATCAAACCGATTCAAAATGCAATTTCCAATATTGGAACAGGTAAGGGAAAAGAAGAAATGTTAAAACATAGCCCCCATAAATCAGTAAGGGGTGGTACTGGCTTCAGAGTATTATATGATATTGATTATAAAAAAGGTGAAACAATTTTAATAGATTATTCAAATCACTATGAATAATTATTCTGATATAAAATCAATTAATGTATCACAATAAGAACAATTAAAACTTATAATTGTTTTTGATTTAATAGAAATAGGTATATTTTTAATTAAAGATTTTGTCCAATCATCCTTTTTTTCATGCAAATATAAAGACAAATTTCCTTTATCTAAATTTTTGATTAAACTTTCTTCATAATTCTTTACTGCTTTTTCAAATTCTTTTGCTCGTTGGAGATATTTCTGAAGATGAGTTTTATCATCTATGTTTCTCGCAGAATTTGCATCAACAGGAGAAGAAAACTTGTCGCAGATTTTTTCAAGCTTTTCTGTTTTTCTTGCTTTTTCTCTTAAGTTTGCTAAGGATTCGCATTCGCAATAAATTTGACTTTGTTCGAGCCGTTTAATGTATTTTTTATAATTCATTTTCTATCTCCCTTTAGATAAGTAATTCCAATAATATCTTTTGCAGGAATTGGCTGAGTTGTATAAAGGGTGTGCTTAGATCCATCTCGACTTCCCCTTAAATCATATTTATTTAAACAAGCTGGAACATGATAGTTTTTTCTGTGTTTTAGATCTTCAAACTTCTCCCTACTTTCTAAAAAATTTAATTGATCGTATTCTTTGATAGAAGCATTAAACTTTTCTAAATCAGTGCAAATAGATAAAACCATTGGAGGGTGTTTTGAAATCTCTTTTTTTAATTGTTGATATTTTTCTATTTGCTCATGAATTTTATGCAATTGAGGATGATTTCTATTTATTCCTATTTTTTCTAAATCATCAAGAACCCATTGATGAGCTTTAAGAACATGTCCAAGACATTCAGGAGAGCGTGTTGCATAGCTTGCTGATAAACATGGTTGAATTGCAAAATGTAACTTATCATAATCAAAATTTGCTAAATTACTTTTGCAGTGATCATTAATGCTCCATTTAGTGAATTCATCTGCTTTAAATTTACTTGCTATATTTCTAAGATTTTCTAAATCTTTTTTTGTATTTAATCCCACACATTTACCCGGAATCAAACCTTCTTTTAAAATATCTTCTTCAATAAATGATGTGGTTCCATGATAGATAATTGGGGGTGTTTCATTGTCTTTCCAAAATTTACGATAATTATAATTCTGATTTGGAAAATCATCAAAAGGAATAAAACCTCCTTTTACCCCAAATTGCCTACTCCAATCTGGTTGCACTATTCTTTTTTCAAGTTTCATTTTATTTATATCCTCTTTCTTTAATTAAAGATATCAAATGACTTTCTGGTAACCATTTTGCATTCTTCTGCATAGAGAGATAATTTTTTATAAAGTAATCTTTCATCCTATTTTTTGCTGCAGCAGAATTAAAGAATTCATTTTTTGCAAATTTATTAAATTTATTAAGAGAATTTATAAAAATTATATCATCCCATTTTACAGGAGTTCTTATTTCATATTCATTAGGCTCTACTCCATACTGAACTGCATTGATATAAGGTTTTATTTTAATTGCCATTAAAATTGGTACGGCTTTATTTATTTTTAGTTCTTCATGATTTTTCACCCTATTTTTTCCAGCAATAACTGCACTCTTTAAATTAGAATAAGTAAAAATAATATTTCCCCCATTATATCTGATACCTTTATAAAATTCTTCTATATTATTTGGACGAAGATAATAATTATTTGTTCCTCTAAAAACATGCTCTTGACTTAATAATTCTTTCATATTTTGTTTACTAATTTTGTTAGATTCCATCTTGTCTTATTTCCTCCCTAATTCCATTTAAAAGATAATTAACTCCTCCTAATCTTTTAGTGTCTTTATTTATAGCGTACTCTTGCCGTTTCTGTTTCAGGGAAGAAATTATATATTTTTGTTTTAACAAACCTTTATTTACAATTAATTGTGATTGCATTTTTTATCTCCAATAAATTTTTTTAATGAATATTCTATAACATGGCTTCGATTTCTAAATTTGCCATCATTTAGCATATTTTCAACTAAACTGACAATTTCTTCATTAATAGTCACGCTTATCTTCTGTTTTACCATAAAATATCTTACTTTATGCTACTTTTAAAGCTTTCTATTCTGTAACTACTTTAAAGTTGTATTAAATACAGAAGATTTTGTAAGTATAAAGAAAGAAGCAACTAAACATGCAAAAGGGGAAGGGAAAAAATATAGAGAATATTAAAAATCTTTTTTACAAAGAATTGAAAAGTTGGCTTTGAAAGAATATTCCCACCCGAGGCTTTGAGATTTTGTCATTAAGTTTATAAAACCTTTTTATTAAGGAGTGATATGTCAAAAGAATTAAGTTTAAATGATTTAAAGAAAGAATATGAAAAAATCCAGAAAAAACATGATTTGCCGGGTTTTGATGAATTAAATAGGGATTTTTGTATAGAAAAAATTTCAGATTTTGAAACAGATTTTTTATTAAGAGAAGTACGCAAAACCATGTCAGACAGATTTTCTAATTACATGAGATTTATTGAGGCAATTTTAAATCCAGTTAATGTGCCGATGTTTGTTTTTTCAATAGTTAAATCAATTAATACTGAAGAAAAAAATAAATTAACAGAAATTTATAAAAAACTGGCAGAAATTGAGGTTGAATTAATCGGGGTTGATGTTGAATATGTTGAAAAAAAAGAAGCAGAATTCATAAAACAATCTTTTTTAGTGTGGCAAAAAATAAAAAAAGATATTCTGGAAATTGTAGAAGTGATTAAAAAAAATTGGGGAAATAAGTTTGAACCCAATAACAAGGGATATTTTGGATAAATTTTTAAATTAATGATATTTTAAGATTTATTTCAACTTCTCAAAAATCTCTTCTAAATCAATTTCAAATAATGCAACAGGCATTTTTATCTTCCAGTTTTTTAGAATTTTAGGGTGTATTTCCCCCATAAATCCAATTGATTTATTTTCTAAAATTATCTCTGCAACTCTTCCCTCAATAAAATGTGAGGGGTAATTTTCAGGCTCTTTTAATTCTAGATTTATATTAATCATTTTTGAGAGATATTTGATGATTTGCTTTATTTTTGTAAAATGACCTGGAGTAATTGCTACTGCAAGATTTTCTTTTTCAGTTATTTTTTCCTTTGATTCAAATATTTTTCCTATTTCAAAAATTTCTTGCGGATATTCAGAATCAATGTTTTCTGAGAGTATCTTGAGTAAATAATGCGTGAGATTTTTCCTTAGAATGGTATAATCTGTTTTGGATTCTTCCACTTCTACAAATTCCTTTTCTTGCTTTTCAGAAATTCCCATTTTTGTGAACTGGTCTTTTTTATTTGTTAAGTGATAACTTGAACATTCTAATAAACCAAGTCCTGCCAAGATTTCAGAAATTTTTCTTTTTATGACTTCTTTTAAATCGTCTTGCCCGATATTTGCTATTTCTGGAATTTCTGGAACAAATTTATCATAACCATATGCAATCGCAACTTCTTCTATTAAATCAACTTCATGCAAAATATCTGTTCTCCAGGCTGGAATTTGAACAATTCCTTTATTGTAATTGTGTCCCATTTTTTCTATTAATGATTTTAATTGTTTTTCATTGAGGATTAATCCCAGTAATTTGTTTGTGTTTTCCAGAGATATTTTCTTTTTTTCAGGAGTTAAATTAGGAGTTATTTTTCTTTTGATATCTTGAACTTCCATTTGATAAATTTTTCCACCCATGTCTGCAAGTGTTGTGATAATTATGTTTAAGCACTTGTTTAAAATTTCAAAATCAAAACCTGAACATTCTATAAAAACATCTTGTGTTTTTTCTGTTATTTTTCCGGTTAGTTCTGAATTTATTATTGGAGGCATGCTCAAAATATTTTTATTTGAATCAATAAAAATTGGAAATTTAGCTTTGCCGGCTAAAAGATGCGCATAATCTTTTCCAGTTGAATGTTTTTGGAGAATTTCCAAGCCAGACATTTGCCTTTCTGATTCCAGAGGTATGAATTTAATTTTATCTGGTTCAAGAGCCTGGTATTTTATTGGAAGTTTGATTTTTTCCAGTGGATATATTCCTATTGCAGCTTTTTTTCTCTGTCTTCCAAGAGTAATGTGGAGTTTTTCCTGAATTTCAATTAGTTCTTTTATTTTTTCTTCATCAAGTTTTAAATCTTTTACAATTGCGCAAGCAGTACATGGGCGGATATTTTTTACAGATGAATCAATAATAACTTTATAATCTTTTTCAGGTTTGTTGAGCTTGTATTCTCTTAAACCTGTTTTTTTCCCTAAAAAACTAAGAAAACTCCTTTTAAACCCTTGATAAGAAAGCAAATCTGGACGATTTGGAAAAATCTCAATTTGAAGTTCATTTTCATTTATTTCTTCAATAGGAGTTCCAAACATTGCAATGCTGTGCTGCATTTTTTCATCTAATTTTCCTATTTCTTTTTCAAATTGTTTTTTATTTATGTTTATGATTGCCATTGAAAACAACCCCCTGGTTTTTTTCGATTTCCTCTAAGCACTGAAGGGCGATTTCTAATTGCCTCTTGCGAAATCGCATAGATTAAATGATTTAATTTAATTGATTGTTTCATTTTTAATTTCTGTTTTTAAAATTTTTTTGTAAAATAGTTTCTATTTGTGATGAAGAGTATAATGCTTCTTTTTTCATAATCTTAAACCCTTTTTTTAAAAGAAAATCAATCATTTCATTATCATGAGTATCAATTTGAATTTTTTTAAATTTTTGTTTTTTAGCATATTGCTCTACTGAGTCATATAATATTGAACCAACACCTTTCTTTTTATTGGGTGAAGAAACTCCAAAATTTTTTATTTCCAGGATATTCTTTTCTTTTTTATGTGGTTGGAAAATAATAATTCCCAGTATATCTGAATTTCTTGTATAATAATGAGCTTTTTTATAATTAGATTCTAATTCTTTTTTACATTTTTCAACCCATGCATTATAATTTGGATAATTTAAATTAAATGATTTAATATATTGATAAATTTTCATAATTTCTTTTGGAGTATTTTCTAATTTTATTAATTGTTCTTTTGTCATTTTTTATCAAATTCCCAAAAACCAAGATTTCCTTTACATTTAATTTTATTTATTCTTTTAGGATTTTTTAATATAAATCCTTTATTTCCCCATCCCTTATTTGCTAAATGTAAATTTTTATCTTCTATAAATTCCTTATCATTTTTATATGTTTTAACATCAATAAGTTCTGCCTTTCCAATAATAAATCCATTTGGCAGATTCCCAAATCCAAATTTTTTCATAGATTCTTTATCAGGAATCTTTGAACTATGAATTAGAAATTCCCCTCTAAAATTGGTATTCCATTTTCTTATTTCTATTTTTTTTCTATCTTGTAAAATTAATTCTGCCCAGGGTTGTTTTATTGATAGTGTTTTCATTTCATTTTTTAACTAATAATTTAATTTCATTTAATTGTTGATTTAGGTCTTTTTTTAAAAGTTGGATTTCATATTTTGTTTTTTCAAATCCAACTGCTGTTTTTTTGTCTATTTTAAATAATGTTTTCCATAAAAGAATTTCTGAACTTGCAATAAAAATCGTTATCATTAATAATCCTTGTTCAATTGTGGGAGAACCTATTAATAACCAAATTGCAACTCCTATGGCTGCTAAGATTAAAATCCAAAATATAATATATTCTAATTTCATCATTTTTATTCTAATTGAATTATTTTAAATCCAAATTTAATTTTGTTTTCATCTGACCAGTAAGGTAAATTTTTAGTCATTTCAATATGACTTGCTTTTTTAGTTATTTTATTTTTTGTAGGATTACCCTTTTCATCCCTTTGAATAATTATTATTATGCTTCCTTCATTAATATCTTCATTTCCCAATCTCACTTCAAATTTCTTTTTTCCAGACTTTACTTGCTCAAATTTATCTTTATTCAAATGTATTATTTTGTGTGTCATTTCATTTCATTAAAAATTTAATTTTTCTTAATTTAGTTATATCATTTTTGTAAAGTTCTCTTAAGTCTTTTATTTTATAATAATCCATTAAAATCCTGTCAAATCCAGGACCCCATGCTAAAACTGGAATGTGTTCTCCTAAAAGTGGAATTGTGACTTCTGGCCTTAACATTCCTGCTCCACCTAATTCAAGCCAGACTTTTTTTTCTGGGTGCAATACATCTATCTCTATTGAAGGTTCTGTGTATGGAAAATAAGCAGGTCTGAATCTTACTTCATTAAATCCCATTTTTTTGAAGAATTGATTTAAATAACCAAGCAAATGTCTGAAATTAGCATTTTTATCTATAACTATGCCTTCTGTTTGATTAAATTCAAATCCATGACTCCAGTCAATTGTTTCATTTCTAAAACATTTTCCAATTGCAAAGAATTTAGCTGGAAGTTCTTGTTTTTTTAAATTAGCCAGTGTTTGAGCAGAAAGACAGGTTGTGTGTGTTCTTAAAACAATTTTTTTAGCTTCTTCTTCATCCCATTTATAACCCCATCCTTTACTTCCTCCAACACCTTGTTCATGAGCTTTTTTTACAGCTTCTGTGATTTTTTTATTTGGAAGCTCTGCTTTTTTATTAATGAAAAAAGTGTCATGCATTTCTCTGACTGGGTGGTCCTGGGCTGTAAAAAGTGCATCAAATGTCCAAAAACTTGATTGAATCATATTTCCATTCATTTCTTTAAAACCCATATCTGTCCATATTTTTCTTCCATAATTAATAGCCTGATTTACAAAATGGGTTTTTCCACCATAAATTTCTGGCACAGGTGAGGTTATATCATATCGTCTGAATTTTTTGCCTTCCCATAATGAACTTTTTTTAAGCATGTCTGGAGTTATTTGCTCAATTAATTCTTTTATTTTAATTTTAGAATTTATTATGGTTTCGCCTAATTCTGTAGTGTTTATTTCTACTATTGTCTTTTCTTTTATTTCAATTATATCTTTTCTGTTTTGAAGTGATTTTAAGGCATAAACTTGCTCAGGAGATAATAATTCATATTCTAATGGAAGAGATTCTATGAAGAGTTCTTCAAGCATTTTTTTGTGTATTTCTTCTTTGTTTGCATTAAGAATCATTTTTTTATTTTTTAATTCAATCAGGGCTTTTTTCTTTAACACTCCTATTGATGCCTTGAATTCATCATTTGATAATTTGCTTTGTTTTTGAGCCTCTTCTAATGGAATAATTCTTTTTTCGTTTAGAAGATTTAATAATCGTCTTTCAGGAAGCCCTTTTTTCTTGTATAATGCCCCGTTAATCCCAATTTCAATTATTTTCTTTTTTATATAATTAAGTTTTGTTATTCCCTTATTTTGCAGATATTCCAAAGCCCTTAATACAGAAACCTTGTCTAAATTTGATTTTTTGCAGATTTCATTAATGTTTTTGTCTTTAAGATGTGGAATAATTTTTCTTTCATTTGGGCTTAAAGATTCTATTATTTTTTTCATTTTATAATAATTAATTAGAGAGAAGGGGTTAAAAAGATTGTGTTATGATGAAAAATTTATTTAGAGAGATGGGGTTAAAAATGTTTCTTAAGTTGGTTTTATTAAATCTCCAGGAAAGAAATTATATTTATGTTCATGAAATAAGGGGAAAACCTCAAATTCTTTAATCACATCTTTAAATTTATCTCTAAACTTTCTTGTGAAGTCTAACATTGCTTGTCTTGAATCAACTTCAAATTCTATTTCAAAATCCCATAATCCGACAAGATTTATTATGCCAATAACATTAACATCTGTTTTTAAATAATCAATTATTTCTTTTTCTTTTTGCTCTGTAATATTTTGAAATTTTATTAGTGCTTTATAGGCAGAATAAGAAGTATTTTCTAAATG
>JAHIHG010000109.1 GCA_018898425.1 Nanobdellota archaeon | reverse complement strand
ATGGAACAGCAACAGCAAATAAAAAATAACCCAGCCAAGATACAGGCAATCCCGACCTGATGATATGCATTGGCATAAACAAATAAATTAATATCCACCAAACATTCACTCCCCCGCTTAAAATATATGCAATAATCCTTTGTTTATCCTTAAAAAAATCTTTGAAATTCTTTACAATATTGTTATCAATTTTCTTTTTTATATTTGCATCTTTAATATTAGAAAATTTAGAAAAGAAAAAAGCAATAAACATAAAAATAGATGAGAGAACAAATATCAAACTAATTCCATACATTTCAGATAAATAACCTGCTATCAAAGGCCCAACAACCCAGGCAAAATTAACAAATGTATATACAAGCCCCTCATTTCTAGAAAGTTGAGATTTAGAAGACTTATCCCGGATTATAATGCCAAAACTGGTTATTCTAAAAGTATAAAGCAGGGTTAAAATAGCTGCTAAAACAATAAAAATATAAAAATTTTTATTTATTGCAAAAAGCAAATATGTGACAGCAAAAAGAAATAAGCTATATGAAAATATCTTTGATTTATTTGTTTTTTCTATTAAAGGAACAAAAAAGAAATAAGAAAAAAATGCTATCAAGGTTAATCCAGCAGATATAAATCCCACAATAACCTCGCTATTCACAAAACTATCCATATATACTGCCCAGATAGTATCAATAAAAGCAGCAGAAAGAGAAATAATTAATCCTATAAGAGAGAGTCTTGCCATAACTGTCAATGCTGGCATTCCTTTTTGTTTTCTGATTAAAACACCCATAGATATACAGATTAATTAGGTTTAAAAACTCTTTTTTATTACTTTTTTCATGACAGCAAAAAATGGGAGCTATTCCCATCATCAACAAAATCGTTTTTTCTAGCTGTGCTTTTAACAAACCTTATAAATTAAACTTAATTAAATTAAATATGGTGAACGTAGTATAGTGGTTATTATTCGTGGTTGTGGTCCGCGAGACGAGGGTTCGATTCCCTCCTTTCACCCTGAATAAAAGAGAATAAAATGAAAAATATATTATTTATTTGCAAGCACAATGTATTTAGAAGCAAAGTAGCTGAAGCTTATTTTAATAAAATAAACAAAAATAAAAAAATTAATGCAGATAGTGCTGGAATTATAAAAGCAGACATTTTTGGTGAAAAGGAGAAAAAATTAATTCATTTTCAAAGAAAGACAGCAAAGAAATTTGGAATAAATATTGTGGATGGTTCTAAATCTTTAAGTGTAAAATTGCTAAAAAAACAAGATATAATAATTATTGTGGCAGATGATGTGCCAGCATATGTGTTTAATAATAAATTTTATTTAAAACCGGACTTAAAAATAATTAAATGGAACATTCCAGATGTAAAAGGAGAAAAAAACGATAAAGCAATAATCAAAAAAGATACTATAAAAATAATAAAAAAAATTGACAAACTTGTTAAGGAGTTAAGATGAAAATAGATTTAGTTAAAGGATTTAAAGATTATGCAGGAAAAGAAGCTCAAAAAAGAGCACAAATAAAAAACATCATAGTTGAAACTTTTGAACAATACGGGTTTGAGCCTGCTGAAACACCAATAATTGAATATGAAGAATTTGTAAAAGGGAATAATTCACAAGATGAGGCAGTCAGAGATGTTTTTAAATTAAAAGACCGGGGGAAAAGAAAACTTGCCCTAAGATATGAATTCACCTTTCAATTAAAAAGACTTGCTAAAAATAAAAAACTTCCATATAAAAGATATCAAATAGGACCTGTTTTTAGAGATGAGCCAATCCGCCCAGGACGAACAAGGCAGTTTATACAATGCGATGCAGACATCATAGGTTCAACAATAAAAGATGAAGCAGAAAATCTTTCAATATTCAAGCAAATACTGGAAAAATTAAAAATTGAATCTATTATTTATATCAACAATAGAAAACTGTTAAATGAAATTCTTGATAAAGAAAAAATAAAAGAAAAATACAAAGAAAACATCATAAGAGAGTTAGATAAATTAGACAAACTTTCTAAGGCAGAAGTTAAAAATAATCTAAAAAAATATAATGCAGAATTTTTAGTAGAAATCCTGACTAAACAAGAAAAAGATTATGAAAACTACAGCTCTTACAAAGAAATACTAGAACTAAAAAAATACTGCAAACTTTTTAAAGTTGAAGTTGAATTTAAACCTTTTCTTGCAAGAGGATTTTCATATTATACTGGAACTATTTTTGAAGTTTGGTCAAAAAAATTACCTGTTTCTATTTGCGGAGGAGGAAGTTATGTAATAAATAACAACCAATCAACAGGAATTTCTTTTGGTTTTGAACCATTAATGTTATTGGCTAATCTAAAAATCCAACCTGAAAAATACCTTGTTGTTTCTTTAAATCAAGACAAAAAAGCCATAGAAATTGCGCAAACACTCAGAAAAAAGCAAAAAAATACAACAATTTATTATGGAAAACCCTCAAAAGCATTAGAATATGCAAATGCCTATGATATTCAAAAAGTCATTTTCATAGGTGAAAAAGAAATAAAACAAAACAAATTCAAAATAAAAGACATGAAA
The DNA here is from genome assembly GCA_018898425.1 of Nanobdellota archaeon. Lineage (GTDB taxonomy): Archaea > Nanobdellota > Nanobdellia > Pacearchaeales > GW2011-AR1 > JAHIHG01. The sequence goes on along the minus strand of JAHIHG010000109.1, from coordinate 1,809 downwards.
ACAGGCAAGGAAAAATATATTTCTAAAATCTAAAAATTTATAAACAAATCCTCTATAAAAAAATATGATAAAATTAATTAAATTTAAAAAACAAGTGAAAAATTTAAATGAAAAAAGAATTCAAACAAAATATAAAAGAACCCATAAAAGAATAAAAAAATATGCACAAATATTAGAACATATCAGGGGGGAAAATGGAGAAGGATTAATAAGATTTTTATGGAGAAATCATAGGTATGAAGAAAAAAAAGAAGCAAAATTAATTCAAAAAATTGAAATGCAAAAAGCAAAAATAAACTACCTAGAAGATATTGCAAAAATTAAAGGATATCATCTTCCAAAATACTCTGCTCAACATCAATCTTCATTACCTCTGCATCCTCTTTTCCAAAAACTTTATAATTTTTTATATGCTAAGCCTACTTCTTAACTAATTCTAGTTCTTCAATATTATACCTGCCACTCATTCCATCCCACTCCTTTTGCCCTTTTACTACATTTAATTTTTTCTTGAATAATGGACAATCTAATACAAAAGTTTCTGCTTCTCCACCCTCAAATGCCAAATGAAATTTAAATTTCTTCTTTAATTTCTTTAACTCTTCAAAATTAACTTTGTTGATTATATTTCCCAACCATTTTTCATTTAATCCTTCTGAAGAAACCCCCACAATCATTATCTCAAAATAATTATCAAAAAGTTCTTCCCAATATTCAATCTCGTTTTTATGCCACAATGGATTAAAACATTCTAATCCAAGTTTATCGCATATTTTTTTAATTCTTAAAGCCTGATAATCAGAATACAATGCTCCTGTTACAATGCAATTAATCTTATGCAAATCTTTTGCTTTTTTCATAGCAATCTCCAAATCTAAAAGCTCTTTTTCTTTTTTACCTTTTGTTTTTTGAATAATTAAAGGCAACTCCATAACTTCTGCTTGCTTTTTTGTTTTTTCAATACAAGGTGTATGAAACATATAACTTTCTTTATTTTCGGAAAAAACAGAAATAAGGCAAGCTAATTCATATCCTTGTTGCTTTGCTAAATATGCTGCATAAGTTGAATCCTTACCTCCTGAAAATAACACTGCGCATTTCTTAGTTTCCATTCTAAAACAAGAGTATAATAATACTTTTAAAATGTATTCCTTTAAAAAACAAATGCCAATTTATGAATATGCATGTGAAGAGTGTAGAAAACAATATACTCAAGCACCTGAAAAAAACACGTGCTATGAATGCGGGGGATTAATTAATAAACTATCTGGGCTTAATACAATAATAAAAACTTCAACATTAGAAGAAGAGCTTAAAGAATCAGAAATAAACAAAAATTATCTATATAAAAACCTAGTTGAAATAAATATTTATAAATAATAATCGCATGGAATTTCAATATCCTAAAACAAAATTAAGAGATGTAATAGATTTTTATAAAGCAAGAAAAACTGAATTTAATCTTGCCCATATTAGGATTGAAATTGGTCAAAACCAAAAACAAACTCTTACACATTATGAAAAAAGAATAAAACAAATTAATGAAGAATATTTTCCCCTTTTTGATTTTAAAGATTTTCATATATTTAAAAAATTAAATGACTTGGAAAATTTTCTTTTAAATCTTAATATTTTTACTCCAACAAAAATAAAAAAAGATATCCAGCACGAAAAAGAGCATCTTAAAAAAATAATAGAATTAGGCTATAGTGCAAATTTTGGATGTATTTTCACATTAACTGAAAAACAAAAACCAAGTTATGTCTTGATGGTAGTCACCCCTTTGGATTCATTAATTTGTTTTATTCT
>JAHIHG010000108.1 GCA_018898425.1 Nanobdellota archaeon | reverse complement strand
TTACATAGAATTGGATTTGAAATGGCTACAGTATATTTTGCTTCAAAACTCTTTCATATAAGTCCTGACGAATCACTAATTTTATCTAACATTTATGGTATTGAAAGGAATAAACTTGAAGGAACAGGATGCATACAATATTTAAAACAATTTTTAGATAATTAGTAAAAATTAATTTTTATAAAAATAATCTCACAACACTAACTTCTGCCCGTCTTGCATTAAGTGGCATTCTTTTCCTGCTTTATAGCCCATTTCTTTTGCAAGTTCAAGCATTGGAATTAATTGCTGAGTTGAACCATGAGCAGGAATTACATTTTCAGGATTTATAATCGAGAGAACATCTCTTAAATCTTCTCTTCCACCATGACCTGAAACATGAACTTTATCAAATAATCTGGCTCCTGTTTTTCTTAATCTTTTATCCATATTTTCTTTATTTGCTATATTAACTGGTGCAGGAATTGTTTTTGAAGAAAAAATTATATTATCATTTGCCTTAAATTCAAAAGGAAGCTGTTTTCTTGAAAGCCTGTCTAAAATACTTCCTGGTTCTCCCTGATGACCGGTGCATATCACCAGTGAATTTGCCCTGTCTTTACTAACTTTTTTTAAAATTGACTCTACTTGTCTTTTATAAGACCCTATTTGTATGTCTCTTCTAAAAGGACACATTCCTACTTCTTCAGCAGAAGTGATATATTTATTCATACTTCTTCCAATAACATAAATTTGCCTGTTTAATTTTTTCCCAAAATCAACTATGCTTTTTAACCTTGCAATATGGGATGAAAAAGTTGAAACAAAAATTGCTGATTTTTTATTATTTACTGTTAAAAGAACCTCTTCAAGCAAGGCACGCGCTATTTTTTCACTTGGTGTTTTTCTATCTGCGCCAGAATAAAGAGAATCAACAATTAAAACCTTAACCCCTTGTTTTGCTATTTTTCTTAAAGCATCATAATTTGGGGGAAGTCCGAGAACAGGAGTATTATCTAATTTGAAATCATTTGCATACAAAACAACTCCTTCAGGAGTATGTAAAGCAATCATTGAGGTTTGAATAGTTGAATGAGTAATATTAATAAATTCTGCTTTATAGCTTCTTTTTTTTCCCTGAATAGTAAAAGAAGAATTTGGATTAACAGAAATTATTTTATTTGGTATTTTTATTTTATCATCACTCATTATTCTTTTTAAGATACTTGTTGTAAAAGGTGTTCCTACAACTGGTGCATTATACCTATAACCAATATAAGGTATGGCTCCAACATGGTCTAAATGTGCATGCCCTAAAAGAACAGCCCTGACTTTATCTCTTAATCCAAGTTTGTCCAAAAGTAAATCATCAGGCAAGGCTCCTATGCTTCTTAATTTTTTTTCAGAATAAACTTGTTGTTGACTCTCTGCTTCCTGAAGATCCACTATTGCGGGAAGATAAACTCCTGCATCAAAAATAATTGCATCTTCACCAGTCTTTACAACAGTCATATTTTTTCCTACTTCATTAAAGCCTCCAATAGTATAAATTTCCATCTTATTTTATTCTCTTTTTAAGATAATAAAGAAAAAGGGTTTAAAAATTCTTGTAAAAATTGATTAGAAAAGTTTTTATGATGATTTATTTTAAGATTATGATGAAAGTATTAAAAAAGAGGAGACAAATAATTTTAGGGATAATAATTGGTTTATTAATTATTGGTATTTTATTTTATTTTAACCTGAATAAACAAAAAGCTGATAAAGAATGCTCTATTGATAGTGATTGTGTTCCTACATCATGTTGCCATGCTGATTCATGTGTGGCTAAATTAAGTGCTCCTGATTGTAGTGGAATATTTTGTAGCATGGTTTGTTCCGGGCTATTAGACTGTGGAGCGGGGCAGTGCAGTTGCATTAATAGTAAATGTAAGGTTGTCTCTAATAAAAAATGAGAAAAATATTTTTTTTTATAGTTATATTTTTAATTTTAACAATTGGAACATTTTTTGTTAGTTCAAAACAAAGCCAGATTAAAGTAAGCCAAGATGTATATGATAGTTTAGACCATGTGGAAAAAGTCAGAGTGATTATTAAACTGCAAGAGCCTTCTCAGGAAAAAGGTTTTTTAATTAAAACTCAAAAAACAGATTTGGAAATAAATTTAGAAAAACAAGAGATTAAAGAAAGTGTTCTTAATGAAATAAAAAAAGAAAATGTTAAACATGTTTTTGATGATTATATTGCTATTGTAGTTTCTAAAGAAAAACTAAACGAGCTAGAAAATAATTTGAATATAGACTCAATAATAATGGATAAGCCAATTTATGCTTTTCTTCAAGATTCTGTTCCACATATAAATGCCAGCAGTGTTTGGCCAATACAAATTTCTGGAATTAATATAACTGGAATTAATGAAACTATCTGTATTTTGGATACAGGAATAAATTTTTCACACCCTGATTTAATCAACAAAAATAAAACTTGCATTGTTAATTGTATAACTGAAAATTGTGTTAAGAATTGTTCTATTGGAGATGATAATGGACATGGAACTCATGTTGCTGGAATTGCTGCAGCAAGTTTAGGGATTAATGGCGTTGCAATAGGTGCAAATTTAATTGGAGTTAAGGTTTTGGGCTCAAATGGTGAAGGTGTTGGAAGTGATCTTTATGCAGGGATAGATTGGTGTATTACCAATGCATATGCATATAATATTTCTGTAATCAGCATGAGTTTAGGAGATTGCTCCAACCATAGTACTTATTGCAATGGGGATCTTTCAGCCCCGCACATTAATAATGCTGCTGGAAATAATATTAGTGTTATAGTTTCTGCTGGAAATTGTAATTCTATACAATGTCCTGGAATATCTTGTACCGAAGGTCCTGCTGCTCCAGCTTGTGTAGAAAATGCCACTGCCGTCGGTGCAGTTAGTGATGTAGATGATAGTATTTTTTATCAGAGAGGTGCTCTTTTTGAATTACTTGCTCCTGGAATCAACATAAATTCAACTAAAAATACTGGGGGGTATGAACCTAAAACAGGAACATCAATGTCAGCCCCGCATGTTGCAGGGGCAATTGCCTTATTGCAACAATTTTATAAATTACAAAATGGAATTTCTTTAACCCCTCAGCAAATAAAAGATACATTAAATAATACTGGAGTTTTAATAGATGATAGTTCTGGGAGTGGATATAACTTTTCAAGAATTGATGTTTATTCAGCAATTTTATCATTAGATGGAACTTCTCCAAATATTAGTTTGATTTCTCCTGCAGATTCTTTAATAAGTCAAAATGTTAATCAAACCTTTTCATGCAATGCAAGT
>JAHIHG010000107.1 GCA_018898425.1 Nanobdellota archaeon | reverse complement strand
TACCCCATAAATACCTGCAAGCTCACTACTTTTCCGCTTATTAGTTCGCTTCTGATCAATGATATATTTTACTCTTTTATTATTTAATTTTGACATATCTTCGCTTAGTTTTTCTAAGCGAACTAATTTTCGGATACTACATATGGATTTTCTACTAGAATAATTTTTAAAGATATTTTATTTTATTTCTAAAAATGGTAGAATTAATAAATTCGGGATTAAGAGATGTTAAAAGAAGATTAGAAACAAGAAATTTATCAATAAAATTAAGAGAAGAAGAAAATGAAAGATATATGAAAGAATTACTAAAAAAAGAAGAAACTTTTTTACCAAAAAGAAAAGATTATTTTGATAAAATTTTGGAATGGAAAGAGGAATTCATAAAAACACAACAATTTAAGAATATATATGAATCACTCAATAAAACTTTTATTAGCTTAATTATCTTTCGTGGGGGATGGGGACATAGAATTCCATATGAAAAAGGCTATGGTTGCTGGTCAAATTTGTGTTTAGAAAGATCAAGAAATATGATTTATGAAGCGGGGTATAAATGGGGGGGTGCAACTACTTTGATTAATTTATGCAGAAATGAAGAGCAATTTTCGCCACTATATCTTAAAAAAATATTTGATGAAATTAATGATAAAAGCATATATAAAAAAATTACATCTGAAATAAAAAAATTCCCTCGTTCTTAGTTTAAAAAAATTATAATCTTTATTATATGAAAATCTGTTTTTTAATTAAAAATTAAAAAATATCTTATTTATGTATATACTCCATATGCGATGCGCATTATAAGATCTTCAACTTCAGAATTTTTGCCTTGTTTGCAATAATCATAAGGCCTTTTTCCACCCAAACCCCTTGCAGGAGAATAAAACCACTCTCTTGCATTAGTTTCATTGTCAAGAACATCAATCATTTTTCTAACTAAATCACCTTCTGCACAATCATACATTTCATTAGTTAAAAATAAATTCAAATCCTTGAATTTTTCTTGTTTTAGTATATCATTAATCTGCATTTTTTTTGTTTATCATAATGAAATACTGTTTTTAAGTTTAATCCAAAAAATCCCCTTCTTTTAATCTCCTGTTCTTTGAAACATAATTGCCTATTTTTTCTGCTGATGCCTTGCCACATCCAAGAAAATCTCCATTATATTTCATAATTAAAAAATCATTTTTGCGTGTTTGAATATAAAGTTCATGTCCTTTCATCCATTGTTCTGCCTGTTCTTTATTTAATTCAAAAATATTTTTTGTTATCTGGTTTTTTAGCAAATGAACTCCTTCAAGACTTAATCTTATTTTTTCATTTTGTTCTTTTCCAAAATAAATACCAACTCTTTCAATTGGAAGAGAATTTTCTAATTGAATAACTTGCTGTACTGTAAAACTTCCTGTAAAAAGAAATAATCTTTCTGTACCTCTTTTGACAAAAATTCCTTTAATATAAGAAATTCCAAATTGATTTTTCAATTTATTAATTATGTTTTGTTTTTCCTTTATGGTTAATATTTTTAGGGTGTTCATTTTAATCTCATTAAATAAAACCAAATCTCTTCTTTAAAGATTATTTTGTTTTTTTGTTTATGCTCATTAATTAATTTATTTAGATTAAATTCAGATTTGTTATTTAATTTTATATTAAACCACATTTTTAGACTATTTTGTAATATTCTAAAAGCAATTTTCTTGTTAGGATAAATATAATCTGTTTTTAATTTCTTTTTTGAAATTAATTTAAATTTTTTAGGAAGATTTTGAATAAATTTTTCTTTGTTTTTGATATCTTTTTTAAAATAATTTTTATGAACTACATCAATTTTATCTACAATTGTTTCAAAGTCAGAATTATTATCGCAAGTTATAAAGATAAATAAACTATTTTTATGCATAGCATTTTTAATAAGTTTAACAAATTTGTAATCCAAAGTAGGCCATGCAAGCAAGATTATATCAAATTTTTTACCCTGATTCAGATATTTTTCAGCTTCTATATTTACAAATTCCAGATTTTTCTTTTTATGTTTTGTAAAGTATTCTTTAAACTTCTTATCTTTATCTAATGCAATAACCTTTTTTGCAAATTTTGCCAATGGGAAAGAGAGCCTGCCTATTCCTGCCCCAATATCTAAGATAGTTTTATTTTTTAAATCCACATTTTTTAAAATTGTTTTAATCTCTACTTTTTGTGTGTCGTAATATTTACAATCTTCGATAAACATTTCTAGATATTTCATTTTAATTTTCTTTTTTGGAATTTTTTATTAATTCAGACGAGGATTGAATTTTCTTTCCCAAACCATCAATTATTTTAATTCCTAATTCCTTGCAAATTTGTGCTTCAGGAATTTCATAACTAAATCTATCTCCTCCTTTGGCAAAAATATCAGGTTTTATTGCTTTAAGAGATTTGCAAACACTTGAATCTTCATCAATAGAAACAAAAACCTCATCAACATATTTTAATGCTTCAAGAATTATTCTTCTCTCTTCCAAAGGCATAAAATGTTTTCCTTTTTTAATTTCGGCTTGCTTATCATTATTCAAAATTACAATTAATTTGTCCCCTAATTCTTTAGCTAATTTAAAATATTCAATATGCCCTTTATGCAATGGGTCAAAATACCCCGATACCACTACTATTACTTTTTTGTTTTCATGTATCATTTTAATTTTTTAAATTTTGCCAGAAAAAATCCTTCTGTATTATTGTCCTGTGGATAAACCCTGACACATTTTTTTATTTCTGGTGAGAATTTTTTTTCCTGCCAGCCAGTTATTCCTTCTCGTGCTTTTATCGGCAGTTCAATTTTTTCAAGTTTTATTTTACCTTTGAATTCTTTTAAAAGATAATCTACAACCCCCTCATTTTCTTCAGGAGCATGAGTGCAGGTGCTATAAATTAATTCTCCGCCTGATTTTAAAATTTCCAAAGCAGAAGTCACAAGATTTTTTTGAATTCTTGGAAGATTTTTAATTGTTTTAATATTCCACATAACATATGTTTTTGGACTGCTTCGCAGTGTCCCTTCTCCTGAACAAGGAGCATCTACCAAAATTTTATCAAATTCAATTTCCATTTTTTTAATTCTCTTGCAAAATGCAACACCATCTTTTTTTGTTATTATTGTATTTGCAACGCCACATCTCTCTAAATTTGAAGCAAGAATTTTTATTCTTCCCAGACTAACTTCATTTGCAATTATTGTTCCAGTATTATTCATTTTTGAACAAGCCTGAGTTGTCTTGCTTCCAGGAGCAGAACATAAGTCCAAAATAATATCTTCTGGTTGGGGTTTTAAAGCAATAATCGGAAGCATACTTGCAAGTTCCTGAACATAATAATCACCTAACAAATGCTCTTTTGCTCTTCCCAGTTCCCCTGGTTCTAAATCAGATTGAACAATCATAATTTCTGGATATTTTTCCCAGGGAATTTGAATATTCCAGCCTTTTTTTTCAAGTTTTTCCTTTAACTCTTTTGGAGAAATTTTAAGCAAGTTGCATCTTATTGATTTTACAGGAAGAACTTTTAGTATATTCATATAATTTTCAAAATCTTTTTGATTAACTAAAAGAGATTTCATTCTTTCAACAAACAATGGCTTTAATTCAGGACGTTTTCTTGTTGTCATAATTTTAATAGAATAAATTAGTTTATAAAATATGATAATCTTAAATCATCTCATTAATTTGTTTCTGTATTTGCAGCATTAATTTTTTTGATTTAGCAAAATTTTCATAATCTTCCTTATTATATGCTTCTTCTAACTTTAAACTAGCTTCTTCAAGTGAAGCGGTTAATTGGTTTAAAAAATTTGAGTTTTCATTCATTTTAATCATCTCATTGGTTTTTTCCATTTTTTTAATGCAATTGTAAAACCTATAATTTTTGCAGTATAATGTTCTCCTAATTTTTCAAGAATTGTGTCAGCATGTTTTTTAACATCTTCTTTATTCTCTCTTGCACTTCTTAAAACAGAAACCTTTACATTTTTATATTTTTGAAAATCACGTTTTAATGTCTGGATAAAATTATCACTTATGCCTTGTTTTCCTAATTGTACCTGGATTATTGGTTTAATCATTTTAATTATTTTTTATAAATTTAATTATATCTTCTTTTTTAATTTTAGTCTTTTTGAGGTTTTTAACTCCAAAGGTTCCTAATTTCATTGTTTTTGATTTAAAAATATCTTTTCCCTTAAATCTGTGAACTTCGACATCTTTTTGATTATCTCTCCAATCGTGACTGTATCTTGCACAAAATATTGCTGCCTGGTTTATATCTCCTTTTTTGGGTTTTCCTTTAATATTTACAAAAGGGCTTCCTGGTGCAGCTGTGTGAAAAACCTCTTCAAAAGGCTTTATCTGCTCAATAAGCTCTTCATTGTTTCTAGCATTTTTTCCTGCTAAAACTAAAGTGCCTTGTTTTGTGATGTATTCTCTAAACTTCATAATAGATTAAAACAAATCAGTATTTTAAACCTTATTGATTATTTTCTCTCT
>JAHIHG010000106.1 GCA_018898425.1 Nanobdellota archaeon | reverse complement strand
AGGATAAATCACTAAAATTAAGGTGGTAATGTCCAACTGTCATAAGTCAATGGGGAGAAAATTAGTGGATACTTTATTGGGTGGCGAAGTTAAGTAATTACAAATTCTCCCCCCAGTTTAAATAATTTCCTAGAAAAAAGTCATCTGGCGACCCCGTAAGATCACCAGGGAATATTCTAATTTTACTAGTAAAATAGGATTTATAAACTTTTCATGTTTTTGAATTTTTTAGTGTCATTCCCCTTCCTCTCCCCCGCTCTTCTTCCTGCTCACACTAACTCTCCAAGCTTTTACAATCTCAACCAGCCTCACGACATCATCTTCAACTCTCTTTTGTTTTATCATCATCTTCAATAATTATTCTTATTAAAATCTTCTGGAATTTCATATTTATATTTTGTTAATTTAGCAGAGCTAATTCTACTTGTTCTAAATTTTCTAATTGCTTTTCTTAAATGACAGTATCCAATAACATATTTTCTGGATTTATAATAAACATCAATTTTTCTTTTTTTAAATTCTGCTTTTCCCGTACTAAAATATTCAATTTCAATACTTCTTAATTGAGCAAATGCTTTTTCTACAATCTCGTAAACTTTTTCGTCTATTTCATTCTTAAATGGATGATATCTTTTTCTTAAGAAATCTTTATCAATTAACTCTTTTTCTTCTTTTGGAATTAACTTTTCTATTTCTTGAAGTAGGGAGACAACAATCTTTTTTTCAACTGGCTCTTCATCAAAATCAGAATGATAAGAATACCAATCATCCATATCATCCGGCAATTCTTCAGAATATTCTTTTACTATCTTATACAAGGAAGTTAGTTCCTCTTTATTTAAACTGAGGAGTTTTCTTATTTTCATTTGTCTTTTAAAGATAATCTAAAATCTTTTTCTTTTTTAATTAAACTAAGAATTTCCACATCAAGCTCCTTCTTTCTAACAGCGGGAGCAAGTTTAAAATAATTTAAAGACGAAAATCTATCATATAATCCTTTATTTTTAATGAGGTTTACAAAGTTTTCTTTATCTTTTGGGTAAATAATTTTTTCATATTCCTTAATTGAGCATTTTTTATCTGCACCAAATAAAACATCTGTCTGCTTTTCCTGAGCAAGATTAATTATATCTTGTCTGATTTTATTTATTTTTTCATCTATTTGCTTTTTTATTTCCTGAAGTTTTGCAAATTCATCAACTAATCCATTATCATTACTCATTTTTTGTTTTTTTCACTTCAGGAAACTTTCTGGTTTTTATCTTTAATTTTTTTGATTTCAACTAATTTAATTTTATGTTTAATATTATCTCCAAAATCATAAATAAATTCTCCAATATCTCCTTCTCTAAAATCAATAGAATTAAAAGCAGAATCAATCCTTATATTATCCGGATAATCAAACATTTCCTTCCATTCATCGCACTCTGGACCAAAACTATGATTTTTTAATTTAAACTCATATAAATGCATTGGCTCATGATTGAAAAGACCAATAATTATATCAGCTAAATCAGAAACCAACCAATTATTTTTTATCTCTAAATTTCTTTTTTTATTCCCGCATTTTATCTCAAAAACATATACTAAAATTTCAGAGGAAATTTTTTTACTTTTCTTTATTTTATTTCTTATTTCCTCTTTTTTAACCAGGTTAGTTATTCTCTCATAATCCAGTGTTTCATAAAAATTATTTCTTTTATCTGAATTTATATCTTTAATCAGCTTATTAATTAAAAATAATGTAAATTTATCTTTTGTTTTGCTTTTTAACTCATTGAGATTTTCTGCAGTTATTTTTGATTTCATCATAAAATTTCCCAGCTACCTCCTTAATCACAAATACTTTTTTTAATTCCTCAAGCTTTTTTTTATCCAGGTAAATAAAAATAAAATATTCTTTACTTCCAACATTAATACTCCTTATACTGATTTCTAAATAATCCATGATTTTTAATTTATCAGAAAATAAACCAAATACATTTGTATCTTTTCTAAGAATAATTCTAAAAAAACCTGATGAATTCTTATCAATTAAATTAAAAACCTCATCAAAAGTTTTATCTGCTTTTTTCCTCCTAAAAGATTTGTTACAATTTAATACATCAAGTTTTATGATTCTACTATTCTCTTTAGCCCACTTTAAAACTTTCTTTATCTCATTAACATTTTCTTTTTCTAATTCATAAAAAATATCACTCATCTTCAAAATTCCCCTTTATCTAAACAACATTTCTTATACTTCTTTCCTGAACCGCAGGGGCAGAGCTCATTTCTTCCAACTTTATTAAGTGTATAAGGAAGTATAGGAATCTTAATTAATTCAGGAATATTAATTCCCAAAGATTCACTCATTTCTCCCATAAAAGGAATGATGTCCCCCTTATTTTGTATTGTTACAGGATCATAATCCTGTGTTCTAAAAAGATCAACCATTTCATTAAGATAAAAACTTGCAGTTACTTTTGCTTCCTTAATCTTATAATACTTATATCTATATTCATACATCCCGACTAAATTCATATAAGATGCAATTAATTTTGAATTCAGTTCAATGGCTTTTTCATAGTGCTTTATTGCTTCATTGTATTTATTAAATCCCCTTGCAACATTTCCCGCCCTTAAGTAAAGCTCTCCATTGTCTGGCTCCTGACTTATTCTTTTTAAGATATAATTGTAAGATTTTTTAAAAAGAACTTTTTGTTTATTCTCAATATAAACTTCATCACTCATAGGCAATACTCCCTGCCTGATTCCTGCAAGAGTGCCAATTCCTTGAAAAATAATCTCCATTTCCCCATCTTTTGTTAGTTTTATATTATTGCTAAAACAATATTTGCACATTATCTCATTTTCAAAACTAAATTCAAATAATTTAACTCCTATTTGCTTTATTAAACCAGGCTTAATATTTTGTTTTTTATTGCAATCATGACACTTGAACTGTATTTCTAAATCATCATCAGGAGTGCACATCTTTTTTTTAATTTCTTCCCTGTCAATATCTCCCCCTAAAATATCATTCTCGCCTTTCATAAATTTCTCTATTAAAGGTTTTAATTCTTTGCTGTCTTCTTTTAATTTCTTTTTCCATTTCCCGGGATCTTCAATTATTTCAATAGTGCTTTTTATCTCTATCTTCCCCTGATTTGATAATCTATCCAGTCTAATGAGTTTTTTTAATAAAGGCAAAGCTTCTTTATTTTCCTGCTTATCAAAATTATATATAAACTGCTCAATATAGAACCACCCATCATATTTTTCTTCATTTTCAATATAATCCCTGACAAGGTCTATCATAAATAAGTAAACTTTTTCACTTTTTATCCCTGTTAATGCTCCAATAAGATATGTATAAAATTCTTTTTTTTCAAATCTATATTTAATTTCTTTAAATAAAGGCTCTATTGCTGGCTCGCCAATATTATTTAATGCCAGCATTGCTTCTTCACAATAATCTCCATATTCTTCTTTTTCATTACTTGTTATAAAATTAATAAGATGGGGTATGGATATTGGACTCTTAATTTCTTTAATAATCTCCAAAGCAAACAAGCAACTCCAGGTTTCTTCATGTTCCAGAAGTTCATGCAAGAAATCCAATGCTTTTTCTCCTTTTTTTATTAGTTCATTAATTGCAGGATTTAATTTCTTTTTTGCATTTTCATAACCTAATTTATATCCCCTTTCATTGTCATATTTTTTAAGATCTTCAATTAATTTATTTATATCTTTCTTATTCATTTTCAACCTCTTCCTCTTTATTTTCCACTTCAAAAGATTTGCCAAAAATTTCAATAGCTTGATTTTTGGAAGCATTATTTGTCTTATTTTTAAAATTTTTATATCTTTTTTCAATCTCCTCAACCAATCTCCTAATAATCCCTAAATCATCATCAAATTCATATTCTTCCCCTGCAGAATCTATAAATCTTACTTGTTCATAATAAAAACACGAATAAATTTCCCCACCTGCAAAATCAAAATTAAGGCTTTCTATACCCTCTCCCCCAATCCCTTCTTCTTCAATACTTCCAAGCCTGGTAATGATAATCAGCTCTTTTATCAGCTCATGCAATTTTTCTTTAAGATTATATAACTCCCGATAATTTTCTTCATTCATCCTCTTCATACTCCTTTTTTAAATATTCAACTTCTTTCTCAGAAAAAACTCCTTCAAATCTTTTGCATAAATCTAAATACTTTTCCTTTTCTCCCAACTCATCAAAGATTTCCATTAAAAAATAAATGACATCATGCTTATCTTCATCTTTTTTAGTCATTCCCCGGGTTTTCAATAACAGCATATTAATCAGATTATAAAGTTTATCTTTTTTAAGATATTCAATTAAAATTTTCTTATCTGAATCAAACCCAGATTCTTTAAGCTTAACAATATAATCATAACATTCATTTGCCAGTTTCTCACAAGGGTAAACTTTCACAAGACAAATAAAATACTTTTTAATCAGACTATCAAAATCTTTTGAAATTTTTGCCAATAAATCCTCATAACCAAAACACGCCTCGTCTCTTCCTGCAGAAGCATCAAAAAGAAAAAGAATTAATTTCTTGTAACATTTTGCACATTCTTCAAATTCTTTTTTTTCAAATTTTTCCTGAATAAATTTAAAATATTGTTTAATTATTTTTAATGCTTCTCCCCCATATTTAGAATCCCAGCTGAAAACCCCTTTTCTCGCATCAGAAATAAAATTATCAATATCTTTCTCCAAAGTTTCTTTAGTTAATTTATAATAGTGCATTACTTTCTTTGTTATTTTCATCCCAGCACCCCCTGATAAATCTCTTTAATCTCTTCTTCTGTTAACCCCCTGCCCAGCTCTTCTTCTTTTTCAATTTTTAACTGGCACATTATGCAGGGCTGTATTGCTGTAAAATTTATTTTGCAGATTTGGCATTTGGATAAATCCCCCTTGATATTCTTTTCCAATATAACTATTCTGTTTATTTCCTCACTCATCTCCCAGCCTCTACTTCAATCAATTTATTTTCTCTCCCATAAATTTCTTTCATTCTTTCCTGCGCAAGTTCAGGATTTTCTATTTCCTGAACTCTTTCATAACCAACTTTTGCAAGCCATTTCTTAAATGGCTCGGCTTTCTTTGAAGGAATTGATTGAATTATTCTAAAAATAGATTTTGTGTTTGCACAATCTGTAAGATATTTTTTTCTATCTGAAGATTCTAATTTCAGTTGTATCCAAATTTGGGACAACTGGAGCTGTTTAAATTCTCTCTCTTTTACTTTTCCCCAGTATTGTCTTGAAGTAGGACTATCAGTCAAAACCGCAACAATATCAATAATAGAATAATACCATTCATTATTATGCCAAATCCTTCTTATTTTTTTATTTTCAAAAACAATTAATTTTTTATCTTTTTCATTCATTTCCTATTCCCCCTCTACTTCTCCCCCGCTCTTTTTCTTGCTCACACTAACTCGCCAACCCTTTACAACATCCACGAATTTCTTAATATCCTCATCAACATTTCCTTTCACAACTCCTGACTGAAACTTCATGAAATTAATTGATGCAAAATCCTCCCAGATGCCCTTGGTTTTCATTAAATTGATTAATTCTTCCTTGTCTTCAGGCATTACAATCTTGTCAAATTCCTTGACTGATGCCTTCATGTTGCTTCCATAAATAGTGTCAATCTTTTTTTGTTTTGCAAATTCCACCAGACTT
>JAHIHG010000105.1 GCA_018898425.1 Nanobdellota archaeon | reverse complement strand
CTGGAAGACTTGCTGGCCTATGGAGTTTAAGATTTGGTAAATATAGAGCATTGTATCAAATAAGAAGAGAAAAATTATTAGTCCTTGTTTTAAGAATAGGGTATAGAAAAAATGTTTATGAGTAAGGTGTAAATGTTTAATTTAAATAAATTTAATCCTTGATTAGAATATGAAAAATAGACAATTTTATATAAAATTATCTGCTGGTTAGAACAATCCTTGTGCATATTCTTTTTAGAAAACCAGATTTAACTATTTCTTAAACAACTTTTTATCTTTCATAACTAATTCCATATGGGGATAAGCTATCTCGACATTTTTATCTTTTTTAACCAAATCATAAATCTCTTTAGTAACATCACTGGCAATCTGATAAATTTCTAAAATTGGAGCATAGAATAAAATTTTTATTTTCATACTGCTTGCTTCCATCTTAACCCGATAAACAGGTTTCCATTTTTCCTTTGTTGCGAATTTTTCTATATATTTAATTGCAGCTTTTTTTGCTATCTCAAGGGCCTTATCTAAATCACTCTCATATGTAACCTCAAAATTAATTTCCTCTAAAACATAATCATCTGTTAATGTGTAATTGATTATGTTTTGCTCAAACAATAAATAATTTGGAACCATGACATTTCTTCCAGACTTCATGCTACTTTGAATATTGCCGCCCACCTCATCAAGATAAACATGAGTTAGGGTGATATCATAAACTTCTCCCTTAACATCTCCAATACAGATTCTGTCTCCTACTTGAAATGGTCTTTTTACAATTATCATAATCCATGCCGCAATTCCTGTAATTGGTCTTTGAAGAGCAAAGCTTAAGCCTGCTGTAACAAGGCCAGCAATAATTCCCAGCCCAGTCCAAGAACCCATATAAGAAAAAAAAGTAATAAAAAGAGTAACAATAACAAAAGTAACACTTAAAATTCTTGAAAAAATTTTAATATTTGATTTTTGCACTTTAGACTTAGCCTTTTTCAATAACCGAGTCGTTATTCTTTTCACAATAAAATTAAAAATAATAATTAATAAAATGGCAATCAGTAATGAGGTAAATATTCTGTAATTATCTTCCATTAATGTTAATATTGTTAAAAATGCCATAATAATTTTATAAACAGGTTGTTTAAAAATGTATGTGGGTGGTTTATAGTAGTAACATTAACAATTTCTAGATTTAATTGTCTTAGTGAATTTAAACTAATTTTAAAACATATAGTCTTTTTTGTTTACATAAAGAGCATTTTATTTTAGAGAAGGTTTTTATAGTTTTAATTACAATTACTTTATTATGAGTATTTTACATTGGTTAAGAAAAAACAAGTATAATGTTCTAGGTTTTTGGTTTTTATTCCTCCAATTATTAGTGTTTTTTGAAAATCATGTGGTTTACAAATATAATATATTTTTTTGGTTTTGTGATCATGCTCCCTTAGTAATTTCATTTGCTTTTTTTTCTAAAAATAAAGATCTTCTCAAAAGCATGATAAATTTTGGTTTTTTGGTGCAGTTTGTCTGGATTATAGATTTTTTATTTAAAATAATTTTTGATAAAAATTTCCTGGGAGTAACTAATTATATTTTTACTGCAAAATTGGGATTTTTAGTTTTGATTCCTTTAGTGATTCATTCATTATGTATTAATGTTGCTTTTTTGCATACTTACAAGATTAAACCTACAATAAAGGTTTTAATTTACTCAGCAATTTATGTCATGATGATATATGCATTATCATTAACTTATACCCCAATAGAAAGAAATGTTAATTGTATTCATGAAATATGCGGTCTTAATGATTATACTTTTAGTAGCTATACTTATTTTTGGCCTTTATTAGTTTTTATAATAATAATTCTTCCTACACAAGGAATACAATGGTGGGTTTATAAATGGAGTCGAAAACGAAAAAAGGATAAAGAGATTAAAAAATAAAAAATCATTTTAAATGGGTGTCTACAAAAAAGAAGAAATAAAATACTTGTGGTCACTTTTCAAAATCATAATGTCAATGTGCTATACTATTTCAAACAATGATTGAATTATTTACACTACCTTAAAATAATCTAAAAATTATTCTTTTTTGCTTTAACTTTGCCACAATCAGTTTTTAATTCACATCCCCTGCAAATGCCTGAATTTTCAGACCATTCTTTTGTTCCAAAACAATTTTTCTCTGATTGTTTTTTGGGTGATTGACTTTTTACCATTAAAAATATCCACAATCATCCTTTATATATCCTTATATTTTGCAAATCCGGCCAATTACGGCTGTTTTTGGTTGCAAAATAAAATGAATAATTTCACATTAATCTGCCATAAGAACTTTTTTAAACCCTTAAAATCAATTATATTTACAGGAGGAAAAAACAATGAAAGGAACAGTAAAATTTTTCAATAGTGCAAAAGAATTCGGTTTTATAACTGGAGAAGATGGAAAAGATTTTTTCGTGCATAAAACAGGTCTTCAAGAAGGCGTAAGCATTGATGAAGGAGATTCAGTTACATTTGAAACTGAAAAAGGCGACAGAGGCATGAAAGCAGTTAAAGTAGCTAAAGCATAAGAAAGATTGCAACATATAAAAGTAAGTATTTAATACCTTTTTCTAAATTTTCCCAAAAATTTAATAAATCATAGTTTATTATAATTAAGAGGATTTAAAATGAATTATGTTATCTTAAATGGCAAACTAATAGAAAAACAAGAGGCAACTATCTCAGTATTTAACAAAGCCATGTTTTTTGATTTTGCCGTATACGACTCTGTAAAAATTATCAAGGGCAAGAAGTTTTTCCCTGATTTTCATGTTGAACGATTGATAAATTCAGCAAAAATTATCCAGCTCGAACATGATTTTAAAAAACAAGACATCATGAAATGGATGGACTTGCTAATTGAAAAAAATAATTTGCAGGATGCTCTGATAAGATTTCTTTTACTAGGAGCAGCCAGTCCTGAAGAAAAACCTCAATTATTTTTATTTTCTCTTGGAGTCACATTTTATAATGAAAAAGATTATAAAAAAGGAATAAAAGTAATAACATTCAAGGGTGAAAGAACAATGCCTCAATCAAAATCAAAAGATTTATTCTTGAATTTCATAGCATTAAGAGAAGCCAGCAAACATAATGCTCAGGATGCTTTGTTAATTGATTCAGAAGGCTATATTAGGGAGGGAACAAGGACAAATTTTTTTGCAGTCAAACAAGGCAAACTTTACACTGCCCCTTTATCTGATGTTGTTGGGGGGATTACAAGAAAAATAGTTATAAAAATTGCAAAACAAAATAATATTGAGGTTATAGAAAGAAAAATACACAACAACGAGCTTAAAGATTTTGATGAGTTTTTTATTACCAGCACTAGCATGAATGTTTTACCAATAAATCAAATAAATGATTATATTCTTGATAAAAATTCTAAAGTTCTAACTAAAAAAATTATAAAATTATTTAAAGATTATTATCACCAAGAAGTATTTAATGACTAACTTACTCCTTGAATAAATAATATATTGTGTATAGGGCTGAAATACCTACAAGTGTGTAAACAGTAGTTGCTAACCATCCTACAGAACCGAAGATTAAATCAACTAAGTCTAGATCCAATAATCCGACTAATCCCCAGTTCACGCCACCTACAATTAACAGCACTAGTGCAATCCAGTCTAAAGCGCTTTTTTCCATTATTAATCTTGAACCTCCTTTATTATACCAGGTTTTTCATATTTATTAATCTTACTAATAATTTAAGATAACTTCATAATGCTCAAATTTTTTCTCAACAATAAAATATCCATTTTATATCGCATAAATCCTTATAAATTTTTGAATTATATTTATTATATGAATATTAAAACAAAAAAACAAAATCCGGATGGAATAGTTAGGCTTGAAACATCAGGCGAATTAAAAGAGATAATAATTAATGAGGATTTTTTAAATCCAAATGATGCATCTATTGCCTTGTGTTTTAGGGGAAAAAATAGTTCAGGAATTGTGGAATTAACCCCAAATGAAATTCAGATTTTAAGTAAAAAACTTATCCCTAAAATGCACTTGCTTAAAGATATAAAAGTAATGAAATTCAAAAAATAAATTTATTCTTTTAACAGCAATTTTATAAATACAAAAAGCATTTAATTATATGCAAAAAAAGGTGATTAAAAAAGGCAGGATTTACTGGCCAGGAAAAGAAATCAAAAAAAATGCATGGGTTAATAGTGATAAAATTTATTCTAAGGCTGATAAAAATCCTATAAAATTTTGGGAAGATTGTGCAAAAGAGCTTGAATGGAAAATAAAATGGAAAAAATCATACAAAGAAAAAATTCCATTTTTTAAATGGTTTATTGGAGGGAAAATAAATATTTGCTATAATGCTATAGATAGGCATTTAAAAAATAAATCAGACAAAACAGCATTAATCTGGATTCCAGAACCTGTAAATGAAAAGCCAATTAAAATTACTTATAAAGAACTGCATAAACAAGTGTGTAAAACAGCTAACTTGTTAAAAAAATTTAAAGTAAAAAAAGGTGATGTTGTTTCTATTTATCTTCCAATGATTCCAGAAGTAGTTATTTTTATGCTGGCTTGTGCAAGAATAGGCGCAATACACTCTGTTGTTTTTTCTGCATTTTCTTCAGATGCATTAAAAACAAGAATTAAAGACAATAAGGCAAAATTACTAATAACTGCAGATGGGTATTATAGAAAAGATAAGCAAGAAGATTTAAAGAAAAAAATAAGAGAGGCAATAAAAAAAACCAGCATTAAAAATACAATATTTGTGAAAAGATTTGATAAAAGAGCTAAATTAAATAAAAAAGAATTTTGGTATGATGAGGAATTAAAACAAGTTAAAGAAGAGTGTCTGGCAAAAGCTTTTGATTCTGAAACACCCTTGTTTTTACTTTACACCTCTGGCACAACAGGAAAACCTAAAGGAATTGTGCATGAAACAGGTGGTTATGCTGTTCAGGCATATAAAAGCACGCAATTGAATTTTAATATTCATGATGATGATGTTATGTGGTGCACTGCAGATGTGGGGTGGGTTACAGGGCATACATATATGTGCTATGGCCCATTATTAAATGGTTCAACAAGTATTATTTATGAGGGAATGATTAATTTTCCCAATCCCGGAAGATGCTGGAAAATAGTGCAGGAACATAAAGTCAGTGTGTTTTATACTGCTCCCACTGCAATAAGAATGTTTAAATTATGGGGGGAAAAATGGCCTGAAAAATATAATTTAAAATCATTAAAAATTTTAGGAACAGTTGGAGAGCCAATTGATTATTCTACATGGGAATGGTATTTCAAGCACATAGGACATAAAAAATGTCCTGTAATAGATACTTGGTGGCAGACAGAAACAGGCGCAACCTTAATTAATTCTCTTCCTGGAATTGGTCCTTTTATTCCTTCTGTATCAGGCAAAAGTTTTCCAGGAACAAAACACACCATAATGAATGAACAAGGCAAGCTTATAAAAAAAGGTGAGGGTTATCTTGTCCAGTTATCTCCTTTTGCTCCAGGAATGTTACGAACTATCTGGAAAAATAAAAAAGCATACAAGGAAAAATACTGGATTTTTAATAATAAGTTAAAACAATTTTATATTACAGGTGATGCAGCAGAAATAGATAAAAAAGGTTATATTAGAATTCTCGGAAGAACAGATGATGTAATGAAAGTTGCAGGGCACAGAATTTCAACTGCAGAAATGGAAGATGCAATCATTAACCACAAATCAATAAGCGAGGCAGCAGTTGTCTCAAAGCCAGATAAAATCAAGGGAGAGGTTCCAATTGCTTTTGTAAAATCAAATCAAAAAATAAATGAAAATGAAATAATAAAATTAGTAGTTGATAAAATAGGCCCTATTGCAAGGCCCTCTGAAATTTACTTTGTTAATGACTTACCAAAAACAAGAAGCGGCAAAATAATGAGAAGAGTTCTTAAAACATTATTAAAAAATGAAGAATTAGGAGAGCTTTCAACACTAGTGAATCCTGAATCAGTAGAAGAGATAAAAAATGCAATTAATTCTAAGAAGATTTGAATTCTTTAATTTTATCTAGTGTTAATTTATCCTGAGTCTTTAAAAAATCTTTAATATCTTTATCGCGAATCTTACAAAATTGTTTTTTAATTTCTCGAATAGGAATCTTATCACATTTTTCTAAATTTTTATTATAAATTTTATATTCCTCACAAATTTCTCTCAAATCACAACCTTTGATTTTCATAATTATACAAATTATTTTTTACTTTAAATTTTTTTAATATTTTTTTATCAAAAATCTCAAAATTAAATCATTATAACCAAAAGACTTATATATAAGTTATACTATTTAAATTATATAATTAAATATAACTAAAAAAGTTAACAATGGAAGTTCAAACAACTGCAAAGAAAATTGGTGGTTCTATAGGGATAATAATCCCTAAAATTGTCATAAAAACAGAAAGAATCTCTGCAGAGGATACTATAAAATTAAAAATTGAAAAAGTAGATAGTTTGGAATTTTTATGGGGCATGAATAAAGATATTAAAAAATTAACAAATAAGATAATGAAGGAAATTGATGAAGGAGAAGATGATTAAAAAATTCTTTTTTGACACCTATGCGCTTGTAGAGATAAGTAAAGGAAATCCAAGATACAAACCTTATACCGGGGGCATTAAAATAATGTTAAACAAATTAAATCTTCTTGAATATGTTTATTTTTTAATCAGGGAAAAGAGAGAACATCAAATTAATGATGTTTTCAATGAATTAACAAAATTTAATGTAGATTATAATGATGATATTTTAGTAAAAGCAGCTAAGATGAAATATAAATTCTCCAAGGAAAAACTTTCTTTTATTGATTGTATCGGATATTTTCTTGCAAAAAAACATAATGTGAAATTTTTGACTGGAGACAATAAATTTAAAGATAAAGAAAATGTGGAATTTGTGAAATAAACTATAAAATTTTTTTAAATAATTTTTCTTTTTCAAATTTATGATTTTCTTCAACATCTATTTCTCCATATGAAGGAAGAGATTCCATATATTTTCTGGCAAAATTTACTAAGTCTTCATCCACACAATAAAGATGATTATTTTTACTAGTTTGTCTGTCTGTCTGGATTATTATAATCTGTCATATAAAAATATTCTAAATAAGATTTATAAGGATTTATCTTATAGAATTAATATGGCAAAATCTAAGAATATTAATCAAATTATGAAAATTCTTACAAAACATTTTGATTATAAAAAAAGAACCACATTAAACAGGATGAGAAGCAAACCCCACGCGTTTAAAATACTAATTTCCTGTTTGCTTTCTTTAAGGGCAAGAGATGAGAATACAGAAAAAGTTTCAAAAAAATTATTTGCTGTTGCAGATACTCCTGAAAAAATTTCCAAATTGCCCTTAAAAAAACTGGAAAAAATAATTTTTTCTTCTGGGCATTATAGAAAAAAAGCAAAAACCCTGAAAAGTGTTTCAAATGATTTAATTAAAAGATTTAATTCAAAAATTCCCAATAATAAACAAGAACTTTTAAGCATAAAAGGAGTTGGTCCAAAAACAGCAAATATAGTTCTTGCTTTTGCTTTTGGAAAAGCAGTTCTTCCTATTGATACTCATTGCCACAGAATTCCAAATAGAATTGGCTGGATAAAAACAAAAACACCAGAAAAGACAGAAACACAATTAGAAAAAATCTTGCCAAAAAAATACTGGAGTGAATTTAATGGAATTTTTGTATTATTTGGAAAAACAATATGTCAGCCAATTTCTCCATGGTGCTCTAGATGCCCAATAAAAAAATACTGCAAAAAAATTGGTGTGAAAAAAAGCAGATGAAATAGTCCCAAAACCTTTTTAAACTAATTTAATCTTCAAATTTCTATGAAAAGAAGCTCTAGACGTTGGAAGAAAAAAAGACAGATGCGTTGGAAATGGCAACGTAAACGACTTAGAAAAGAAAAGCATAAAAGAAAGTTAAAGAGAGCTAGAAGCAAATAAATAGATTATTTAACATAATAAAATATAAAAAGAGAGGGATTTGTTAAACAATATGGATGAATTAAAAAATTCTCAAGAGGATAGATCTATTCTAAAAAAATACGTTCAAATAAATAAGCGACTTTTATCTATTGGTCCTGAAGGGCTCAAGCAATTCCCAGATGAATGCCGGGATTACCTCGAAATGCAAAATCTATTAGTCAAGGGTAAATATTTATTTTTTATTGGTCCTGAAGGGCTTAAACAATTCCCAGATGAATGCCAGGATTATTTAAGACTGCAATCAAAATTTAAAGAAAAATGTTTATTGGATAACATTTAACAAATAGTCAAAAATGATTTCCCCTTATTTTAAATTAGGTTTTGAATGTGAGAATACAGCAAGAGAACTGAGAAGACTTGAAAGAGGCAGAAGACCTAATTTATTTTTAATAGAAGACGGGGAAAAAATAATAAAAAATCTAAAACAATTTCTTCTTGAAAGTGATAATATTCATTATGAAAAACAAGTTTTATATCAAAAATTAATTTTAGATGATGAAATTAACACAAAAAATAGTTTAGAAGATGTAAGCCAGGTTGTTGACTCAATCCTAGAGGGGGAAAAACCTCTTAAAGATTATTTAAAAACCTCTATAGCTTTTTTTGAAAATATGAGTGATAAATGCCTTTCTTATGCTAATTTTGATGCAAATACATATAATTAAACTCAAGCAACATAATCTTTATAAGTAAATTTAATCCTAATATTTTATGGTGAGCGAAATCTGGACTGAAAAATATCGTCCTACTAAATTTCATGAAGTTGTGGGGCAAGATGATATTGTTAAGAGAGTAGAATCTCTTACAAATTCTTTAAACATACCTCATTTATTATTTGCAGGACCAGCAGGAATTGGAAAATCTACTCTGGCTTTGATTATTGTAAAAGAGCTCTTTAAAGACACTTGGAAAGAAAATTACCTTGAGTTAAATGCCTCTGATGAAAGAGGAATTAATATTGTAAGGGAAAAAGTAAAAAATTTTGCAAGAACAAAATCCCTTGGAGTTGTGCCATTTAAAGTAATTTTTCTTGATGAGGCAGATGCTCTTACCCCAGAAGCTCAGCAGGCATTAAGAAGAACCATGGAAAACTATTCAGCCACATGCAGGTTTATTTTATCATGCAATTATTCAAGCAAAGTTATTGACCCAATACAATCAAGGTGTGCAATTTTTAGATTCAAGCTTTTAGAAAAAAAAGATGTTGAAAAAGTTATTATGA
Source organism: Nanobdellota archaeon (assembly GCA_018898425.1). Taxonomy (GTDB): domain Archaea; phylum Nanobdellota; class Nanobdellia; order Pacearchaeales; family GW2011-AR1; genus JAHIHG01. The sequence continues at coordinate 3,340 of JAHIHG010000105.1, read as the reverse complement.
AAATTGCTGAATATGAAAAATTAACAATAAGCCCTGAATCTATAGAAATAATTTATGAGGGCAGTGAAGGGGATTGCAGAAAAGCCATTAATATTATTCAATCCACAGCATCTATCACTCCCCTGATAACTTCTGAACTTATTTCAACAATAATCTCTTGTGCAAAACCAAAAGATATCAAGATTGTTCTTGATTATGCTGTTTCAGGAGATTTTCTCAAATCAAGAGAAAAGTTACTTGATGTTATGCTAAAAGAAAGTATTTCTGGACAAGATGTTATAAAAGCTATTCAAAAAGAAATATGGAATCTTCCAGTAGAACCTGAAATAAAAGTAAAACTAACTGAAAAAACAGGTGAAGCAGAATTTAGAATTGTTGAGGGTTCTGACCCTTTTATTCAGCTTCAGGCACTTTTAGCAAGTTTTGTCCTCGCGGGGTTAGGGAAGTGAGGGAATGGAATTAAAATGCAAGAAAAAAACATTGAGGTTGAAATTAGAAGTTTTATATCAAAAGAAAAATATAAAGACTTATTAGAATTTTTTATACAAAATGCTGAACTCGTGAAAGAAGATTTTCAAGAGACTCATTATTTTGATTGTGAACAAGATTTAAGAATTCAGAAAAATAATTTTGGTTCAAAAATATGGATGAAAAAAGGTAAAATCCACGACGATGCAAGAGAAGAAATAGAAATTAAAACAAATAAGGAAGATTTTAAAAATTTGGAAAACTTATTTAAAAATTTAGGACATAACATAGAAATAAAATGGTTAAGAGACAGAAAACAATTTAATTGGCAGGGGATAAAAGTTTGTTTAGATTATACAAAAGGATACGGTCACATAATTGAATTAGAGAAAATTGGAAATGAATCTAATAAAGAAGAAATATTACAAGAACTAAAACAAAAAATAAATGAATTAGGGGTGGAAATTACCCCAAAAGAAGAATTTGAGAAACAATATAATTATTATAAACAAAACTGGAGGGAATTGATATGAATCAACAAATAATTCTTGCAACAACTTCCAAATATAGAAAAGAAGTTTTTGGATATGCTGGCTATGATTTTATTGCACAAGGAAGTAATATTGAGGAAAATTTTAAAGGAAGACCAAATACTCCTAAAGAATTAGTTGAAACTCTCTCAAGATTAAAAGCAGAAAATGTTGCTAAAGAATTTAAAAGTGGTTTAGTTATTGGTTTTGATTCAATAGGGCATTTTAATGGACAAATCTTAGAAAAACCAAAATCAAAAGAAGAAGCATATAAACGATTAAAAAGTCTTTCAGGAAACAAATATGAATTTTTTACTGGTGTCCACATAATTGATTTAGATAGACAAAATGCCAGATCTAAAGTTGTCAAAACAGAAGTTTTTATGAGGCAACTTTATGAAGATGAAATAAAGAAATATCTTGAAGAAGATTCTAGCTTTAATACATATGCTCAGGGTTTTGACCCTCTTCAAACCAGAGGAATGACATTTATTCAAAAAATTAATGGAAGTTATAACAATATTTTAAGAGGTATTCCTTTAGAAAGCATTGTAGAAATTTTAAATGAGGTTGGTGATGTAGAAAAGGAAAATAAATAAAATGGGAATACAAATAGAATTTAATCCAGATTTAGCATTAAGAAAGTATGGAATTAAGGGAAGATTGGAAACAGAATGCTTTCCTCAAAAGTTAGAAGAAGGAAAAGTGTATTCTTTTCTTAAAAAAGGGCAAAGAAACTATTGGTTAGAAGGAGAAATACCCTTATTAGAGACAAAGGGAAACCAAAATTTATCAAGGCCATTGGCAAGCATTATTATTTTAGAAGCAACTCATTTTTTAAAAGATAATGAAGCATATACTAAAGGAAAATATAAAGTAATAGATGTTTTTAAGATAAATGATTTAGAGATTCATTTTGAATCTTATAGGAGGAAGTAAAACATGCCATGGACTGAAATATATAGGCCAAAAAAATTTTCTGAAGTAAAAGGGCAAGATGAAGCAATTAGCAAAATAAAATTTTTTGTTGAAAATTTTAAAAAAGGAAAAAAAGCCCTGGTTCTTCATGGTCCTCCTGGAACAGGAAAGACAACCCTGGCTCATGTTATTTCAAATGAAATTAATTCTGAAATATTTGAATTAAATGCTTCTGACTTAAGAAATAAAGCAAAACTTTTGGAAGTTCTTAAACCAGCAATTGAACAGCAATCATTGATAAAAAAAGGAAAAATAATTCTTGTAGACGAGGTTGACGGTATTTCTGCAGCAGACAGGGGTGGGCTTCTTGAATTAATCTCTTTGATTGAATCTACAACATACCCCACAATCATCACTGCCAATGACATCTGGAGCAAAAAAATGGCACCTCTGAGAAAAAAAGCAGAACTTGTTCAGTTAAAAGAAATTGATTATCACATAATGAATGAAATTATGTTTGAAATTCTAAAAAAACAAGGACTTTTTTTAAATAAAAATCTTATAACAGGTATTTCAGTACGGGCAAAAGGAGATTTAAGAGCAGCTATAAATGACCTTCAGACTGTTTCAAGGCTAAAAGACCCCTCATTAATTATTTTAGATGAAAGAAATAAAGGCACAGATATATTTAATGCCTTGAGAATGATTTTCAAGGGAAAACCAGATAATAATATCTTAAAAATATTTGATTCAGTAAATATGTCTATTGATGAAATAATTTTGTGGATAGAAGAAAATATTCCTTATGAATATCAGGGAAAAGAACTTGCAAGAGCATTTGATTTGTTAAGCAAGGCTGATTTGTTTAAAGGAAGAATATACAAGCAACAATACTGGAGATTTTTAGTTTATGAAAATATTTTTCTCAGTTATGGAATTTCAGCCTCAAAAAAAAATATTAAAACAGGCTTTACAAGTTATAAAAGACCAACCAGAATACTGAAAATCTGGATGAATAATCAAAGAACAGCTAAGAAAAAAACAATTGCTCAAAAATATGCCAGACATGTCCATATAGGAGGAAAAAGAGCAATGAATGATTTCCCAATAATAAAGCAAATTCTTAAATCAAATATAAAAATCCAGAAAGAATTAAAACTCACAGAAGATGAAATTGAGTATTTAGTGAGATGAAATAATTAAAATTAGTTTTTTGATAATGAACCTAGATAATTTAAAATATATTGAGGAAGCAGTAAAAGAGGCGAATAAGTCAGGATGGTAACTATAAAGCATAGACGACAACCGAAAAATATATAAACTTAATACATATAATATATGTATGAAAAAAATACTTGTAAAACCGCAAAAAGAGTTAAAAATTAAAAATATTGCGGGATTTTTTAAAAAAATTGTTAATTCTT
>JAHIHG010000104.1 GCA_018898425.1 Nanobdellota archaeon | reverse complement strand
TTCTAACTAAAAATCCTTTGAAATTTTCTATAATAAGTTTTTTCTTATGTTTTAATTCCAATTTAGCCATAGTTCTATAAGAACTATCTATCTTTTAAACTTTTCGGAGTAATTTAAGAATTACTAATCACTTTCGGAGATACTGTACTAAGAGATATTGTTTTGGAGATTTTTTATGTTTGAAAAATTTATAATAATAATGAACTGTTTCATCGAAATTATAATTAACGACTTTATCGGGATTTTTTAGTGTTTGTTCTAATAATTCAAGCTCCCCCACTTCTGGATGCTTTTTGCTTATATGTGCCCATCTCTCTTTGGTTAAATTGATTTTCCTTCCTGATTTATTTGTTACCTCAAAAAGATAAGCCATGAATAACCAAGGAAGTTTAATATTATAAAGATTTGTAAAAAGAGGCCCCGAAGGTAAAACGAAATCCAACGTTTCCCGTTGTTTATAACATTTAAGTTGTAAATAAAACTCAGGCTGGACTCGAACCAACAACACCATGGTTTCTGTGATTGCAAAATCATTGAATAAACGAACTTGCTCACACTTAACAGCCATGCGCTCTACAAATTTTCTCCTCTTTAACATTTTTTTAAAATTAAAACGTCCTGGAGAGGACTCGAACCTCTGACCTAACGGTTTCTGCCAGATCTGCTCACAGAACAACTTATAACAGCCGTTCGCTTTTGGCTCACTCAAAATATTTAATAGAGACTATTAATTCTAAGCAATCTACCAGCTGAGCTACCAGGACATAATAATTAAATAATTAATTTCCTTTTAAAGTTAACTAATGTGATTTTAGTTTATGGAAAGTCTTATAATTACTTAATAATTTTATAAAAAATGACACTATACTTTATCACAGGAAATAAAAATAAATTTGAAGAAGCAAAATTAATTCTTCCAGAAATAGAACAACTTGATATTGACTTGCCTGAAATTCAAGATATTGATGCTAAAAAAATAATAAAAGCAAAACTTTTAGAGGCATTAAATCATAAAAAAGCAGATTTTATTGTTGAAGATACATCACTTTATTTTGATTGTTTAAATGGATTGCCTGGACCTTTAATTAAATGGTTTATGGAAACAATAGGCAATCAAGGGTTATTTGAATTAGCAGAAAAATTAGGTAATACTAATGCAGAAGCAAAAACAATTATCGGATATGCTAAAAACCCTGAAGAGATTTATTTTTTTGAAGGAGTTATTAAAGGAAAAATAATCTCGCCAGAACATCCAACTAATTTTGGATGGGACCCTATTTTTCAACCTAAAGGATACTCTAAATGTTTTGCAGAGATGAGTAAAGAAGAAAAAAATAAAATCAGCATGAGAAAATTAGCTTTTACTAAATTAAAAGAATTTTTAGATGAAAATAAACAATTCAGCAAATCTTAAAAATAGGTTTTTCCTTTAATAAACATGGATTTAGACAAAGCAATCAAGTCAAGGCAGAGTGTGAGGAAATTTTCTTCTAAAAAACCTGATTGGAGAGATATTATTGAGTGCATTGATTCTGCAAGATATGCCCCCATGGCAGGAAATTATTTTTCATTAAAATTTATAGTTGTAGATGATAAAAAGAAAATAGAAAAATTGGCAGAGGCAGCTCAGCAGGATTTTATTTTGCAGGCACAATATGTAGTGGTTGTTTGCACAAATCCAAAAACCACTTTAAATGCTTATGAAGAAAGAGGAAAAATATATTGCAGACAACAGGCAGGTGCAGCAATACAAAACTTTTTATTAAAAATACAGGAAAAAGGATTATTTACTTGCTGGGTGGGATATTTTGTAGATGAGCAGATTAAGAATGAGTTAAAAATTCCTGCAAATATTAATGTAGAGGCAATATTTCCGATAGGATATGAATTAGGAAAAACAAGAAAAAAATCAAAAGTAAATATTGACAGCATTCTTTTTTTTAACAAATACAAAGAAAAGAAAATGAAAAAACCAAAAAATTTAAGGCATTAAATTACGAATATAAATCTTTAAAAAATAAAAAAGGGGAATTTTCCCCATAAAAAAATAAAAAATTCTTTACCTCCACACTTCAATACCTAAGTCTGAAATTTCTCTTGATATTGGAAGTGATTGTTCTTCTGTCGCTTTTCCAAGTACATAAGGCGATTTAACACCAGTCATAATTGTAATTACTCGAACTTTTCCAATAAAATCTTTGCTGATTCTTGCTCCAATAATTACCTGTGCATCAGGGCTTAAATTTTCTGAAACACTTCTTCCAACTGTATCAAATTCTTCTAGTTTTAAGTCAGGACCACAAGTAATGTGTATTAAAGCTCCGGTAGCACCTTGGTAATCCACATCAAGTAGAGGATGAGTAAGGGCTTGTTTGACAGCTTCATTAACACGATCTGTAGTATCTGCTTCTCCAATACCAATAACAGCAACACCGCCATTTTTCATAACTGCTGAAACATCTGCATAATCCAGGTTAATTAAACTTGGAAGAGTGATTGTTTCTACAATTCCTTTTACCATTGTACTAACTAATTCATTAGCAACAGCAAAAGCTTGTTCAATTGGCAATTGTCCTGCAATATCAACAAGTCTGTTATTGTCAAGAACAACACAAGTATCAGTAACTTCTCTTAATTCTTGTAAACCAAATTCTGCCTTGTCAATTCTAGCTTTTTCAGCTTCAAAAGGCATAGTAACAACACCTATAACAACTGCTCCAGTTTCTTTAGCTAATTGAGCTATTACTGGGGCTGCTCCTGTTCCTGTACCTCCGCCTAGTCCAGCAAGGACAAATACCATGTCTGCTCCACTTACTGCTTTTTTAAGATCTACTAAAGCTTCTTTAGCTGCTTCTCTGCCTTTTCTAGGCATTCCACCAGCACCTAGGCCTCTTGTCAATTCTTTACCAATAAGAATTTTTTCATCAGCTTTGGTCACGCTTAAATGCAGTGCATCTGTATTTGCTCCATAAATTGTTGCTCCATTAATGCCTTTGTTAAAAAGCCATGTTACCATATTTGATCCACATCCCCCACAACCAATTACTTTGATGTTTGCTTTTCCAGCTCTTAATTCATCAAAATTAATGCTATGGGTTGCTGTATTGTTTATCGCTTCTTTTGCAAAATCTAACACCATTTTTTTTATACCTCCTTTCAGTTATATTTTTCTTTCATTCATATTTTGAACGAAAGTTTTAAATAGTTGATATACTTACAACTATTATTACAGAAAAAGAGGAGAACTCACCTCTGTATGCATACATAATATTAATCAAACCGCCAAGTTAAAATTAATATTATAAAAAAAATAGTAATTTGTTCTTTAAATAGATTTTGGTAATAAAAAAGATGTTTTAGCCAATTTTAAGAGGCTTATAAATAAATTTCGATAGTCCAGAATAAGAAAGAAATTTGTTTTAAGATAAATAAGATTCTAATTTTTCAATCTTTCCCCAGCTTTTTTTTAAATTTTCATTGGATTTTTTTATAATTAATTTCAAAAATTCATCACTCACAATAATTTTATTTTTGTTTATAATTGGAAACTCTAATTTTTCAGTGCTGTTTAATTCTACAATAAATCTTCTGCCAAAAGAAATAATTCCAGAACGTTTCCATCCAGATAATTGGGCTTTTTTGCACCATTCTTCAGCATCTTTTAGGGTTTGACAAGCAATATGAATTATGCAGGGTTCTTGTTTGAATTTAATTAATGATTTATTATTTTTTGCAATTTTTTCTAAATTTCTTTTCAAATTATCAAAATCAATTAAATCATGGATTATAACTTTGAATAATTCTGGGCCTTTTTTATCCTCATCAATCATTAAAACAATTCTTCCAGAACAGCTTGAAGTAGTATAATAATTTTCAAAAGAATTTATTTTTTTACATAAACTTTTAATTTTTTTATCCCAACTATCTTTTGAAGATTTATCTTTTTTAGAAAGAACATCTTTTTTTCGTTGAGGGAAATTGTTTTTAAGCATAAAAAATTTAATATGCAAATCTTTAAATAGTTTTACAGTTATTGGGCTATGTGTAATTCTTAAACCATAAACTTTGGAACAATATTCCATTCATGTTTTGCTCTGTTAAGAACTGCTTGATTATGATTAATCCACCTTAGAGTTTCTTCATTTATTCTTGCTGAATCTAACTTGGAGTAAACTTTACTTCCGTGTAACATCTTTTTACTCTGATTTGTAGTCTCAACATTACTTCTTTTATGATAATGTTTATTATACTCTTTTTTATCTCCCTGAAATTCAAGATTCATTTTTTTCCAAGCCATACATCCTCTTGAATTTCCAGCCCAATTCTTATGAACTTTAAAATAAGGCTTGCCTCCAACTTCAACAACTTTATTGCAATTATCTTTACACCAATAAGCTCCGTCGCCACTCCATTCATTAATCTTAAAATTCTTATTAGTTTTATCAACATGCTCCCTTATAATAATGTTGTCTTTACCTTTTTTTATTTCAACATTAAGGGCTGTTACAATATTACTCTTTACTCCCGTAGTAACATGAATTGTTAGGTGATCTCTTTTTCTTGTTTTCATTTTCATTCTTATACTATACCATGAACTAAACAAAGTTGTTTTTATCCCGGTAACATCGGTTGCAAAGTCATGTTCAACTTCCTTAAGAGGTTTAGAACTTTCTTCTATAAGTTTCTCCAAAACATTTTGCATTAATGGTTCTGCACGATAGTTGCAAAGTGTTTTGAAACATGGAATATTAGCATTGATAATTTTAAACTTTTGTAAAAACAAGAGCAAACTTCTTGCTCTTCTTGCTGATAAACCTGGAAACTTGTGCCATACTAACAAACAGATTATGTTGCCCCTCATTTTCTTTGGCATAAGCAAACCTATACCCCTAATAAACTCAAAGAAATGGATGAACTCTGTTTCCTGGATTTGATTATATAATACTTCATTTCTTGGCCACCTCTTTTTCTTTTTCATATACCTATATTGTGCCTAACTACTATATATTAATTTCTGTACTCTAATATAACAATATTTATATACTAATTGTGCCTAATAAAATAAATGACAATGGCATACATAAGAAGCAAGAAAATTAAAGGTAAAACTTACTATTATATTGTTGAAGGGAAAATAGATCAAAGAGGAAAAGTTAAACAAAAAGTGATATTATACTTGGGGAATATAAACAACATCATTAAAATATTTAATTTCTACAAAGAACATGATTAGTTTTTACACATAGCCGGTAATTAACAAACAGCAGATGTTAATGCTCCCACGTGTGTGAAATCAATATAAGATATGTGTGTCACTTTGTTTCCAGTATTTAAATTTTCTTCCTCAATTTCAATTTTTAAATTAGTGTCTGAAATTTTCTTTGGAACATCTAAAACCATCACAGTAACTGTTTTTTGCCCAGGAGATACTATACCCTCCCAGCCCTCATCTAAAACCCATTTTTCCACTAACTCTGTTTGAGTTCCCTTTAAACTAGAAACCTCTTTTATTGTCAAAATATAATCTGTTGTTTCATCAGCGTTTATCATGCAACCAATTTGTCTTCTTCCACCATCCCCTAATTTTATTTCTTGTCCTTCTTCTCCCATGCATTTAACCCCAAAATCATTTGTTCCAAACAAACCTTTTATTTCATTTTTTACACTTGCTGTGATATCATCTGTTAAAATTATTCCTGAACACATAATATTTTTAACAAAAACTAATCCAAGAATTAAAACACTCATAAGTAGAACAATTGTCACAATTGTTCCCATGCTCATTTCCATTGCTGCTTTTTTTGAAAACATTTTAAGCTAGTGGAATATTTGGTAAATTGCCTATTCCTTTGGTTGTAAAATAAATTGTTACAGCAATTGTAATCACAAGCATGATAGCACTTAAAACTATCCCAATGATATTTAATTGCTTTGCCTTTATAGACAATTCAGTTTTTTGTTTTTTGCTAAAAACAAGTCCTATTACACCCAAGACAAGTCCTGCAAAAGACGAAAAAAAAGCAAACACAATACTCGTTATACCAAGTACATAACTCACAATTCCAAAGTCCTCTTTTTTATCTGCCATGATTAATTATATATTTTTTATTTTATAAATCTTTGTGAAACTTATGGGACTCCCGGGATGTTCGTAAGCTCACTCAAAATTAAGGGCTATTAGAATCTCGTGAACATTACTCATCGAACCATTAAAATTTTTGGGATTTAGTCCAACATCCCAGAATCATTTATACAAAATAAATGGGACTCCCGGGAGTCGAACCCGGCACACCATGATCTTCAGTCATGTGCTCTCCCGCTGAGCTAGAGTCCCTTGATATTTATTATTACAAAACATGTTTTTTAAAGGTTATTAATTCTAAGCAAAGAGATTAATTTTTTAGGCATAATAATATTATTAAATAAAAGATTAGATTTTATTTAGATAAAGAAGTGTAAGTTGAGAATAGGCCACCTTCGTGCAAACTTTTTCTTCAAGTTTGTGCAGCGCAGCTAGGCGGACTATAAGTG
>JAHIHG010000103.1 GCA_018898425.1 Nanobdellota archaeon | reverse complement strand
GTGTTAAGCAAAGGACCTCCTGCATAATTTGGATTAACATTAAATGCTCCTGCAGTTCCATTTACTTCAAATTTCATTGTTGGGCTCGTTGTCCCGATGCCGACGTTGCCCGATGTTGTTTTAAGAATCATTTGAATATCTGCTGTTGTTCCAAATTCCACATCTACACCAGCCTGAAAGCGAACATCATTTGAAGCTCTAAAAACCCCTGCACCTGTTTCTGTTGAAAAAACCGAACTCCCTCCTGTAAATGTAATAGCATTTCCTGAACTGGATACTACTATAGAAACTGGATAACCCGAACCTCCTGAACCATCCACTTTAAGAACTGGCGCTACGCCAGTTCCAATATGTAAAAGTGATGTCGGCGTCGTCGTCCCAATCCCCACATTTCCGTTAGTTGAATTGACGAAAAAGACAGAGTTATTTATTTTAAAGTTATTTGCTCCTAAGTCGACGTTTGACGTTGCTCCGACATATGGGACGTAAAGTCCAGAGCCATTTACATTTGTTAAATACGAACCATCTCCTATAAAATAATTTGCTGTAACATTATCAGCTTGAATATTTCCTGTAACATTTAAATTTCCTGTTACTCTAATCCAGCCATCAACTATATTATCAATAATTTCCCCAAAGGCAAAAGTAATTTTCTGAGTTATAGTTAAGTTAGATATCTCATAGCTTTTAGTTGCATCAAGATAATCAGTTACATTAGCCCTGAAAGTATAGCCAGAACTTGTAAGATTTGTCCTTGGTGACAGCTCATCATCTGACTCAACAGTTATCCCAAGATAATACTGCTCTGAAAAACTCAAATTTATTGCATTTAAAATAGTGCTATAAACCCCATTTGAATCAGTGGTAATAGACTGGTCAACAACACTCCACAAAGTATTTCCACCAGTATAAGCATCATAAATCCTAAAACTCATATCGTAAGTTCCAGACAAAGCATTCCCACTGCTATCTGTCAGCTTTCCGTGAATATTAAATGTCTGGGGAATGGCAGAAACCAAGCTAATTAAAAATAAAATGCATACTATTAAATTTACCAAAATTATCTTTTTGGAAAAAATCATCTCTTTTTTAATTTTCATTTTTATCTACTCTCACTAAAACTTTTTTATTTTTTTTCTTTTTATTTCTTTCTGAAGTTAAAAAAAAATTATCTTTTGAAACTATTGACCTTCCTATTTTTTCTTCTGCTTCTCTTCTTGCATTGCCTGCAACATTCCCCCCCTGTTTTGCAGCAACACCACACTCAGCAAACCCTTTTGAATTTTTGCTAATTGTTATTTCAGCTGTTACTTTTTCTCCAAGCATGCCAAATATTAACTCCAGCTCATCCATATGGTCTCTTAAATTCTCCTTATCAAGATTTTTAATTTTTTTATACTCTTCTATTGTTTTTCCGAAAGTTGCCTTGCTTATTTCATTTGTTAAAATTGCATATTCTATCTCTTTTCTAAGCCCTCTATTTTTCCATTCATCAGTAAGATTCTGCCTTATTGCAATTCCCCTCAATCTTTTATCAATCCAATCTTTAGAATATCCTTTTAACTCATAGAGTTTCTTCATTCTTTCCTGGGCAAATTCAGGATTCTCTATTTCCTGAACCCTTTCATAACCCACTTTTGCCAACCATAATTTAAACGGCTCTGCCTTCCTAGAAGGTATTGATTGAATTATCCTGAAAATAGATTTTGTATTTGCGCAGTCAGTTTCCCTTAACTTTCCATCAGAAGCCTCTAATTTCAACTGTCGACAATTTGTCGATAGTTCGACTCCATGCTTCATCTCTCTAATCTTAAGTTTATACCAATAATCTTTTGCATCAACACTATCAGTCAAGACTCCCACCACATCAACAACTGAAAACCACCACTCGTCCTTATGCCAAAGTCTTCTTATCTTCTTATTTCCAAAAACAATTATTTTTTCATTCTCTTTTTTTTCCATTTTAAGTATTAAATATCAACTTATCTAAATAAATTACACCAGTCATAAAATTCCTTTTCCTGCAATATTTAAATCATTCAAAAAAATCCCAATCCTTCTTTTCTCAGAAGTTAAAGCGATAAACAAAAAAATTATATTAATAAAACAATCATCCGGCAACCTCAAGAGATCACCGGGGAGTATCACAATATTATTACTCTTTTCTTCTTTATATATTTTTCTATCATCATAAATTTTAAAAGTCATATTATAAGTTCCAGACAAAGCATTCCCACTGCTATCTGTCAGCTTTCCGTTTATGCCCTCCCGTGCCCCTTTGGGTATAGGGGTATGAATATTAAATGTCTGGGGAATGGCAGAAACCAAGCTAATTAAAAATACTAATACTAACAAAATAATTAATTTATTACTTACTTGTTTTGCATGTCTTGCACTCTTTAGGTTATTCATTTGCTCTTTTTTATTTCATCCCTTATTTTATTAATCTCAATATCATTTAAGTTAATTAATCTTTGCTCACAAAATTCTAAAAAAGATAAAACTTCTTTAAAATTAATTTCAATAGGTTTTTTAAGATAATATTGAACATCAACTCTATTCTTTTTTAAAAACTCTATAAACTTAAAATGCACTTTATCAAAACCTAACAAAGGCAAAAGTTTTATACTGCAATCATGAATCTCACACTTAATTCCGCACTTCATCATCACAGAATAAAGAGCATTATAACAACAATAATAACTAATAATAGCTTTCCATGAAAGTTCATTATTTTTAATGCTCCTAAAATCCTCTCTAGCTTTCTGGATGTATTCTTTTGAAAGTTCGTCATTAGGTTCAATTAATCTAATTCCTTTTATTTGTTTCAAACACCATTTCAAATTAACCATTTTTATAAAACCTCCAGCAAATATTTGTAAAAGACGAAACATCTCCAAAAACAACATGACTTTTAACTATTTCTCTAGCCAAAACTTTTCCAGAAAAAAGAATTTTCTCAAACTCTTTTAAATCAATAAAATGAACTTGCACAGGCATTTCTTCAAGCACTTGTTTTATTTTTTGGGTTTTACGTGCAAAAATCACAATATCAATGTCTGAATCTTTTGTAGCATAACCCTTAACATGAGAACCAAATAAAACAAATGTCCCAAACTCACACAATTTTTCTAAATAAACCCAGAGACTTGTTTTAAATGAAAAAATAACAGATTTATAATTCTCTATCATATTCAAAATTAATTTGCTTTTTTTATTATTTAAATCAAAATAATAAAACTTATTTCTGCCCCTAATTTCAACTCTAAGAAGGTTTATTTTCACCAACTTTTCCAGATATCTTAAAACACTTCTTTGAGGAATTTTCACAATCCTAGAAATCTCACTTCCAGTCAGTTTTTTATTATATTCATGGCTAAAAGGAACCAACACCTCAAGCCAATTTTGACTCATATTCGCCATTTTTGTCTTATTTAAATTTTTTTTCATATTAAAACATTTCCTTCAATGCCATTAACTAAAAACAAACTCACAAACAGCAATATCACACTCTTTTTCATTCTATTATTATATCAAATATCTCATATTTAATTCTTTCTTTTTTCATCAATTTATTAAGGGCTTGCATAATTTTCATAGCTTACCCCCTTTAATTTTAAATTTCCTTCATCATCAAAATAAGCAACTAAAGAACCTGTAGAATTTCTTAACTCCAAATTATAACCAACAGGACTCATTGCCGCACTTTCTGAAACAATTCCCAATAAAAACAAACTTCCAGCACTATTAAAATAAGCAACATTTGCAGAAGAGCTATCCCTGATTATAAAAGAATTATCCCCTGGACTCAAAGAACCCTGACTCTCATAAACACTTTCTTTCAAAAACATATTTCCAACATCATCAATAGACGCAACATTATCTCCGGATGAATTCTTCACAGCAAATTTATAGGCTGAAGGATTATCTCTTATCTCCAACTTACTTGAATTAACCCAATCTGAATATTCATCCCCATCATAAACTCTTAAACCACAAGTCCAGTTTTCTGTCTTAGTTGTATTCCCACTTTCCAAAATAGCACTAAACACTGTTGCATTTGAATAAGAATT
>JAHIHG010000102.1 GCA_018898425.1 Nanobdellota archaeon | reverse complement strand
TTTAATTATTTCTTATTAAAAACATATTTTTTTACAACAAAAATTACTATTATTAATATTACTAAAATTCCCAAGATTATTGCTCCAATTAAGATTATATTTGATTCTTTCACAAATTCAACTTTAACAATCTTATTTGTGCTCTTGCCAATATCTTTTCCAAAATAAATAACACTTATATTTGCATCATAAATCCCTTCGACAAAATCTGTTGTATCAAAATAGCCAGTAATTGTTTTTTTCTCCCATGGAATTAACTCAGTAGTGGATGTTTTAAAACTAACTAAAGATTTTGAATTATTTAAAATATTAACTTCTGCATAAGCACCATCAATTTTATTATTCCATCCGCTTTGTATTTCTATGTCAAATTTTTGAACACCCTCAATTGTAATTTTCCTTGTATAATTTAAAATTTCAATAATCAGTTCTCCTATTTTAAATTCAGCTCTTGCTTCTGCTATTTTTCCATAATCTATAATTGCAATGGCATCATAAGTACCGGGGTTATAATTAGATGTGTCAAGTGTTTTTTTCAAACCTAATTGCTCCTGGCTTTTTAAAAATCTATTCTGGAGAAAAAGTGTCTCAATTGTTTTTTCCTGAGAGAGAATCTCTATTCTTGGAAATATTTCAACATCCTCATCTCCGCGACTTATTAAACCTATTTCAAAATTAACCGGCTCTCCAACATTTACATTATGTGAATTTAAGGAAACATCAACATATTTCCCGGGATAAGGGACATTAATAACAATTATTCCCTGAATCACAACTGAAGTGCCAATTATTCCTTTTGCAAGCTCCTCATCAATTTTTTGTTTAACTCCCACATAAATTATATGCTTTCCTGGTATTTCTATATAATCAGGCAATTTAAGATTTAAATCAAAAAAACCACCCCCAACCAGATTTTTCCTATCAAGCTTAACAAAATCTGCAAGATCTCCGGAAACATAAACTTCTAATTCCTGTTCAGGATTATCTTCAAGTACTTTATACACAATAGAAATTTCAAAATTCGGCTCAAAATTAAATACCTGCTTGCCAGGACTTAAACCAAGTGCAAAAACAGATTTTACAGAAAATATAACTATTAAAATAAATAAAAAACCAAATAACCAAAATCTCTTTGTCATATTAAATTATAATAAAATATGTTTTTATATGTTGCTGTATTCTTAGTTTCTGCGTAAGTAAAAAAATTTACAACTCACAATCTCGATAAATTATTGATATATTTAATTTGCTCTTCGTGAAATTGCTCGGCTCACCAAAGGTTCTCAATTTATAGAATATAATTAATAAACAATTCTAGGAATTTTACTTGATTGAGCTCCTCGAGATTTTTCATTAATAATTAAATACAAATGAACGAGCAAAGCGAGTGTAATTTTAAAAAATACAAATTAATTTCACAGCAAAACTAAAAGATTAAGCTAATGCTGTTGCTGTTGCAGTAATAGTGGCACCTTTTGCATCTGTACTGGCAGTCACGGGGATTACAATTCTTAAATCTATTTCAAAAGCATCCCTTGCATCAAGAAAAGTGAAATTGTTACAGGCAATCTGATGAGCAGTGGTTATGTCTGTCCATGAACTGATATTCAAAGCACCTGCCCCGCAAGCACCTGCATTACCTGCTGCTTCAGATACATTCCACTGAAAAGCAGGACTAACTCCTCCAATAAAAGCTGCTGCTGCTTTTGAAGAAGAAAGATTAAGTGAAACATCCTCATTTCCAATATTCTCAAGAATAAGTCCTGTTGAAACAGTAACAAAACCAGTGCAATTAGTATTTCCCTGAGTATCTAATTCACAACTAGGCGATCCAGAAGGAACATAACCACTTCCCCAGCTAACATTTTCAGTAGTAAAATTAACAATAACATTAGATAAAATAGTTAAATTTGCCCAGGCAGTATCTACTGCATAACCAGTTAGTGTTTGAATATCCCCAATTTTATCAATAGTGATAATTAAATTAATAGTTGCAAAACCAACTGCCACAATTGCAACAAGCATTAAGAGATTTGTAGAGTTTATTTTATTAGCCATTTTATGATTGAGTATTTGTTTCAGGTGCAGGTTTAATTACCAGATTAACATTTCCTGTGTTTTTCCCCCCAACAGAAGAAATACTTGGTGTTTGCAAAGCATCTGTATTTAAATTAAGAGTTACTAAAACAGAACCAATTGATAATACAATTGTTATAAGCAATAAAATCACAACTATTTTTTCTTTATCCATTTTTTTAACCTCTTTTAATAATATTATATATTAAAAACTTATTTATAAACTTTTGGTTTGTTTAAAATATATTATTATTATTATTTTTTTCGTTTCAACAGTTTTTTAACCACCGCAAACCAGACAATATTTACTAAGATTAAAAATACAACCAAAATTATCAAGATATTATTTACATTAAAAGTTCCTTTTCCCTGAACAATTACACGCCCTGTTAAACCAATAATTTCTATTTCATTTTCAGTTATCCTCATCTGAACATTTCTTTCTGAAGAAATTTCCTCATATTTTAAAATAATTTTTCCTTCATAAGTTCCTTTTTCAACACCTGCAGTATCCCAGTAAGCAGTCATTTCTAATTTGCTTAAAGAAGGAATATCATAATCAGGAGATTTAAAATCAGCCATAATTTCTCCCTCATTATTATAAACAATTACATTCAAATAAACATCTATTAAATCATTTGACCATTTATTTTCAACAAGAGCATCAAACTTGGCAATTCCTCCCAGCTCAAAATCTTTAATTACTATTTCCTGAATTTCTAAAACCATCTCCCCAACTCTGAATTCTTTTTCAAGATTAATTATTTCATTATCATAAATAACTGTAACAGCTGCAAAATATTTTCCAGGATTAACTCTGGCATCCCATTCAGCAACTAATTCTTTTCTTTCTAAACTATTTATAGATTCAACATTAGTTTCAATTGTTGTAATCTTCTCATTCAAAGCAGTGTAAATATCAATCACAGCTTTTGCATCTTCAATGCCTATTTTTCCTCTGTTAACAATTGGTATGAAAAAAAGCATTTTTCCCTCAGATTCTATCACATTAACTTCTGCCTCAGCATACTTGTTTGGATAAGGCACATAAACATGCAATTGTGTTGCAACAGAAATAGTTGCTCCTACAAAAGTTCCTTTTTCCTTAATATCTTTTGGCATTTCCAAAGCCACAATCTTTATTTCATGATTTCCAGGAGTATTTATTTTTTCAGGCAAATCAATAGTATAAGTAAAAGATTTTGAATCTTCAGATGATGAAAACTCTGCATAAGTCTGTCCAAGAGTTACAACTTCACTTAAATCCCCAGTCACCATAAACACAACAGACATGTCCTTATGCTCTGAATTAATAATTGAAAATGATATCTCTTTATGCAAATTAGGTTCAAAATTCAGTGTAGTTCTACCAGGAGTTATTCCAATAGAAGAAATAATATTCAGAGTCAAGACTATGAACAAAATACTTAAAATAAATAATATTTTTTTAGTTTTCATATCTCTCTCCCTCAGTTGACCATGCTTGGGCAATTGCTGGTTAATCATATTTGCCTACCCTCATAACTTGAATTATCTTTTTCAACATCTTCTGTTTCTCCAATATTAATTGTCATGCTGCTTATTCCAAATTCATTTTCCCTTGTAACATTCATATCAACATTTCCTGAATTTTCCAGCTCATAATTTTCATCTCTTTCTTTTATATTCAACCCTACATGGGACTGAATTATAAAACTCTTAACCTCACTTTCCCTATATCCGCCTATAACTTTCCAAAAATATTCTCCAGGAGGCAGAACAACCTCATCTCCTTCCTCTAATCTGATAGGATTAGTAAAATTTTCATCAATTGAAACTAAAATAGATTCCCCGTTTTCTATTTCAAAAACAAAATCTGGCTCAACAATAACCATTCCCTGCAATGGAAAAATTTGATTTGGAGCAGTTGCAAAAAACAAATATGCAAATACCCCAATTACAAACACAGCTTCTGCTATTATTACTTTTCTTTCTGTTTTTGTTAGTTTATTATTCATATTATCAGCCATTTCCATAAGGGAATATATTCAATTCCCTGTTTTTTTTGCTCTAAATCTTTTGTAATTATAATTAATTTTCTAATTCTTTTTCCAAATTTTTTCTTAAACTCACATAAACCATTAATTTCTCTTTGTCCAATATTATCAGAATAAGTTACATTTATTCCATCTAATTTATTTTTTTCTTTAACAACAAAATCAACCTCTGCTTTATCTTCCCAGTAATAAATTTCCTTGTTTTTTCTTTTTAACTCAACAAAAACTAAATTCTCTGCTAATTTGCCTTCATCTTTTGAAAATTTAAAACTAACAGCATTTCTTAAACCATTATCTATGCAATATACTTTTGATGCTCTTGTCTTTTGCTCTTTAAGAGAATATGAAAAATAATTATGTTCAAAAAATAAAAAAGATTCAGTATAATAGGAAAGATAATCTTTAATAGCATCATAAGAGATTCCCAAAGAATTTCTTATATTTCTCAAAGAAAATTTGCTTGTAAAATTAGTTATTAAAAACAAAGCCAAATCCTTTATTTTTTGGCTGTTTATATTATGCCTGTCAATTATATCTTTATACAAAATATCATCAAAATACTGTTTTAAAATCTTAAATTTATAATTTTTGTCAGCAAAAAAAATCTCTGGAAATCCTCCTGCAGAAATATATTGATTTAAATAATTAATAATTTGATATTTTGTTTTATCAAGAGTAATGTTTTTTTCCAGATTCTTCTTGTTTAATTCCAATCCCTTAAAAAATAAAAATTCATCAAAACCTAAAGGAAATACTTCAAAAGTCAGATTTCTCCCAGTTAAAAGAGTAGAATATTCTTTTTTTAATAAATAAGAGCATGAACCAGATATTATAAATTTGCAATTAGATTTTAAATCATATTTTTTTCTAATCCATGATTCCCAATCTTCTTTTCTATGCACCTCATCAATAAAAACATATGCTTTATCTTTTGGATTCATTATCTCCCTGTAAGTTGAATAAATATCTTCCAAAGAATCCTTAATTAATTTTTTATCTTCTAAATTAATAAATAAAATTTGTTTTGGATGAACCCCTTGAGAAAATAAATTATCAATCATCTGGTACATTAAGGTACTTTTGCCTGCTCTTCTCACCCCAAGAATAATAGTTATTTCTTTTATTTTTACAGAATCAACTAAAAAAGAATAATCTTTTCTGTCTCTGCCTTTTAAGTCTTTTACTAAATCTTGATTTTCCCACCAAGGATTCCATTCAGATAATTTTTTTATTTCCATCTTACAAATTAACGTAACATTTCCTTATAAATGTTACGTTTTATTATAACATTTATAATAAGTTTATCTTGCTTATAATTTTCTTTTTTCTTTATTAAATTCATTTTACTTGCGACCTTTTGGTTATTCATTTTTTATTAAATTTAAAATTAATTTAATTATTCTCTCAAATTCATCTTTATTATTTTCATAAAATTCCAAAGGAATATCTTCCCCATAATATCCCAATCTATTTCTAAAAAAAGACATTTGGGAAATTAAATAAGATTCTTTTTCATAACTAGGATTTTCTTTATAAAAATATCTTATCAAACACTGGTGATTTTTTGATTTTAAGCCATTTTTTAACAAATAAGCTACTAACAATTCCTTAATAACTTCATAATAATCTTCAACAATAAATGAAACTGTTTCAAGTTTAAGCTCTGTAGACTTTGCTCTTTTCAAACGTTGCATTGCCTTTTTAATAATCGATTCCATTCTTTCTTTATCAACTTCAATTTTTCTAATAAATCGCTTTTGACATATTTTCCAATTTATTATATCGGCTTCCTTGCTCATTTTATTTTAAAACTTCCATAAAGTTTAATTCCATTAACAACATTATTAAACAAATTTGATTGCAATTTATCCATATTAAACTCAATAAAAAGCTGGATTTTGTGATTCAATTTTTTTTCATATTTTTTTAAATTAATTTTTTTCTTCAATGGAGCTTCAACAAAAATATCAATATCACTTTCTTTCACAGAATCACCTTTTCTAACACTTCCAAAAAGAATTATGCAAGAAGGATTTAAACTATTAATCAAGTCCTGAATCAAACCAGAATCAACTATTTTTTCTATAAAATAATTAATTTTTCTTGTTTTGAAACTTAAATTATCACTTGCCTGATTATCTTTAGTTATCAACTGCTGTTGTTTTAAATTTAAAATTTTTCTATGAACTGTAGCTCTTGGAATTTTTGTTAACTTTGATATCTCTCTCAAAGTAAATTTCTTCATAGGAAATTCAAAAAATAATTCCAAAATTTTTTCACTTTTGCATTGTTTCATTTTATGTTATGTCTCATTTTATAGACTTAAGTCTCATTTTATGAGAATTTCTCCATTTTTAAATTTAAGTATTTCTCTATTAAATTTATTTCTTATAATTCCCATTTTTTCATAATTTTTTATTTTTTTATCTACTAAATACTTCTTACTGATTAATTTATTTAATTCTTTTA
Organism: Nanobdellota archaeon; assembly: GCA_018898425.1. Lineage (GTDB taxonomy): Archaea > Nanobdellota > Nanobdellia > Pacearchaeales > GW2011-AR1 > JAHIHG01. The sequence continues at coordinate 3,122 of JAHIHG010000102.1, read as the reverse complement.
AATTCATAATATCTCCTCATAATATTTTATATGGTTTGACAATGGAAACCCTGATTTTATTGCAGATTGCACAACACTATCTTCTTTTAACTTAATTTCTTTAAGAAAATCCTCATAATTTATTTGCAAGCAATTAATATTTAATCCTGTCTGAGATTCTGCATAATTTTCTGCATTTTTTATTTCAATTTTTTTATTTAAAACAAGTAATAAATCAATATCTGACTTTTTAGTAAAATTTGCTTTTGCTGTTGAACCAAATAAAATAACCATTATTGGTTGTTCATTTAATTTTTTTAAAAAATATTGAATTGCATTTTTTCTTATCATTGGAAGTTTATTATACTTTTCAATATCATAATTCAAAAATACAAAAAAAGTGTTAAAACTTTTTTGTATAGCATATTTTTTTAAATTGCCATCTTTTTTTGATTTTAAAATTTGGTTTTTCTCTAATTCTTTTAAAAATCTGGTGGCACTATTTTCATTAAGTTTTGTTTTTCTGGCAATATTTCTTAAATGAATTTGTGCAGATTTTTCATTGTAAAAAAGTTCCATTATTTTTCTATAGCCTGCTTTTAATATTGTTTCCATTTTTTAAACAAGTGTTTAATATTTTTAAACATTTCCATTTTTAATCGTTTTTTTTTACTTGTGACCTTCTTGTGCCCTTTAGGGTATCGGTTATTCATATTATTCTCCTAAATCTGCTGTGAAATGCAGTGTTGATGATTTATCCCCTGCTGATTCCTGAGGAGGAACAGTAACAAGCAAATCCATTTCTGCTGAATCTGTAGCATCACTCCAGTTTAATTCAACCATTACAATCTGGGTGTTATTAAGAACCTGTGCCCAATCAATATCACTTAAATCCCAGTTAAAAGCTCCTTCTTCCCCTGTTTTATTATCCACTTTTAACTGATAATAAGAAGAGTTTCCAAATATGCTTGCCCATAAATCAGTTGCATTTAGGCTTATATTTAACAGGCAGTTTCCGTCATTTTGTATTTCAAATGGAGCAGAACTATTATCTGTTGTATCATTTGTAGCACCCATTCCAATAAAACCGAAATTAATATTATCAACAGGCAAGCTGATTGTTACCTCTGCCTGAATTTCAATTTTCCTATAATCTGCCCAGTCACCATAAGTGTCACCAGCCTCCAGATTATCATCATAAATTTGCCCATCATAATTTTCTTTAATAATTAATTTAATTTTTAATAATTTATTCTCTAAATCAGAAAAATAAATCTCGCCCCCATGAATATTCTCGTAAACTTGTTTTATTGGTATTAAATTGAAATCGGAAACATTTATATATTTATCAGCATTATTTTTATTTATGGAAATCAAAATTGAAATACCTGAAGAATTAACATTTATTAAACAAACTCCAAACATAGACTGGTCTATTTTAATTGACAAGTTAATCAAATCTAAATTAGACAAAATAGCCCGACTTAGTAGAATTATCTCTAAATCTGAATTAACTGAACAAGATGTGGAAGAATTATCAGACAAAATAAATGAATCACTATCAAAAAGATATATAGAGTGATTAAATATGGAATTAGTCATTGATGTCAATGTTGTTCTTTCTTCATTATTAACTAAAGGCGATTCATTCAAAGTTTTTGCTCTTAATAATCTATTTAATAAATTTAATTTTGTTGCTCCTGAATTTTTATTAAGAGAATTAGAAAAACACAAAGAAGAATTTTTAAAAAGATCTAAGTTATCTAAACAGGAATTTGAAGAAATTTTAGAATTTTTGCTTGAACAAATCACATTCATCCCTAAATCAGAGTTCTCTGAATTCCTGCCAAAAGCTAAAACATTATTATCTAAACACTTAAAAGATGTGCCATATTTAGCACTTGCTCTCAAATTAAATTGCTCTATCTTTTCAGGAGATAAAACACTAAGAAAATTATCTCCTATTGAAATTTTATCACCCAAAGAAATGCTATCTAAATTCTGATTTGCATAAACCTTATTTTTCTCACTAACTAACAAATCCCTATTTCTTCCTTCTGCTAAATCTCTGCTTTTTCCTCCCATTAAACTTTCATTCATTTTTCTTTTTCTCTATTAAATTTAGTTTATTTCTTGCCTGTCTTGCAGGTTCTTTATGCCCTTTTTTGAGGTATTACGCCCTATTGGGTGTGCCCTTATTTGGAGTATTTCCCCTGTTATTTTTAATCGTTTTTTTTTACTTGTGACCTTTAGGTTATTCATTTTTATTCTCCTAATTCTGCTGTGAAATGCAGTGTTGATGACTTGTCCCCTGCTGATTCCTGAGGAGGAACAGTAACAAGCAAATCCATTTCTGCTGAATCTGTTGCATCACTCCAATTTAATTTAACTATCACAATTTGATTACTATTAGGAACCTGTGTCCAATCAATATCACTTAAATCCCAGTTAAAACTTCCTTCTTCCCCTGTTTTATTATCTATTTTATACTGATAATAAGAAGAGTTTCCAAATATGCTTGTCCATAAATCAGTTGCATTCAAGCTTATATTCAACAGGCAATTCCCATCATTTTGTATTTCAAATGGTGCAGGACTACCTCCAGTGGTATTGCTTGTTGCATCCATTCCAAGAGAACCAAAATTAATATTATCAACAGGCAGACTCATTATTACCTCTGCCTGGATTTCAATTTTCCAATCATCTGCCCATTCTCCATAAGTATCTCCTGCATCATCGCTTGCTCTTACACTCCAGTTATAATAATCATTATTATCTTTTAAATATTGGAGATAGGCAGTTATCACATAAGTTTCATCCCCCCCAATATCTTCAATTAATCTATTATCAATTGAACACTGTGGATAACAAGAGATATTTACATCATAATATAAGCTATCCCCATCATCATCACTTCCACTCCAGCTAAATTCAGGTGTCCTGTTTGTTGTAATATTATAATTAGCAGGAGAAACAAGTGTAACAACAGGAAGAGTATTTAATATCTCCAACTTACTTGAATTAACCCAATCTGAATATTCATCCCCATCATAAACTCTTAAACCACAAGTCCAGTTTTCTGTCTTAGTTGTATTCCCACTTTCCAAAATAGCACTAAACACTGTTGCATTTGAATAAGAATT
>JAHIHG010000101.1 GCA_018898425.1 Nanobdellota archaeon | reverse complement strand
TATGAAGCAAAGAGAATTTGGTTGGCATGTTATTTTATATAATATTAGAATGAATCTAAAAAATTCAGATTCATCTTCTCAAAAAAGTTTGAATTTTTTTATTTTTCAAATCAGAATTTATCTCTTTTCGGACAACGCCTCAATTACCTTAAATCTGATGTTTATTAATCGTGGGGGCGTTAATCCTTAGGATTAACTCTCTTACATAAACCGAATAACTAGCGAGCTTTTTGGTGCAAGGCTGTGGGGATTTGAACTACAAATTTATAAAGTAATAAGAATTAAAATAATCATGGCAATCTTTAAATGATTCACAGAATTTCTTAGAGAATATAGAATCATATCTATTTCAGTAGCATTTATTATAGGTATGGCTGCTTTAAATTTTATACAATCAATCATCAATGACATTGTTTTGCCGCTTCTTAGGCCGTTAATTTCTAGTAAAGTTGCAACATGGGAAGATATAGTGCTTCCAATTGGTTCAGCAAATATAAGAATGGGTTCTTTTTTAAGTGCATTTTTTAGTTTATTATTGATAATACTATTCTTGTATCTATTCGTTGATAAGATTCTGCGTTGGAAACCTAAAAAATAATTCTTATTATTGGAGAAAAATTTCATATCGCAGAGGAAAACATTGTTAAGCTAATTCTTAGGATTAAGTAATCGTGAAAAGACCGAAAGATATATAAACTATAGTTATTCTATAGTTCTATGGTAACAACAATTCAATTGAATGAAAATGTGAAAAGTGCTTTGGGCAAATTAAAATCTAACAAAGAAACTTATGAACAAGTAATTTTAAGCTTAATGAAAACTGCTGAAAAATGCAGGAGAGAACAAGAACAATTGCTTATTGAAGGTTATAAAGAAATGGCAGAAGAAAGTCTAAGAATTACTAAAGAATGGGAAGCAACAGATGCAACATTAGATTTTGAGTGTGAAGAGTTAATTCCAGTGAAGCATCTTAAAGGTATGAAATAATGTTAAAATGGAAATCAAAAGAGGAGATATAGTTCTAGCAGGTTTAGAACCCGTGAAAGGAAGTGAACAAGGAGGTATCAGACCAGTTCTAATTATACAAAATGATGGGGGGAATAAATTCTCGCCAACTACAATTATAGCTCCCATTACATCTAAAAAATTCTCTAAAGAATTCCCTACCAATGCAACAATCCTTAAAGAAGAATCAAAATTAAATAATGATTCTACAGTATTGCTAAATCAAATAAGAACAATAGACAAAGCGAGGATTATTAAAAGAATTAGTGCTCTTGATGTTTATCTTATGAATAAAGTAGATTTAGCTATTAAAATTAGCCTTGGATTAGACTAACTTTAAAACCCTATTTTTTGTTATCACAGATAAAACTTCCATTTTTAGCGGGAGAACCTTAACCTAAGGTTAATTATCTCGTGGGGGCATTTTATTTTAGAACCTTGCAAGTTATGACAACAAAACATTGATAAATAGGACAATATATATTAATTCATATGGATATTCAATCTGCAAGTGCATTAGTTCAATGGATAGTTAATGGAGTTACAATTCTTTTTATGATTGTGGCAGCTTCATTGGCTATAAAGAAGAACAATACTCTTTGCCTGATTGTTTTAATTTTAGGAAATTTATTTGCTTATTATTTTACCCAGTCTCCCTTGTTATGCATGATTATCTCAATTATATGCATTATTTGGGCAAAGAATTCAAAAAATAGTAATATAAATGGATTTAATTTGAAAACCTCAAAATCCCCTGTCAAAGCAGAAGATAGTAGTGAGAATAAAAGGAAGAGAAAAGTAAAATGCAGGTTTTGTAAAAAATCATACTCTGCAGAATATAATGGATGTCCTCATTGCAAGAAGATTTAAAAAGTGCAAAAGTTAAATAAATTATAACAAAAAATGGTAAAACCAGGACCAATTATCGGGCTTCTTATAGGAATAGGACTAGTGTTTTTTCCAATGATTGGTTTTTTTATAGGTGAAGCTTCATTAAGCGATCCAAATGGCAAGATGATGGGCTTTGGCTTTATGATATTTGGGGCTTTTATGGTGGTGGTTAATATTATTGCATTGGCTAAAGGCACTGATAATGTGCTTTCATCATTCACTGACTCAACTGCTGATTCTACACAATCTAAAGCAAAGTCTAAAGTTGAATCAGAGCATGCAAAAAAAGAGCCAGAAGAAAAGATGATAAGATGCCGTTTTTGCAAAAAACGCTATAGTGTAGATTATAATAGATGTCCTCACTGCAAAAAGAAATAAAATTTGAATTCTAATAAAGAGATAATAACAGTTAATTCTTAAATTAAGTAATTATTAGGGCGTTAACCTTTATATTGATGTAACTTCTAAGTAATAACATCTAGAAAGATTTATATAATTTGTTTCACTCTATTTGGTATGGAAAATTTTAAACTTAGAGACAAAAATAAGAAAACTCTAATAGCAATACTTGTAGGAGCACTAGTAGTTTTATTTGCAATAATAACCAGCCTTGTTCTTAAATTTGAGATAGTTGAAAATTTAGTAATGTCATGGATGCTAACAACTTTTTATGGGGTTTTTGCTCTATTCCTTGTTGGAGATGAATTTTATATTCAAAAAGCAGCAGAAATAGAAAAGTCAGTATACATAGACAGACCAGTAATACATGAAATAATCAGAGAAATAGAAAAGCCAATTGAGGTAATTAGAGAAGTAAAAGTGCCGATTCAGATTCCAGTAGAAAATCAGACAATAAAAGTTGTGGAAAAACCAGTAATCCAAAGAGTAGAAGTTCCGGTATACAGGGATAGAAATGTCTATATAGAAAAGAGCAGAAAAAAACTTAATATTCCTCATTTTAATTATATTGGTTCAAGCCAGGCAAAAAGGTTTCACGCAAGGTCTTGCAGATTAGGCAAACTAATAAAAAAGAAATTTAAAATTAGTAACAATAGTCAAGCTTTTTTTACAAAAAAGCATTTCAAGGCATGTAAAATATGTATTCTTCACAAGAAGAAAATATGATTCTAATTTTTTTGTATGACAGAAGAAAACATAGTAACTTATTTATTTTGGGCTTTTTAGCTTAATTTTTATCATAGTTTTTGATTTAGAATAAGGATTTTGAAGAAATATTTAAAATAATTAGTCTTTTTAAAATAATAACATACCTTTAAATAATCACTTATCTTACATTTTAGTATCGGTTGTCCTGGAAAGGATGTGACTGTTAAAGCCTCTGTTAAGTGCTCAGCTATTAATGCGGTGGAAGGGCTATATCTCACTGCACGAAACCTGTACTTTTTAAGCTTATTTACAGCGCGAGGAAGATAACCATTAAAACAAGTTGGTAGGTTAAGATTGATTTCAACATTTGTTTATGGCACTTTCCTCACCGAGCCCTAATCATCAAAAGAGAAAATGGTAAAGAAAAAACAAATAAAAAAGAAGGTTAAAAAGAAACAAGTTAAAATAAGTTGTAGATCTCCAAGTAAAAAAAGTAAAGATTCTAAAATTAAAAAATTAATCAAGCTTGCTAAGTCTAAAAAAAATAAGAAAAAGAAATAGTTATTATTTTAAACGATAAACTTAAATTTTTTTAATAATAAAAAATTGTGATTATGCCATTTTATTTTAGTTTGGTATGACAAAGAAAATACTGGAAATAAAATACAAAAGATTACAGAAGGAGAGTCTTCTCTTGGAAATTTATGGATTTCTATATTAAACAAAAGGTGTTGGTATTGTTGTTGATTGTGAGAGCAGCTAATTCTCAGAATTAAGACAGCTACAATATGTGTTTAAGTCTCTAAATATTTAAATATTGTTTGCCTTTTTCAATTAAATTAAAAATGACAGAAAAATATTTCCAGAAATTTCTTCAAACAGCAAATGAAGTTTATCTCACTGCAAGGAAACAGGAAAGATTAATTGAAAATCCGCTGAGTTCTGACTTAAGAAAAATGGTATTAGAGGAGCCAGAAATTAAACAAACAAAATATGGAAGTTTATCTTGTGAATCAGAGCCAAAATCAAGAGCAGCTATTTTTACCACAAATAATATTGATTCTACATTTGGAAAATATGATGATGTATTATTGCTACAAGCAAAAGAAAGTCTTTCAAAAGAGCAGCTGGTAAGCATAGATGTTGTTGTGGAAGATGGTTCAAGCGGAACAACTGCAAGGTTAATTGTGCCCTGTAAATTTGCACATTTAGCTTATAGTGGTTTGAAATTATTCAAACAATCTTCACATTTAAAAAAACCAATATATCAAATTTTAATGTTTTTTGATGATGCATATGAAAGAAATAAAACAAAAAAGCTTAATCAAAAAGATATTACAATAAGACTTGCACATTCTCCTGAAGGAAGGCTTGTTAAAATTGTCAGAAACGGGAATTATTTTGGAGAATGGAAAAAAGGAGTTTTTGCAGGAGAAAATTATAGAGCAAAACTAAATGGCAATGCAATATTTTTACATGCAGGTTGCAGAGAAGATGTGCTTGAAAAAGCAGATGGCGGATTTAAAAAACAAAGTTCATTATTCGTTGCATTAAGCGCAAATGGAAAAACAAGTCTAACCTGCAAAGTTTTAGCAAAAAAAAGAGGAGAAGTTTCATGGCTTATTCAAGATGATGGCGGAACCCTATATGGGGATGGTGCATTTAAAGGTTTTGAAGCCAAAGCTATTTTTGCAAAAACAGAGAGAATAAATCCAAGAGAACAAATGGAAGTATATTACGGGGCATTGAAGCCAAACACATTTTTTGAAAATGTTTACATAGATGAAAAGGGGGTCCCTAATTTTTATAATTTAAGCCTAACTGCAAATGGGAGGGCTGTGCTTGAAAGAAGGGATGTTATGCATGCAAGCAAAAATATTAATGTTGATAAAGTGGATAATTTATTTATTATAACTAGGGGAGAGATAATTCCAGCAATTGCAAAACTCTCTGCAGAGGAAGCAACAGCATATATGGTTTTAGGGCAGTCAACAGAATCTTCTGCAGGAAATCCAGAATTAGCAGGAAAAATAGTAAATGAATTTTTTTATGATCCTTTTATAGCAGGGAATAGGGCAGAACATGCAAATTTATTTTATGATATTATAAAAAGAAATGATATAAATTGTTATTTGCTTAATACAGGGCATATTGGAGACAGCCGGTTTGGAACATATCAGAAGATAACTCTTGATGTTACACTTGGAATTTTAGATTCTGTTTTAAGAGGGGGTTTGGAAAATATATGGAGCAAGTCTAAGGAAACAGGATTATTAGTACCAAAAGCTGTAAGAACAGTAGATAATGAATATTTTCATCCAGAAAAAGCATTTCCATTAGAAAAATTTAGAAGAAAACAAGGAATTTTAAAAAAACAAAGAGAAGAAATAATTGAATCTTATATTGGATTAAACAAAAAAGTTAGAGAAGTTTTTATCTAAATTAAAAATTCTTTTTTTCTGCTAGATAAAAACAATTTTACCTTGTAACAACTTCTTTATTATTAAGATAATAAATATAATCTAATTTTTTTCCTTTAAATCTTGCAAGGGTTACTGCACAATTATTATATCCAAATTTTTTGATTTGATTCATGTTTAGTCCAAGTTTTTTTCCAATTATGCCTTTGATTACATTTCCATGTGCTACAATAACTATAAGTTTTTCCCTGTTTTTTGCAAGGATTTCATCAAATTTTTTTAATGAAATTTTATGTAATTTATAATTTGTCCAAAAATGTTTATGATATATCTTTTTTTCCCAAAGGCATTTATTAAATTCACTAATCCCATTGCAAACTATTGGTTTTTGATTAATCTTTTTTCCAATTTCTTTTGCAGTTTCAATTGATCTTGTCATGTTACTTGAATATAAAATATCAATTTCTTTTTTTATTTTAGAAAATTTCATTGCAATTGTTTTTGCTTGTTTTTTTCCTAAAGCGCTTAAACCTGGACCAGGAATTTGCAAGCCCAAGTTTGAATTTTCAGGAATGTGCATTCTATCCCCATGCCTCACAAGAAAAACTAATGTTTTGCCTTTTTCATTAGGTGTTGCATTTTTTAAGTTTAGGTGTGTCATTTATATTCTCCCTTTAGTAATTCAAATAAACAAACATCATGCAATTTTCCTTCAATTAATTTATCTTGCTTTTTAGTTCCTATTTTCTTAAAATTAAATTTCAAAAGAAGATTTTTGGATTTTTGATTTTGTCTCATAACACTTGCAGAGATTTTATTTAATAGTAATTCTTCAAATCCAAATCTAATAATTTCTTTTACTGATTCAAGAGCGAATCCTTTTTTTCGATAATCTTTCCCAATCCAATAACCAATTTTGGCTTTTTTATCAATTAAATTTATATCATAAAAACTTACTATTCCAATAATTTTCTTTTCATAAACTACAGCTAATTCATAAAATTTTCTTTTTGGTCCAATATCTTTAATTCTATTTTTAATTAACTCTTTTGCATCTTTTTGGGTAAACGGGAATGGGATATACCAATTAAATCTATGTATGTCTTTACAATTTCCTTGAATAGATAATTCAGAGAAGTCTTCTTTAACTAAATCCTTTAAAATTAATCTTTTAGTATTTAATTCTACCATTGTTTAAAGAGAAGATTTTAGTTTTTAAGTAATTTCTTTTTTTAATTTATTCATTATTTGTTGAAACTATCTGCTTTATCTTATTAGTAGTTGTTTTAAAGAATTTTAAAACTATGCTTTTACCCTTTAAAGTTCAATAATTTTTCTTTTAAATTTCAGAATTTTTATATAAAAACAGGGTTCCGTTAAGTTTAAAAGTATTTTATATCTCTCAAATACAGCAGGGTGGAGCAGTCTGGAGTGCTCGTCGGGCCCATAAGTAGATCTGTAGGATTTTCATTCCTACGCTAATGCATAGGAAACCCGGAGGTCGCGTGGTTCAAATCCCGCCCCTGCTATGATTTTTGATTGTTATGGTTTTGGAATATTGATATTTTGCGGTATTTGGACGAATAACGAAAGATATATAAATGTATAACTTTTGTTACTTTTATGAAACTTCCATTAATTTCTAGGATAAAGAAAGAATTGCACAAAAATATAGCTGTTGCTCAAGACATTCTTATTGAGGAGACTATTAAGATAATTCCCTCCACGGTTTTTCATGGTGGAACTTGCATCTGGAGATGTTATAGCGGAAAAAGATTTTCTGAAGATTTGGATTTTTATTTTCCCAAAAAAATAGATTTGATAGAGAAATTATTTCAAAATTTAGAAAATAAAGGTTTTGAGATTAAAAAGAAAAAAATTTCTGACAGAAGTGTTTATTCAGAGCTAATGTATAATAGAGCTTCAGTAAGATTAGAAGCTACTTTTCAGAATATTAGGGGAGTTCTTTTAGATTATGAAAAAGTGGATGGGACTCTTATTTCTATTTATGGTTTAGCTGTTGAGCAATTATTAAATGAAAAAATTAATGCCTATCTTAGTAGAAAAAAAATCAGGGATATTTATGATATTTTTTTCTTAATGAGGCTGGTTGATAATGTCTCTTTGATTGATAAAAATATAAAAAAAGTAATTAATGATTGCGATATTCCAGAGGATGTGGAAGATCTTAAAGTCCTTCTTTTGGAAGGAATTGTCCCTAAATTTAATGAGTTAAAAGAATATATAAAAAGAAAATGGGAAAATCCAAACATTTAGAGAGAATAAGAGATTTATTTGAGAAGAGCCTTGTTGTAAATTTTGGGTCTATAGAAAGGATTGTTCGATTTAAAAGAAAAAACTCTAAAAGTAATTATGCAAAACTTATTGTTCATAATTTTTTGAAATCTGGGGAAATAAAAAAAATTACAAAAGGATATTATACAAAATATAATGATAACAGTTTGATTGTTTTGTGCTTTTCTGCTTATCTGGGTTTACAATCTGCTTTAAGCTTTTATGGTTTATGGGAACAAGAAACAATTCCGACAATAATAACTCCAAAAAAAGTCAGGATGGGCATTAGAAAAATTCTTAATGGGAATGTTTTGATTAGAAGCACAAAGAAAAAATTTATGTTTGGGATTAATTATTTGGATGATGGAGGATTTTGTCTTCCTTATTCAGATTTGGAAAAGACTTTTATTGATATGTTTTTATTTAAACAAAAAATTAATAAAGATGTTTTAAAGAAATTCTGTGAGAGAATCAATGAAAAGAAATTAAGGAAATATTTAAAAGTTTATGATAAGAGATTAAGGGAAAAGGTTTTAGAAGCTTATTTAGGCGAGTGAACGAGAATAATCTTTTTTATAAAATAATTTATTGTTAATAATTAATATCAAGTGTTTTATAATATAAATACTGCAGCTGCAAGAACTGTTGTCCAATACCCATTTTTATCACATTGAGTGGACTGGCAAATCCTTTTTGTTAAAAACATTTTTTTGAAATTGCCATAATGAATAATTTATTAATTTAGTGTTTTTAAAATTATCTTCACAATAAAATCTTGAAATTATTCAAAATAATCTTTTATTCATAAATTAAACTTTTAATAAGATATTTAAACAGATTTTAATACTAAATTATATGGCAATATCCAATCAAATAAAAACATTAAAAGAAAACTGGCTAATTATTGTTGGGTTAATTGTGATTATTTTAATTGTTAATTCTGGTTCTGAGATATTGAGTCTTTCCACAACATATGGAGGATTACCCTCTGTTGGTGTGGATTATAGCATGGGTTATGCAGAAAGTGTTTCTTCTCAAAGATATATAGGAGAGGATTTTGCACCAGAATCAGATGAAAGAAAAATCACAAGAACAGTATCAAGTTCTATTGAAGTAAAAAGAGGAAAATTTGAAACTTCTCAAAATAATTTAAAAGATTTTATTGCTGAATCAAGCGGAATTGTTATTAATGAAGGTGTTAATGTTGTTGGTGATGGTTTGTCTAAAAGAAAAACAGGAAGTTATTCAATAAAAATTCCTGTGGAACAATATGAAGATTTTATTTTTAAAGTTTAGCAAGAAATCCGTCTCCTTTTAAGGGACAGATGAATTGCGTCTATTTACCGCTAAATATTTATTTCTAACTTGATTATAAAAAGTGAGCTGGTTGTTAGCTCACTGAAACTTCGTTTTAGTTAGAACTGGCTTAATCTAAATAAACCTTTCGGAGGCAAGAAAAATGGAAATTCAGTTAACATTTAGCAGTAGCTCTGCAAAAATTGAAAT
>JAHIHG010000100.1 GCA_018898425.1 Nanobdellota archaeon | reverse complement strand
CTTTATCTTTTTTTGAAAGTGAATTAATTACATTGGGAATTTCTTTTGGAAAACCAGCACCAATTAAGAGGACATCTACACCTGCAAGCATTGCTCCATATATTGAAGGCATTATTGGCCATTGGATTTTATGAAGATAATTAATGCCAACAGGATTGTTATGTCCTTGTTTTGCAAGATATACCTCAACAAAATTTGCTGCAACAATTAATTTTTCAAGATTTTTGCTTTTTAAAGTTAAAATTTTTTCAGAATTTACATCAAATTTAGGAAATGGGCAATTAAGATATTTTTGAGATAAAGGTTTTCCATTTTTAATAAAATATTTGTCAATAATCCAGTCAGCAATATTTTGATTAGGAAATTGTTCTAGTGCATGTCTAATTTCTCCAGTCAAATCTCCATTTTGAAGCCTGCGTATCATCATTGCATCAAGCATAACCCCTGAGACAACACCCAGTTCACCAAGAGCAGACACAATTCTTGCCAGAATATAATTAGAAACACCAACCCCCATTCCTCCCTGGATAATTTTTTGATTAATGATTTTTTTAAATAATTCCTCCATAAAAATTAAGGCATTTTCACTATTTAATATTTTTCAAAATTTGTTTATTATCGTTGATTGACGTTTAATAATAAGCATGAATAATATTTCAAAACAATTTAAAAACATTATTAAAGAACATTATTTTATTAAATACATGAAAATAAAGAAAATTAAATCAATTCTTAATCAAGTTTTGGCTAATATAAAACCTTCAAACAAAGAGTTAAATATAATTAATTATTCACTTAAAGAATTTTTAATCAAGATAAAAAAAGAGATAAAAGAATCAAAAATTAATGCAGAGATTTTTATTGGGGGCAGTTTTGCTAAAAATACTTTAATTAAAAAAAACATTTATGATGTGGATGTTTTTTTAAGATTTGATAAAAAATATAAAACAGAAGATATTTCAAATCTAACTGAAAAATTATTAAAAAAAATAAACAAAAACACAGACATCTTAAGAGTTCATGGTTCAAGAGATTATTTCCGGGTAAATATAAATCCTTTTTTTTATTTTGAACTAATTCCTGTAATAAAAGTTAAGAGTTCTGAAGACTACGAGAATATAACTGATTTATCTTATTCTCATGTAAAATACATCAAGCAAAAAATAAAATCAGAAAAATTACTTGGTGGGGTAAGATTAGCAAAATCCTTTTGTTATGCAAATAATTGTTATGGAGCAGAATCTTACATAAGGGGTTTTTCTGGATATTCTTTGGAATTACTAATATATCATTATGGAACTTTTTTAAAATTTATAAGCGAGATGATTAAGATTAAGGATAAAAAAGTAATTGACATAGAAAAACATCATAAAAACAAACAATCTGTTTTAATGGATTTAAATTCTTCTAAACTAGGCTCCCCCATTGTATTAATCGACCCCACATATAAGCAAAGAAACACCCTTGCCGCATTATCACAAGAAACATTTAACGAATTTAAAAAACAGGCAAAAAAATTTCTACAAAATCCCTCTAAAAAAGCATTTGAAAAAAAAGAAATAAATTTGGAAAATATAAAAAATAATGCAGGAAAAAAACATCATGAGTTTATTTTATTAAAAGCTGAAACAGATAAGCAAGAAGGGGATATTGCTGGAAGTAAATTATTAAAATTTTACCATACTTTAAACTCTGAAATTCAAAGATATTTTGAGGTAAAAAACAAGGGTTTTATTTATGAAAGAGAAAAAACAGCAAATTATTTTTTTGTTGTTAAGAAAAAAAACAAAATAATTCTTCAAGGACCAAATAAAAATGACAAGGATAATGTAGCGAAATTCAGAACAAGGCACAAAAATGTGTTCATAAAAAAAGATAAATTTTATGCATTAGAAAAAACTAATCTAACAATAAATGAATTTATTGAAAACTGGAGCAAGAAATATAAAAAGAGATTAAAAGAAATGTATATTGAAGATTTGAATATTATCTAAAAGAAATATCTTATTGCTGAAACAGCTGTGGCATCTATTAATATTTTTGCTGAATTTTTCACAGCATAAAAAAGCATTTCATCATGTGGTGTTTGAAATCCTTGTTGTGCATCTGCAAGGGGACTCCACAGATAAGAACTAATTAACATGCTTCCAATATAAGGAACAACTCCTATGCCGGGCATTAGAAATTCCACAAACCCTCCTAAAAATAGGGGTGAATCGCGGTCATTATAATTATTTAATTTGTTTTCAATGTTATTTTTCATTTTAATTATGCAAAATCCTCAATTTTATAAATAACAGGACCATATATACCAAACATAATTTCATCATTATCTGTCAATGTTTCTTGCATTATAATTTTGTTTTCTTTTATATGGGGTAAAAGAATTGTTTTGTCCCCTGCTTCATAGTTTTTTCTAAGTATTGCAATCATTCTTGATGATTTATTTTTAATTATTGAAAAAATTCCCATTTCTTTATTATAAACAATTTTAGCATGATTTATACTTAATCCATGTGTATTTTTATATTCTGATGCAAGTGTGTCTTGCCCCCTGTAATTAGTTCCCAATGCAATGAGCGGTTGTTTTTCAAAAATTTGAAAAACTGACTTTTTTCTTCCAATAGTTAGTTCATTTCCATGTTTTTTAACAAGTGTGGTTAAATCATATCTCTGGCTTGTTAGTTTGTCATAAAGTGTTGGCATTTTAATTATTTAAAATTCCTAAAATAATAATATTTTTTAAAGTTGATGCTACCATGAAATTTGAGATTAATTCATTTCCATATTTTTTTGTTAGTTTTAATAAATCATAATTTATATTTTTTATTGTATCTGCAAGCTTAATTCTTTTTTTCATTTTAATTATTCAAATTCCCCAAAATCATAATATTCTTTAAATTTAATCGGACCATATACTCCAAGATAAATTTTATCATTATTTATTAATAATTCTTCTTGAAATTGCGTTGATAATCTAATGGCATCCCCTTCCCTGAATATTTCAATAGGATTTCTTTTTAAAAGTCTTTTTATAAAAAAGCCAGTATTTTTTTGAGTGATTAAAGCATGATTTTCCAGCATCGAGAATTTAGATTTATCTCCTTTTAATGAATCTTCTCCACTTCCTTTTATTGAATGCATTATATTACAATCTTTGCCCCTGCCTAAAACTAATTCATTTCCATATTTTTTTGTTAGTTTTAATAAATCATAATTTATATTTTTCATTATGTCTTCAAGTTCAATTCTTTTAATCATTTTTTTGTGCCCTCATTTTCGCTTTAAATGAATTTAGATAAGGAAAAGGGACATTATCTCCATAGACTTCTTCTATATTGTTGAATTTTTTTATGTCTTCTACTGTAGCTCCTTTTTTAAAGTTTAGCAAGAAATCCGTCTCCTTTTAAGGGACAGATGAATTGCGTCTATTTACCGCTAAATATTTATTTCTAAATTGATTATAAAAAGTGAGCTGGTTGTTAGCTCACTGAAACTTCGTTTTAGTTAGAACTGGCTTAATCTAAATAAACCTTTCGGAGGCAAGAAAAATGGAAATTCAGTTAACATTTAGCAGTAGCTCTGCAAAAATTGAAAT
>JAHIHG010000099.1 GCA_018898425.1 Nanobdellota archaeon | reverse complement strand
TTAATAAATTATTCAGCTTTAACAAGAGTTCTCTTGCCAAAAATACAAGAAAAAAATCCTAAAGCTAATTTTCAATCTGTTTTAATTACAATTCAAAGATATTATGATGAAGTAAAAGGAAAAAAGATAGTGAAAGAATTTAAGGAAATATTAAAAGATTCAGAATTATTAATGAAAAACCAAATTGTTTCAATTACATTTGAAAGAAATAAATTCGTTATGGATAAAATAAATAAAATTTCTAAAAATATTAGATGGGATATGGGAGACATCTTGTTTTTTACACAGGGAAATTCAGAAATAACTTTGGTGATTGACAAAAAGAACAAATTAAAATTAAATATAATTAAAGAATATATTTTAGAAGAAAAAGATAATCTTTCAATTTTATCCCTCAGAGAACCAGAAAAATTAAAAGCTTATTCAAAAAATGTTCAGGGGTTTTTAGCATTGCTAACTTCTGCATTAAGTGACAGCCATGTTAATATATATGATATTTCATCAACCTATAAACAAATTATATTTGTAATAGAAGAAAAATATCTTACAAAAGCTTATGAAACTCTTAATAAATTAATTCTGCAGCATCAGGATTAAGAAGAAAAAATTTTTCAGATACTACACCCAACTCAAATCATGAAAAAGTTTATAACTTAACTTCGCTACCAAACAAAGTATCACTAATTCTTTCCTTTATTGACTTCTGACAGTTGAGCTATTACCCTTTTAATTTTAGTGATTTATCTTTATATCCATTAATAAAATCCCCTAAAATAAACCTAATTCTAGGGGAAACATTGCTTAAAACTTTGAATTTAAACAAACAATAGTAACTGTCAGATTTTCAAGATTATTTCTTGAGTAACTTTAAATTTTTAATTACGCTGTTTTGGCTCAAAAAATGTAAATCTTTAAAAAGGAGATTTCTATTAATAAAACATTAGAGGTAAACAAATGGCAAGAAAAATAACATCATCAGAAATATATCACAAACTTGATTTGTTAAAAACAAATGAAGCAAAACTTAGTTATCTTAAAGAAATTGAAAGTGATATTGACTTGATGGATTCTTCAGCACAAGATAGCTTTTATTCTCAAATGGGATCGGTTTGGATTGGAAAAGGAGATATACACAAAGCAAAAAGGTTTTATGAAAAAATAAAAGATAAAAAAACATCAAGGGAAGGATTTACAAAAGTTGGGGACTATGCACTTTTTCTGGGATGGATGAAAGAGGCTGAAAAATATTATGTGAAAGCAAGAGATAAAAAAAATCTGGGCATACTTGGAGACATTTGGCTCAGATATGACGGAGATATTCACGATATAATAAGAGTTTATGAAAAAGCGGGGGATAAAAAAAGATTGAGAAAAGTTGGAGATGTTTGTGTTGAAAGAGGAAAAATTGCTGAGGCATTAAGAGTTTATAGAAAAGTAGGGGATAAAAAAGGATTGAGAAAAGTTGGAGATAGTTGTTTTGAGAAGGGAGAGTTTGAGTATGCAACACATGCTTATGAGAAACTTATTGAAATGGGTGTTGCACCAGAAGAAATCATAAATAAAGCTGCAGATGCTTATGAAAAACAAGGGCTTGGAAATAGTGCTATAAAGACGAGAGCAAAAGCAGAGAGAATAAAAAGAAGAAAATTAAAAAGAATTTCTCTAGAAAACAAAGTCACAGCATCTATAGCATTAGCAGGTGTTGTAAGTGGTTTGATTTTTTTATCTCCTAATTTAACTGGAAATGTTATTGGTAATTTATCTAATAGTTCTTCTAATATTATTGGAGGAGTTTTATTTCTTATTGGATTAGTTGGTGCATTTTTCTCAATTAGAGGAAGATAGTTTTTTAAGAATTAAGTATTTTTTAAAAATTAATCAAAAATTTATATCAGCTTTCTTTCTAATTCACTAAATGCTTTTTTCCAGAATTCAGGACTTGCTTTTTCATCTTCTTTATTTGACCCGCAATCTACTAACATCCATCTTTTTTTAAAAGCATAATCTTGTACTGGCTGAGTTAAAATATCATGATGATATGTTGAAGTTGTTAAAATAAATGGTAAATTTAATTCATCAGCTTTTTCAGCAACTAAGATTCCTAAAGGCTGGTTTGATTCTGATTTATCCATCGCTTTCATAAGAACACTATGATAATCTGTTGGGGATTTATCCTCTCTGTATAACATTCCAATTGAATTTTTAGCTATAGATGTAGTTATTTCTTTTCCCAACATACTTACTTTTTTTATAGCTTTGACTATTGGATTTTCTGTAATGTCTGTTTCTTGCAATGTATTTATCAAAAATTTAGAATATTTTTCCATATCTGGATCATTTAAATCAACATATTGTCCTAATATTTCTAATCCTTGAATCATTTTTCTTTCAAGATGAATAGGTTTTGCCATTCTATTAACTAATTCTTTTCCAAGATTAATTTTATTACTTCCTGTTATTTCTGGGAAAAAACAATCAGTAATTATACAATCAAATTGTGGATTTGTTAGTTTTTCCATAGTTTGAGAATAATCTTTAGCAAGAACTACTATGTTATTTTTTGAAGTTAAATACTGTTCTGCAGCACTTGCATATTTTTGGTTATCTTCCACCAGTAATATTTTTGACATTTTATATTTTTAATAGAATAATTTGGTATTTAAATCTTTCGCTTATATATTAATTTATTAGTAGTAACAAATAGGAAGATTTATAAAGTTTAAAATACTTGAATAATCATGAAAAATAAAGAAGAATTTAAATGGAAGAATATAGATGAGTTTTACAAAACATCTTCTGAAGCAAAGAAATTTATAGGGGATTCTCCAGCAGGATTATATTTAGTTAAGGGAAGTATGCATAGCTCCCCGATTAGCATTAGAAACACTACTCCTGAAAAAAAGATATCTCATGGAATTGGGCATAAATATACGGGCTCAGTATCTGAGATTCTTCATCATCTTTTTCTTATGAGAAGGGATGCTCAAAATGAATTTGAGGAAGCAAATGTAAATCCTCCAAGAGGACAATATAAATGGTGGAGTACTGGAGCTTTAATGAATCCAGAAGCATTTCAAATACATAAATCAAAACTGAAAAGATTAGAAAATGTTGTTAATCAAATTAATACTATTTTTGATGAAATAGATAGTGGAAACTATGAAGTCAAAGAATATGAGAGGGATTTCAAATAAATTTTGAAGTTCAGACAGATTATTTTGAAAGTGAATTAAAAGATGAATTTTTCTTTAATTTTTTTTGATCTCCCTTAAAAGAGGAATTATTTAAAAACAATAATTCTTTTTGTTTTAATATGGATAAATATAAAGTTCTGAATAAATATGAAGCAGAAGTATATCGGGATTATGCTGTGAAAACAATTAAAAAGTGGCATTCTAAATGCAAGCCAGGAGTGATTATTTTAAATGAAACTTCTGCTACTCCAATGGGATGGGTATTCAAAGAGGCATGGAGAAAGGCTTATCCTGGTGAAAAACTTCCAAAATCTATGGCAATAAATCCTCGTTATGGAAAATTAAATGAGAGACAGAAAAAATGTCTAAAAGATAAAAATGCTGCAGTTATTGTTTATGATGAATTTTGGGAAAAGTATACAAGTTTTGATTCTATGGGACAGGTAGTTGGTGATACATTTTTTCAGAGATATAAATATGGACAGAAATTACTTGGTAGTAAGTATGAAAAATATAAACTTTTTGGAGATACAAAATTTAATTTTGAAAAAACATCTAATGATATTTATAATCATGGGTCTTTGGACCAAGTCGCTACTCTTTTAGCAAAACAGGGTGTGAAAAATATTTTTTTTGAACATAGTTGCCCAGGAAAATTAGGTATGG
The DNA here is from genome assembly GCA_018898425.1 of Nanobdellota archaeon. Lineage (GTDB taxonomy): Archaea > Nanobdellota > Nanobdellia > Pacearchaeales > GW2011-AR1 > JAHIHG01. The sequence continues at coordinate 86 of JAHIHG010000099.1, read as the reverse complement.
AAAGTTTTTATGGTCCTGCGACAAAAGCAGATGTAGAAAATTTAGTGGAAGATTGGGGTTATTCTGCTGAAGAGTGTGCCGAGTTT
>JAHIHG010000015.1 GCA_018898425.1 Nanobdellota archaeon | reverse complement strand
CCTCTCCCAAATCCTCTTCTTTAACCTTTTTTTCCAAAATATTTTTTCCCTTCTTCATAGGAGCCTCAGCTATGATTTTGTCTAAATCATAATAATCTATTCTTGGTCTTATCATATATGTCATTTTATTTTATTTCTCCATAAATTTCTTTTCGTGTTAAATCAACTAATACATTTGAATTAGTTCCATCATCATACACAACTTTTATCCCCCTTGAATCTAAATAATTTGAAGTTTCATTTGGCTCCCCAACATGGAGATAAAAAACATGATGCCCTTCTGCCTTTTGAACAAAATAGTCAATTAATTTTACTTTTTGTTCAATTATTCTCCCGCTATCTTTTCTATATTCAGTCACCCAATCATCTTTATTAGCTATCTCTCCATCAGACATTAAATAAACCAGACAATTTCTTCCCTGAAAAAGCTCATCAATTGTTTCCTTATCTAATTGAGTTCCACTAAAACTTGGTTGCAAAAGTAGTCTCTCAGACTCACTTAAATCAATTCCCATTCGAGATTCATCTGAAAACACCCCTGCCCTTGTATTTGACCTTCTGAGTGTTCCTTTTCTTCTAAATAATTCAAAAAGTCCAAAAGCATTTTTTAATTCATAATGAAAAATGCTTGAATCTGTCCACTGCATATTTTTTTGAGCCCATGAATTCATAATCTTGCCTTTTTTACCATTAATTTCTCTTCTTGTTGAACCAGAACAATCAACCAAACCAACTCTTATTTCAGGGAAATTTCCTGCAGAAATTTGATATCTTGACCTGACTTTTAAAGGATATTTGCCCACCTGCATCTCTAATTTTCCCGGGGAATTTATGCCAATTCTCATTTTTTCAACATTATCTTTTTCAATATCAAACTTTCTCCTTGAAACATAAGAAACAGGTCTTTCTGTCTCAATAGAATGGCTCTCTACCTTCATTTCAATATCTTTTGCAAGCATTTTATAAACAGATAATAATGCAAGATTATCATCCATAAAAACAGGAGGCTTAAACTCACTGCCTTCTTTACCATAAGCTTTTATTGCAATTTTCATCTGTACCTCTTCATCATTTAATCTTGCAAAATCATTTCCTCCAAAAACAGGAAAAAAACAAGCCTGCAAATCCTGAGCATCAACAAGTTCAGAAAACTCTTCTGCAAAAATAACAGATATTTTTTCATAATTATCAGGATTAGCAAGATAATCCGCTCTCTTCTCAGGAAGAATTTCCATTAATTTTGTCCTTGAAAGGAAATTCTGAACAGCTTTTTTCGGCTTTTTATTCTGAGTAAAATAAAAAATAATTTTAGAAACCCCTTTCTTTTTTGAAAAGGTTCTTGCCTGTAATTTTAAAAATCCTTCAAATAAATCTCCTAATTTTCCTGAAGAATTCAGCATATCATTATACACCAAAAACAATCCTTCAGAACCCCTATTATCACAAACTATATTATTCACTCCAAAATCTGAAACAAGATTTGCAAAATAAGTATATAATGTATGCCCTTGATTCCCAATAGCAACATTTGGCAGACCTTTGGATTTCAAAACATTTGCCACAGGAGTCAGCACTCTTTCTAAATCATAATCTTCAGTTTGAGGAAACCCTCTTCCTTTTCCATCTTTTTTATGAGTCACTTCATGCTCTAAAACAGATTCAAATGCAGAATTAAATGATTTCTCCCTTGAATAACCTGGCCCAATCTCATGCAAAGGATAGTCTGGATTATAAGTAGATTCAATGTTTTCTAATTTTTTAATCACTCCTGAAAAACAAGGCGCATCATATTTCTCTTTAACAGAAATCTTTCCTCTAAAATTATTTCTTGCTCTAACTTCTGAAACAATCTTCTCCACATCCTTATTTCTTTGTATTTTATATGTCATTTTATTTCTCCAGCGAGCAAAACCTTGCTCGTGCCTACGGCACGTACCCCGAGACTAGAATTCCTGTAAGAAGAATACCTGCCGCAACCGAGGTAAGCCCTGTAAGAGACAGTATAAAACCTCGCGACCCTTTCATCTGCTGGCTTATAAAAATAAATATTTTTTCCTTTAACAAAATCCTGTTTAAAAGATTTTGCATTTGAATTTGGAATTCCTTGCTTATTTAATTTAATAAAATCAGCATAACAATTTTCTTCAAGATAATTTTCTAAATCTTCCCTTTTTGTTAAAAGAATATCATTAGAATCTAAACCAATTACTTTTTCAATTGTTTTTTTATCACCAGAAAGATGAAACAATCCATTAAGCCATGTCCAACAATTTTCTGTCAATTGCTTATATAAATCATTTTTTATTTTATTTGAAAGAGGATTTCCCCCTGCATCAAAAATCTGTTTTTTATTTTTATAACAATCAATTATATAATTATGAAAAGTCATAAACTGGCTTATCTCAGGAACTGCAAGCCCTTTTTTCAAAACTGCTTTGTGAACCTCTTCATAATTTAAATTAAAATCTG
>JAHIHG010000098.1 GCA_018898425.1 Nanobdellota archaeon | reverse complement strand
TACTGGAAATTTATTTTTAAGAAAATAAAAAAATCAGAAAATAAAAATATTAAAATAATTGCTGACAATGAAATTTTTACTATTTTAAAAGATATGAACATTAATAACATTGCAAAAATGAATGATTATATTCCGGATAAATATGAAAATGTGTATGTGGAAGCTTTTGAGTTATTTAAAAAATGGTTTTCCCGAGAACCTTTAAAAAATTTAAGATATGATGAAATGTTTATCAAAGATATAATAGAACAAGAATTTTGTTATAGTATTATGGAGCCTTTAAACAATCTCAAAATAATAGATTACATCATAAAAAAAGAAAATCCAAACAAAATAAAAATAATAAATGAAAAATATTTATTTGGAAAAATATGCAAACAAGATTGTTTAGAAAATAATATTTCTTTTAATTCAATAAATAAAGGAGGGATGTTGAAAAAATTGGATTATTTTACTAAAAAAATTTCTTTTTTTGCTAGGTTTAAAAACATTCCTTTCATAAATCGGAAAGAATTTGTCAAAACACAAAATAAAAATATGAAAAATCAAGAATTTATTTTATTTGGAGTACATGATGATTATTATTACTCGAGATTACAAAATGTTATGAATAAGGCACGATTAGATAATCTTAATATCAAAGGTATAATTACAAACATTTCAACACAAAAAAAAAGCAAAAAAAGAAGGATTAGATTTTTTCTCTTTTGGAGATTTTTTTGAGAATAATCAAAAATTAAAAGATTTTAAAAAAGAACTCATGAAAAAAGAAAAAATATTTAATAAATATTTTCAAAAAAAAGGATTAAATTATGGGGGGCAAAATGTTTTTCCAGCATTTCAAGAGTATTTTAATTATCTCTTTAAAATTAGATTTTTATGGTTGGCATATTATGTAAATTCTTATGACAATCTTTTTAAAAAAAATAAAATAAAAGCAGTTGTAGTTATGGATGATTTAATACCTGTGAATAGAGCCCTCATACTTATTGCCAAAAAATATAATATTCCAAGCATTGTTGTTCCGCATGGGGTTTTTATAGATACAGCTGGAAAAGGTTTTATACCTTTAACAGCAGACAAAATGGCTGTCTGGGGGAAAATAATAAAAAACCAGATGATTAATTTTGGAGTAAATTCTAAAAAATTGATTATTACAGGAGCTTCAATTTTTGATGATATTGTTCAAAAACAAAAAAATAATAAAAATCAATTTAAAGAAAATAAAAAAAAGAAATTTAGTCTTATGCTTGGCATTCAAAAATATGATGATGTTTTTGCAGATAAAGAAACTGAAAAAATAATTAAAATAGCAATTGAATCTGTGCAGGAATTTAAAGATGTTGAATTAAAAATCAGCTTGCATCCAAGACTATCATCAAATATCATCAAATCAATTTTAAAAGAAAAAAAAGGAAATATTTGCATAGAAAAAGGAAAAATTGAAGATTTAATAAAAGAATGTGATGGGTTAATTACACTTTATTCAACTATTGCATTTGATGCAATGTTTGAAAATAAACCAATAATTTCTTTAAACCCTTTAAACAGGCCAGAAATAATTCCTTATGTTAAATCTGGCGTTGCTTTAAAGGCAAGAAACAAAAAAGAATTAATAAATGCTATTAAAAAAATAAGATCTGAAAAATTCTTAAACGAATGGGTTAAAAACAAAGAAAAATTCTTAAAAAATTATCTTTTTAAATTAGATGGAAAATCTTCTGAAAGAGTTTTAAACGCCATAAAAGAAATTATGTTAAAATAACTACTTTAATATAGTTATTTTTATAAAGGGGCATACACACGCATATTTATGTTTAATGGATATAAAATAGCAGCGGTCATTCCTGCAAAAGGATGTTCAAAAGGAGTTCCCAGGAAGAACCTGAAAGATTTATATGGAAAACCAATGATAGAGTACACTATGGAAGCTGCTAAAAATTCAAAATATATTGACATTATTTCCATAGCAACAGAGGATGCTGAAATAGCTGAATTAGCAAAAAAATCAGGATTAGAAGCAGTAATAGATCCTCAACAGCCAACAGATACAAATCCTCTTGACCCAGTTTATGAATATAATATAAAAGAATTAGAAAAAAAAGCAAAATATAAAATAGATGTTGCAATATTATTACAGCCAACATCTCCTTTAAGAAATTCAAAACACCTAGATGAGGCAATAGAAAAATTCTTTACTGAAAAAGCAGATTCTTTGTTAAGTGTTACTAACTCTCATAAATTTTTATGGAAACAAAAAAATGATACGGCTTTTGCTTTAAATTATGATTATAAAAACAGACAAGTAAGACAAGAAAAAGAACAAGAGTATGCAGAAAATGGTGCGATATATATAATTAAAAAAGACCTTCTTTATAATGCGCATTGCAGATTGGGGGGGAAAATCTCTTTATATGTTATGGAAGATGAACAAAGTGTTGAAGTAGATAATCGGTTTGATTTTTTATTAATAGAAAATATTATGAAACTTAAAAATGAAAAAAATTAAAATTGACAACAAATATCTTGGAGGAAATGAAGCTCCCTTTGTTATTGCAGAAATAGGCATAAATCATCAAGGGGATGTAAAAATTGCCAAACAATTAATAGACATGGCTCACTATGCTGGTGCTGATGCAGTTAAATTTCAAAAAAGAACAACAGATAAAATATTAACAAGAGAAGGTCTTGATAAGCCTTATCTCAATGCAAATAGTTTTGGCTTAACTTATGGAAAGCATCGGGAAAAATTGGAATTAAAAGAAGAAGATTATTTTGAATTAAAAAAATATGCTAAAGAAAAAGATTTGGTTTTTCTTGCATCTGGTTGGGATGAGCAAAGTATAGAGTTTTTAGATGAATTAAAAGTTCCGGCATTTAAAATCCCTTCTGCAGATTTGACAAATCTTCCATTACTTAAATACACTGCAAAAAAACAAAAGCCAATTATACTTTCTACAGGCATGTCTACAATGGATGAGGTAAAAGAGGCAGTAAAAATAGTATCAGAATATAACAAAGATATTATTTTGATGCAATGCACAAGCACTTATCCTTGTGATTTTAAAGATCTTAATTTAAATGTTTTAAAAACATATGAAAAGATTTTTGGAGAGAAAGTTGTTTTAGGTTATTCTGGGCATGAATTAGGAGTAACAGCCCCTTTAATTGCTTATATGTTGGGGGCAAGAGTGTTTGAAAGACATTTTACTTTAGATAGAACTATGAAGGGAGGAGATCATGCAGCATCTCTTGAACCAGACAGTTTTAAAAGATTAGTAAGAGATTTAAAAAGAATTCCTGTAATGCTGGGTGGTTTTGAAAAAAAGCTTTTAGAAAATGAAAAACCAATCAGAGAAAAACTTGCAAAAAGTTTAGTTGCCAACAAATATATTCCAAAAGGAGCCACTATAACTCAAGATATGCTGTGTGCTAAAAGTCCTGGAAACGGATTATCCCCAAAATATTATGATCTTGCAGTAGGAGGAGTAGCACTTAAAGATATAGCAGAGGATAATACTATTTTTAAAGAAGATATAAAACTTTTAAAAAAATGAAAATTCTTGTAACAGGAGCAACAGGATTTATTGGAAAAAATCTTGTTGAATTTCTGTCTAAACCAGAAAATGAAATTGATTGTTTAATTAGAAAAACCTCAGACACATCTTTTTTAAAAAAACATAAAGTTAAATTAATTAAAGGTGATTTAAATGATAAAAATTCCTTAAAACTTGGAAGATATAATATTGTATATCATCTTGCAGGAGCTGTTGGGTCAAAAGGTTATGGGCATTATGATGAAACAAATTTTAAAGGAACCATCAATCTTATAGAATCGCTTGAAGGACTTGATAAATTTATTTATTTGAGCAGTGGCTCTGCATTTGGAGATTCAGACAAAATAATAAATGAAGAAATGGAAAGTAATCCTTGCTCAGATTATGGTAAAAGTAAAAGAAATATTGAATCACATCTTCTTAAAATGGCTGAAAAAGGATTTCCAGTAATAATCTTAAGACCTCCGATTGTTTATGGAGAGCATGATGATGTAAAAAGAGATTTAAGCATGTTAAAACTTATTAAATTAGTAACAAGGGGTAATTATTTTACTATAAAGAATAGTGGGGAAACCAGAAAAAGCTTATGTTATGTTAAAAATTTAGTAGAAGCTATTGAACTTGCAGGAAAAAGTGAAAAAAAAGGAGAAGTTTATTTTATATCGGATAGTTCTCCAAGTTTAGATGAACTTGCAAAACAAATTGCAGAAATTGAAAATATAGATTTAAAGAAAAAAAACCTATCAATTGAATTATTAGAAAATTATGCAAAATTAAATGAAAAAATTTTTGGAGAATCTGCAGACTTAAATACCCGAGTAATCAAAGGCATGCTCACAACATGGATTTGTGATTCTTCTAAAGCTAAAAAAGAACTTGGATGGAAACCTAAGCATGATTTAAAGAAATCTTTAAAAAACACTATAAACTGGTATAAAAATGCAGGAATTTTAAAATGAAAAAAACAATAAAAAGTCCTTTTTTGGAAGAAATTTATGAAAATGCTAGATATAGCTCTCCTATTAAAAGTTTACTTAAAAAACCATATATAATTGATGTTGAATCCACAAATAATTGCAACATGAGTTGTTTATTTTGTGATAGGCAGATTATGAAAAGAGGTAAAGGGTTCATGGATGAAAAAATTTTTCAAACACTTGTTG
>JAHIHG010000097.1 GCA_018898425.1 Nanobdellota archaeon | reverse complement strand
TTTTGAAAAGACTTATATTCTTTTGTTTTTTTATCAAAACCAACTGCCTCTGAATCCAGAATAAATGAATTTCCCTTTACATATTTTTGAACATACCCCACAACCTCTGGAAATTGATTAGTTACATTTTCCAAACTTCTTGTAAATAAACTTATTTTATCAGAATTTTTATGAATTAATAATCTAAACCCGTCATATTTATATTCCACAGCACAAGGTTTGCCCAGTGCTTTAAAACCCTCTTTAATTGTTACAACTTTCTGGGCAAGCATTGCTTTTATTGGCTTTCCCACCTCTAATGAAATTTTTTCTAATTCTTTTAATTTGCCTTTTCTTGCAATTTCAAAAACAATCCCCACATCATTAGATTTATCAATAGCCTCTTGAATTTTTTTTGATGCTTGTTTATCCCTGTCAAAAAATGCCCCAGACATTGATTCACGAATTGTACTTTCCTGAATGCCAATTCTTAAATCTCCTATCAAAGTTCTTATCAAATATTTTGCTTCAATAGGCTCGGCAGATGTTAAAAGTTCAGTTATCAAGCCCATTTTTTTATTTACTGTTCCTTTTCCCTCAAGTTCTGGAAGTTTTCTTAAATTCTCCAAAACCTTTTCAGTTGTTAAAACATGGCTCTGCAATGTAGCTTGTTTTTTATGCAGGGTAAATTTTTCTGCAACCCTCCCCAAATCACCAATAACTTTCCATTCATGAATTATTTTTTTTGTTTCAATTCCTGTTGCTTTTGAAATAGCTTTTATAACTAACTGATTGCTTATCCCAATTCTTTTTTCATTATACTCAGGGTAAATATCCCCCATTAACAAATACATAATATCCCCTTCTTTTTCAGATAATAATTTTAAAAATTTAGAAAGAATATCAATTTTTTCAAGACGTTTTGTTGTACTTGAAAGCGCCTCATAAAGTTCTGCAATTATTTTATATCTCATTTTCTATGTGTTTCATGAATTTTAATTAAGCCATATATTGACGAGATTATAAAAACCCCTTGCAAGATTATAAAAATTTTGTCCTGAATATAGATGCTATAAATTTCCAAACAAATTCCCCCCAATATCAAAAGAGGATAAATATATCTCCTCCTAAAACTTTTTTTCATGGAAATCATCAGTGTTCCAGATATTATTGAAATTAAACCAATAATTGCAATTAAATAAAAAAAATTTATCACCATGTTGAAAATAATATTAAAGAGTTTTTAAGAATTTCTCTTTATTTCCTTTTTATAAAACCATAAAATAAGCTAAAAAATGCAGCAATTATAAAAGTAGTAACAAAAGGATAAAAATCAAAAAAGAAAACAGCCATTAAAACCGGCAATATCAAAACTCTTGCCAATTGAAAAATCAAATGCTCAAAAATAATAAACTCAAAATATTTTCTTTTATCTGCTAATTTATAAATCTGAACCTCCCAGGGAATATATAATAATTTTTGTGTAAGTCCTTTATAAGAATCTATGAAAAATATTTTAGTCATAGAATTTACAAATATTCTGGCAATCCAGGCTAGTGAATGGAATACAGACCATATTCTTATTAATTTAATTTTATTATATTTATCAGACAAAACTCCTGCAACATAAATTCCCAGCAATGAAATCCCAGTAGTAAGTGAAACAATTAACCCAGTCTTAACATATGTCCCTAAAATAATAATAAGATAAATTGGCCAGATAACTGCTTGTATTATTGACTCAATAGCATATCCTGAAAAACTAAGAATATCTTTTTTTTCTTTTCTTGACAAAATACTTTCATAAAGAGATTTGAAAGTAAGGTGATTTGGACAATAATTTTCCCTTGTAAAAAACAAAGGTATTGTGCTGACAAGAATAAAAAAACTCCCAATGCCAAATAATAATGCAAATGTTTCTTTTGCAATTAAACCCCCGATAAAAGGGGCAATAGCAACAGAAACAAATGTAAGAATATAACTAAAACCAATTTCTTTCCCTCTTTGTTTTTTATCTGAATGCAAAATAAAAAGAGTGTGATAACCATGCCAGTAAAATAAAGCATGCAAGGCATTTACTGCTGGCAAAATAAAAAATAAAAAACTTAAATTATCTATAAAATTTAAACCAAGATAATAAATAATTGCAAAAAATGTTGAAAGCAAAATAGAATGTTTTGCGCCTATTTTTGAAACTAGTTTTGAACCAGGATATAAAAAAATAATATAAGCTAAAGCCCAAATAAAGAAAAAGAATAATATCTGAGTTATAGAATATCCAAGTTTATAAAGATAAATTGGAACAAAAATGCTGATTAAAGATATTCCAAAATTCATCAAAACAATTGTAAGATAAAACTGGTTTAATTCCTTATTTTTAAGATACTTGTGAAAATAAATCTGTTTTAAATTTTCAAATACCATAAATTAAATTAATCAAACAGGTTTAAAACTATTTCCTTTAATCTCTCAATCACAATTTAAATTTAAAAAAGATTTTTTAAGAACATGTACAGCAATATCTTGGCTTTTCAACACACATCCCCTTGTAATAAGTCACATTTACAACTTCGATTAATGGCACCATTATCTTGCTCTCTTCTATAACCGCAAGATTAGCCCCCTTATATTTTTCTCCTTTTTCTACAATAATATCCTCTATGGATTTATACACTTCAGAAATGAATTCAGTATTATTTCTAATTTCAGGTATTTTTTTCTCAAATTCCTCATTAAAATCTATTTTTTCTTTTCCAAGTTGCTCTAATTTAGATTCTTTTTCATTAATTAATCTTCTATAAGTAATTTTCATGATTTTTTAATATACAACCAGATTTAAAAAATTATTGTTTTTTATTTCCCTCTTCTTTTTCCTGCCCTTACAGAAGGACGTGTCTTTGAAGTAGGATGCTTGTTTCTCAAACCCCTTGATTTTTTAGCAGCAGATGTAAGTCCCCGCATAGGTCTTTTTTTATGCTGAGGCTTGCAAATCCAGTTAATTGTTTTGTCATTTTTAATTTCAGGCTTTTGAGGGTCTACACAAATAACTTCATAAAAATAATGCATCCCATCTTTTCCAATTAAGTATGAATTTAATACCTCAAGATTTTTGTATTTTCTTGCAACTCTTTGTTCTGCAATCCATTTATAATTCATCTTAAGATTTTTTCTAGTGTGTAATCTCTTACCTCTTCTTCCTTTATTTGGTCTTGGTCTTTTATGCCCCCCTCTTTTTATTCTTATTCTTATTGTTACAAATCCTTTTTTGTCTTTATACCCTAGTGCTCTTGCCCTGTCTAATCTCAAGGGTTTTTCAACTTTTGTAAAAACACCAGATTTCCTCCAAACAATCATTCTTTCTCTTAATGTTTTTTTATCTGGCTTTTTCCATGCCTGCCTTAAATAATGATATAATCCCTTAACCATAAATTATTTAGAAAAAATCTATTTTTAAAGCTTAGTGTTTTGTTTTCATAACTTTTATAAACGTATTTTATGTGATTTTTAATATATGAGCCTGTAGCTCAGCCTGGCTAGAGTACTGCTCTGATAAGGCAGGGGTCCACAGTTCAAATCTGTGCAGGCTCATATTTAATTTTAATTATACAAATTTTTATAAAGAATGCTTACAAATTCATCATATGCACTATCAAAAAGGCGAAAAACAACATATTATGAATTTAATTGAACTCTCTGGCGGATATTCTGGAAAAAAACTGGTTGATAAGATAGCTTTTTATGCTGTTTTTATTATGAACGGAATTTTATACAATGAATCTCAAGCTCGTGAAGAAGTGGAAAGCATGAGAAATATAAAAAAGTCTTTATTAGAAGATTTATAAAATTATATTAATTTTTATCCCCAAATTCAAGAATTAATTTTTCATTTGCAAACTCATAATTTTTCATTGGCAAAGAAATTGGAATTATTTTTACATAAGCTTTTGTCTTTGTAAGGGCTTTTATCTCAATGCTATTTTCAAGATTTAATATTGAAATATCATCCAAAGATTTTACTCCAGGAAGATTTATTTCATATATAAGCTCATTTGAAAGCCTTTTAATTTCTGTCAAGGGTTCTTTTTTAACAAGTTTTGAAAGTTTTTTCAAATTGTTTTCAGAAAAATTTTTAGAAAAATTTTTCCTTTTAATTAGTTTTTTTTCACAATTTCCCATTTGACTTATTTTTATTCTTGGAGGATTATTGCCAGAAGTAGATATGCTTATGCTTATTCCTTTTTTCATTGGAACTGCCTTTTTATTAAAATCTTTTTTGCCCAAATCATTTTGCATTCCTATTTCCTTATTTAACTCATTAAACTGATTGTTTAAATTTTTCACCAAGGAATTAAAAATATTACCAAACCCCATAGGAAAAGAAAACGCATCATCAGGCTGAATTGAATCATTTTTTCCAAGCATGCCCCAATTTTCTTCTGAATCTTTGTTTGTTTGAGCCCCGCAACAAGGGCAAAATCTATGTTTATCTCCAATTTTATTTCCGCAATTTTTACATAATTTTTTTTTAAACATCTTAATCCTAACAAGCTTTTATTTAAAAGGCTTTGCTTATTTAAAATATCAATAATCCCTATTTCAGTTATTTTTAAATACTTTCAAAAATAGCCTTATTTATGAAAAATAAATTTTATGTAACTACCCCCATATACTATCCTAATGATATTCCGCATATTGGGCATGCTTACACCACAATAATTGCAGATGTCTTAGCCAGATGGAACAAGTTTAAAGGAAAAAAAGTTTTTTTACTCACTGGAACAGACGAGCACGGGAAAAAAATACAAGCAATAGCAGAAAAATTTAATAAAAAACCCAAAGAATTCACAGATAGTTTAATTCCAAAATTTAAAGACGCCTGGAAAAAATTAAATATTGATTATGATAGGTTTATTAGAACTACTGATAAAGACCATGAAAAAGTTGTAAAAGAAATTTTGCAAAAAATTTATAACAAAGGGGATATCTATAAGGGAACTTATAAAGGGCTATACTGCACAGGTTGCGAGGCTTATTATACTGACAAAGATTTGAAAAAAGGATATTGCCCAATTCATAAAACAAAACTAGAAAAATTAGAAGAAGATACTTATTTTTTTAAATTAAGCAAATATAAAAATAAACTTATTGAATTCTATAAAAAAAATCCAAAATTTATTCTTCCCAAAAATAAAAAAAAGGAAATTCTTAATCGTTTAAATAAGGGACTCTTAGATTTAAGCATATCCAGAACTAGTTTTGACTGGGGTATTCCCCTGCCTTTTGATAAAAAGCATATTTGTTATGTTTGGTTTGATGCTTTATTAAATTATTATACTGCTGTAAAGAAAAATAAAGAATTCTGGCCTCCAGATTTACAAATTGTTGCCAAAGACATCATGTGGTTTCACGCAGTTATTTGGCCAGCGATTTTAATGTCTGCAGAAATTAAATTGCCTGAATCTATTTTTATTCATGGATATTGGACAATCAATAAAGAAAAAATTTCAAAATCTCGCGGAAAAACTATTAATATTAATGAATTAATATCTATTGCAGGAGTAGATTCTGCAAGATATTTTTTATTAAGAGAAATCCCTTTTGGAAAAGATGGGGATTTTTCAGAACAAGCACTGATAAACCGGCACAATAATGAACTTGCAGATAAGCTTGGAAACCTTGTTTCAAGAGTTGAAGGATTAATAGCACCGCTCGGTGTACCTTTTTATACTGAGTTCTATGGCAAAAAAAATAGTATTGAAAAATGTGAAAATAAACTAATTAAAAAATTAAATCTAAAAAAAATTGAAAAATTATTTGAAAATTATGAACTTGACAAGGTTTTAAATGAAATTTTTGCATTTGTTGATATTTGCAATGAATATGTTCAAAATAAAAAACCTTGGGAAACAAAAAACAAAAAAGTTCTTTATGAATTAAAAGAATCAATTCTAAAAATTGCTGAATTATTATGGCCTTTTATTCCTGAAACCTCGGAAAAAATAACAAAACAATTTAGTGCTAAAAAAATAATAAAATCAGAGGTTTTGTTTAAAAAAATAATTTAAAATTATCAGGCAAATTTATTTAAATTGTTTTCTCTTAGTTAAACATGATTGAATTATCTGAAAATCAAATTTTTATATATAAAATAAATCTAAAGAATTTAACATTGCCTTTTTTCCATCTTCCATGTTGGGCTGGTTGGAATTATATCGCCCCGCTGCCTGACAAAGAATTAATCGCAAAATCTATTAAAAAAATTTCATTGAAGCTATCTGAAGAAACATCATTAATTGAAAAATTTAAAGGAATTAAATTTGGAAAATTAGAAATTGTCACAGATAAATCTTTGCAATATAATAAAATTGGATTCAATGGTTCATGTTATTATCAAAAATCCGGATTAAAAAATTCTGAACTAAAAAAAATCTATTATTTTTTAAATGAATATTTTTATTATTTGACACATCAGTCATCTTCTAAAAATTCAGAAAATATAGTTTTTTGGAACAGGCTCTAACTTTAAATATCATTTTTAAATAATAGAAATAATTTGAATTTAACTTGGTGAATTCAAGAATAAAACACCTAAACTTACCTGATTTATTAATATGAATTAATTTTATTAATTACAATGTCTAGTTGATAAACTTATTCTTAATTTAACTTTAAAATTATTGAGATAAGAAATTTTAAAATCATTTAAGTTAATGATATTCATGATTTATATTAATAATTATGCCCTCTAATTTTATATATAACAAAAGAACTATCCTCTAATTAAATGTGTAATCAAACAAAAAAACTTGATTTAAGATTTAGTTTTTAAAAATAATTTATTCTCTTCTCAATCCCATTGCTTTAAGAAGTCTTATTATCAATTTTTCCCTGTCTTTATTTGAATCATAATCAACATCCAGAAGTTTTGCTGCAATCTCCTTATATGCCCGTGATGCCTTGCTTTTTGGAAAAACATGAATAACTGCATCTTTTAAATTTAATGATTTAGAAACCGCAATATCATCAGGAATCATGCCTAAAATAGGCAATTCCAGCATTTCTTTAACAATTTCTGGCTGCATTTCTATTTGATTTTTTCTAACTTTTGTAACAATAATGCCAATTATTTTTTTCTTCATTTCTTCAGCAAGTTTAATTGTTTTTAAAGCATCAGTTATTGCAGGCATTTCAGGATTTGTCACAATTATTATTTCATCTGCAAGGTCAATAGTTGACAAAGCCTCATTTCCCAATCCTGCTGCACTGTCCACAATAATATAATCAGAAATTTTTTTAAAAGCCTCTTTAAAATCTTTTATTCTTTCAGGTTTTATTTTTTTTAATTCTTTTATAGATAAAGAGGAAGGAATTATTTTCATTCCAGATTCATGCTCATAAATTGCTTCATAAATGTCTGCTTTGTTCTGCAAAACATGATTCAGATTTATCGGAACTTCAGGAGAATTTAAATGAATCCCGATATTTGGGGTGGATAAATTACCATCAATAATTAAAACATCTTTTCCAAAATAATTCATAGCAGCGCCTAAATTAATTGCTGTTGTTGTTTTTCCAGCACCTCCTTTTCCAGATGTAATAACAATTATTTTTGCCATTTTAATTAAATTAAAGAGATTTTTTCCCTTTATAAATATTTTATACAAAAAATATGTTTATAAAACCTTCTTAAAAGAAGTTTAAATAAAATAACTATTCAAAATTCTTCGCAGAAAGTTTTGATATTTTGGCAAAATTCTATTAACTTGACAGGAACTGTTTTGTAGTTCTTATAAAATTTTCTAAATTTTCAGCATAAATTTTTAATTGCTCAAGATTTACATTTATTTCTTTGCCTTGGTAAAATATCTTCAAATTAACATTTTTTCTAAATTCGCCTATTCTTTCTGTCCTTAAATCCTCTAATTTTCTCAGCATTTCATACATTTCAATCACTTGTAAAAAATCTTTATTTTTGTTAAATAATTTTTTGATTTCATCAATTTGCCCCACGGGATTAGTAGAAATTTTTGTTATCTTTTTTTTCTTTTTAGCATGTTTAAGCATCTGCTCAATGCTTGTTTTTATCATTTTTCTCCATCTTAGCATAAGATTAAAAATTACATCACAAGTTTTTGTATATTTCAAACTAACATATAATAGATGGTCTGCACTAATTTTTTCCTGTATTATTTTTTCCATATTATCCCTAATTAGAAGTATAATATAACAAGAAAAAAGGGTTTTTATATTTATCTCAAAATTCTACCATAATAAATTATATAATTTTTTTCCTCAAAATTAGGTTTTTATGTTTTCAAGAGTTTTTTTTAAAATGTTTTTGCTCAAAATTAAAAATTTCTTTATATCTTCCAAAGCAATTGATTTGGGAGTAAAATTTTCAGTCATAATTATTATTTTATCCCCTTTTTTAAACTCAAATGAGCTTTGTTTGTGTTTTTCAATAATTTCAAATAATTCATTGATCAAATCTATTTCTTGTTTTGTAATATTATATCTCTTGGCACATTTATCCTGAAAATTCTTAAAATTTTGCTTAGGATTACTAAATAACTTTATTCTTTTGAAAAGATATTCATACTGAAGAATTGAATTTATGCATTTTGAAATAGCAATCTTCAGTTCTGATAGTATTTTTAATAAAAGTATTTTATCCTGAACAATAGGAAAAGTTACATAAATCATATGATCTGCTGTTTGTATTATTTTTCCAGCTTCTTGAAGATTTTCCAGGAATTTTTCCATAAATTACAAAGTATTGAAAGTTGATATAAATATTGGTAATTGAGTTTATTTAAAAAATCAGCTTAATTCAAGAATTTTAATTGCAGATTTTAGAAATCTTAAAATCAATAGGGATAAATTTTTAATATCTCTTTCTTTGATAAAATAATGAACATAATTTTTACAAAGCATGTTGGATGGAGAATGAAAAAAAGAAACATTTCTAAAGATGAAATAATTAACACAATTAAATATGCTGAAAAAACAGATAAAAAAGAAGGAAAATATTATGCTCAAAAAGACATTGGAAGAGGAAAAATAGAAGTGGTTTATGAAAGAGATAAATATATAAAGATTGTGACTGTTTATTGGATATGAAAATAACTTTTGATAAAGAAGCTGATGCAGTATATATTGAATTTAGTAGTGGAGAATTTGCTTCAAATAAAAAAATTGATGATAATACAATTATTGATTTAGATAAAGACGGAAATATTTTGGGAATAGAAATTCTTTCTGTAAGTAAAAGAATGCCCAATGATTTTCTTTCTAATGTGACTATCAAGAACCTTATTTCTGCTGAATAATTTTTGGGTTCAGAGAGTCAATTTTAAAAAAGTCTGATTAAAAGTTGTTAAATCAAATTATGATAACCCATTAATCATCCCACCCAAAGACATGTGCTAACGATAACTTAATAAAATACTTCTCTTTTACTTAACTACAGTTTCTAATTGATAAAGGTATTTTTCATTTAACTTTAAATCTATTGAGATTAGAGCTTCTAAAATCATTTAATTTACTGACATTAGTGATTTCTATTAATAATTTGCGAACCTTAATTTTATGCATAACAAAAGAGCCACCACCTAATTGAATGTGTAATTAAGACAAAATTATAATTTTATTGGGTTTTATATTTACTCTTTAAAAATATGAAACAAATTTTAGACTTTTCAGCTTAATTCAAGAATAGCGTCAGCCAAATCACCTGTCTTTTCTAAAACTTCTCTTGCTTGTTCTTCAGAACAACCTGTTTTTTCAATAATTGCCTGAACATCCTGCTCTGAAATTCCAACTTCCCCTGCTTGCTCTGTTGCATCTCCTGCTATCTGGAATGTTTCCTGCCCTTGCATTTTTATCTTTGTCACAGAAGGATTTTCAATAATAATCCTGCTATTATCTGTTTTTTCAATTATAACTCTAGAAGCAGAAATTTCTTCCTGAGCAATTCCCATTTGCTTCATAACCTGCTGCATTTTTTTTGGATTTAAACCTGGAAACATTTTAATTTTTTAAAAATTTTATTATTTTATCAATTGATTTTTTTGCCATATCTTTACCTCTTTCTTCAGGAGTCATATTTTGTATTAACTCCTCTTTATAATGATTAGGATAATAAATCTTTTTAAATTCATTGATTGAATAAATTGCTGTTTCCATTTTTTTCATTATAATAAACATTATTTATAGTTTTCTATTTTAATTACCCTAACTAAAGTGCTCAAGACAAGGGTAATTAATAAACAATAAAATTATGAGTTGCTGCAACAAAAGACTTCAAATTTTGCATTAATAAATTTAAATTAATTTTACAAGGATATTTTCTTTCAAATTCATCCATTAAAATAATAGTATTTTTCATCCCCAAGATAAACCTCTATAAAATTTTTGGGTTTCATGTATAATTACATCAAGATTATAATGTTTTTCGAAAATATTACCTACATAAAAACCACGAGCTTTAGATATTAAATCGCGTACATTGTATTTTTGATTGTTATTTCCTTTCTTATTTACCCTTATTGTTCCTTTTTGTTTTCCATTTACAAATATATCACAATAAGGAACACAAGAATCTATATTTCTTATTTCTCTTTTAGTAAAAACTTTTAATACAATCTTTCTCAACCCTCTGCCACATGAATGTTCGTTATAATAATCTCTCTCCATCCTAACTAAAATATACCCCCTAAGAAAATTCTAAATGCCACGATTAATACAATAAATACCATTACATGCATTGGTTTTAAATTAAACTTGCTTGCATACTCTTCATTAAACCTCATTAACCCTCCAAATCCAGAAGGCATGCTTACCTGATTGTTTGCCATGATAAATTGAAAAAGAGAAACTTTATAAGATTTGTGTTTGTTTTCTGTAAATGGAAAATAAATGGAATATTGAAATAGAAAATAAAATAACTGAAAAATGGGCAAAATCTGAAAAATTCAAGTTTAATCCAGAGACTAAAAAAAAGATTTATTCTATTGATACACCCCCCCCATATATTAATGCCCCAGTTCATATTGCGCAAGCTGTAACATATTGTTTTATGGATATGTTTGCAAGATACAAAAGAATGAAAGGATTTGAAGTTCTTTTTCCACTAGGGCTTGACAGAAACGGACTGCCAATAGAAATTGGTGCTGAAAAAAAATACAAGGTTTCTGCATTTGATTTATCTAGAACAGAATTTTTAAAATTATGTGAAAAACTTTTAAATGAAACAGGTTTTGAAACAAAAGATACATTTGCAAAATTAGGAATTTCATTTACTTCTTATAAGCAGGGAAACCACATAGGAAGCGTGTATCTAACTGATTCTCCTGATTATCGAACCCTAACCCAATCTACTTTTATTGAATTATATAAAAAAGGTTTAATTTATGAAGCTATGAGGGTTACTAATTGGGACTCAATTTTACAAACTACAATTGCTGATTCTGAAATTGAATATGAATATATTAAATCATGGTTTAATGATATTAAATGGAAAATTAAAGAAACAGGAGAAGAAATTATTATTGGCACAACCCGACCTGAATTAATCTGCACTTGTGGAATGGTTATTTTTAATGCAAAAGATAAAAGATATAAACATCTTGAAGGCAAAACTGCAATTAGTCCTTTATTTGAAAAAGAAATTCCAATAAAATCGCATCCTCTGGCAGACCCTGAAAAAGGAACAGGAATTGCAATGATGTGTTCTGCAGGAGATTTATCAGATATTCAGTTTTTCAGAGAGCAAAATTTGAAACCAGTTATTGCCATTAATATTAATGGAACAATGAATGAACATGCTGGTTTTTTAAAAGGATTAAAAGTAAGAGAGGCTCGAAAAAAAATTATTGAAACACTTAAAGAAAAAAAATTACTTGTTAAGCAGGAAAATATTGTTCATAGAACGCCTATCTCAGAAAGATCAAAAGTTGAAATAGAATTTATTGAAATGCCTGAATTTTATTTAAAGCAATTAGATATTAAAGAAAAAATAAGAAAAATCTCAAAAAAATTAAATTTTTATCCTGAAATTTCAAGAAAAATACTTGAAGATTGGATTGATGCTATTTCAATTGATTGGCCTATTTCAAGAAGAAGATTTTATGCAACTGAAATTCCACTATGGTATTCAGGTAATCTTATTGCAGTTCCATTGCCTGGAAAATATTACCAGCCATGGAAACAAGATGTTCCAAAAAATGCAGAGGTTTATGAAAATGAGAAAAAAATTGGAATTGTGAAAGATTTTCCTGATAAAAAATGGAAAGGTGAAATAAGGGTTTTTGATACATGGATGGACTCTTCAATATCTGAATTATATATATTAAAATACAAAAAAGATAATGTTTTTTTTGACAAAGCATATCCTGCAACCTTAAGACCCCAAGGCAAAGAAATTGTAAGAACCTGGTTGTATTACACTCTTTTAAGAGGATATCTTGAAACAGGAAAACTTTGTTTTCAAGATGCCTGGATTCATCAGCATATTTTAGATAGTAAAGGGAAAAAAATGAGCAAGTCAGTAGGCAATGTAATTGACCCTCATTATTTGCTTAAAGAATATGGTGCAGAAGCAATAAGAATATGGGCTGCAACAGAAGGAGATCTTTCTAAAACTGATTTAAGTTGTTCTGAAGAAAGAATCAAAGCAGAAGTTAAAACCCTGACTAAAATTTTAAATGTATCTAAATTTATTATGCAATTTGAAAAAATAAAACAAGTAGAATTAACAAACATTGATAAATTATTCATTGACTATATAGAAAATTTAACTGATTTTACTGATAAAGCTTATCATAATTATGATTTTTATAATCCTGTTTCAAAATTAAGATATTTTTTATGGGAAATCTTTGCTTCTCATTATCTTGAAATAGCAAAATCCAGAGCATATAACAAAGATAATAAATTTAGCAAAGAACAAAGCAATTCTGCAAAATACACCTTGCATTATCTTCTTGAAAGATTTTTAATCCTAATTTACCCAGTAATTCCGCAAGTTACTACAAATATAGCTGAAGACAAAAAAATAAATTTATTTGAAATTGAGTTTCCAAAAGCAAAAAAAGGAAAATCTGATTTGAAATTAGTTGAAAAAATAATTGAATTTAATAAAAAAGTTTGGAAAAATAAAAAAGACAAAGGGATAAGTCTGAGAAATGAAATAAAAGGAATTAAAATCCCTGAAGAATTAAAAAAATTTGAAAGAGATTTAATAACAACTCATAATTTAATTTAAAATGCCAATAACAAAACAAGAACTTACAGAAAAATTAGAACAACTTGAAACCTATAAAGGTCGGCAGACTGAATTAATTAGTGTTTATATTGCTGCAGGTTATGATGTAAACTCTGTGCAAAGACAATTAGAAGCTGAAAAATCAACTGCAAAAAATATTAAGTCCACTGCTACTAGAAAAAATGTTTCAGAAGCTCTTGAAAAAATTGTCAGGCATTTGAAAACCCTGAGAAAAACTCCTGAAAATGGATTAGCTGTGTTTTGTGGAAATGTTTCCAAAGTTGAAGGACAAGATGATATGCAATTATGGGACATTGAGCCACCCATGCCCCTGAAGATTAGATTATATCGCTGTGATAAAGAATTTGTTTTAGAACCTTTAAAAGAAATGATGGCGGTTACAGAGGTTTTTGGTTTATTAGTAATGGACAGAAAAGAAGCAACTATTGGCTTGTTAGAGGGCAAGAGAATTGAAGTTTTACAAAAAATGACTTCAGGTATTCCTTCAAAAGTAAGGGCTGGAGGACAGTGCCTTCACAAAAGTTCACTTGTTGAAACTCCCAAAGGTTTTAAAAAAATTGAAAGTATTAAAATAGGGGATAAAATAAAAGCATTGGATATGAAAAATAACACAATTATATTTACAAAATGTCTCAAAAAGTGGAATGTATTAAAAAAAGTTTATCGCATTATATTAACAGATACACACAATATTATTTGCTCTAATGATCATTCTTTATTTATTAAAGAAAAAGGAAAAATAAAAGAAATTTCTGCAAGTTCAGTCTCCATTAATCATGCATTAATAGATAAAAAATTAGATAGTATAAAAATAGAAAGCATCATTAAGGATAAACAACAAATTGACATGATAGATATAGAAACAGATTCAAAGAATTTTTTTGCTAATGACATTCTTGTCCATAACTCTTCTCAAAGATTTCACAGAATTACAGAAGGTTTAACCAGGGATTTTTATAAAAGAATTGCAGAAGAAATGAAAACAGTATTTTTTACAATGCCTAAACTTAAAGGAATTTTAGTAGGAGGGCCTGTTCCAACTAAAGATGAATTCTTAGAGGGAAAATATTTAACCACCCAGCTTGGAGAAAAAGTTATTGGAAGAATTGATATTGGAGATACTGATGAATCTGGATTAAAAGAGCTTGTGGAAAAATCCCAGGATATTTTAGTAAATCAGGAAATTATGAAAGAAAAAAAATTATTGGAAAAGTTTTTTGAAACACTTGGGGAAAAGCCAGATATGGTTGTCAGAGGAGAACACGATGTTAAAAAAGCTCTTGAATTTGGGGCTGTTGATAGTTTATTTTTATCAACTAAAACAGACAAACAAATTGCAAAAGAATTAAAAAAAATAGCTGAAAGCATGGGTTCAAAAATTGAAACAATTTCTATAGAAACCACAGAAGGTGAACAGTTTTTTAATTTGTCTGGTATTGGTGCTTTATTGAGATTTAAGATTAATTAAAACAGAAATTGACAATGTTTATAAATAAAATTAATATAAAATAATTATGAAAAAAATATCTTTAATTACCATAATTTTATTTTCATTTTTGCTTTCCGTAAATTTTATTTCTGCAGTTGTTACAACAGGTCCACAAATTGAATTGATTCTTAAACCAGATGCTGGAATTAGAATGGAAATCTTAGAAAATTTTTGTTCAGTAGAGAGTTGTGAAATTAAAGATGAAAATAATATAAAAATAATTTCTTTTAAAATAAATCATCAAGAACATAATTTTCTTATGACTGCAAAAGAAGATAAAAATAATGGATTTTTTTCATTATATATTGTGGATTTACAGATTGTTACCGATATTTCCCCATTTGAATCTTTAGTTTCTGCAGGTTTTAATTTACTTATTAAAAACAAGATAATTTATGGTCTTGAATTAGAGGATTTAGAAAGTATTGAAAATCTTGGGGGGCACAAAGGTTTAATTTATTATAAACCACTTCAGTGTGAGGATAGTTTTTTTAATGGTATTGGGGGGATTTATTCAGATGAAGGTAAAAATAAATGGTTAAGTTTTCATTATGATGATTGTGAATTTGATAAATATGAAAATGATTGTCCTAAAATAGATTGTTCAAAGATATTTATTCCAGGTCAACTTATTGTTAATTTTAAAAAAGAAATAAATTTAGTGGATGCACAAAATTTGATAAAAAATTTTGAATTAGAATCAAAAGAAATTCATTCTTCTGTTTGGAATATTGGAAAATTTTTAGTGGTATTAGTTCCAAAAGGAGAAGAAAAACAATGGATTACTTTTCTTGAACGTGAAGATATGATTGATTCTGTAAAATTTAATACATTAGCAACAATAGCATCAGCAGAAGGAAAAGAAATTCCAGATTTAAGTGGTTTTAAGTACTTAACCTTTAAAAAAAATAACAATCTACTTTATTGGATTCTTGGAATTACAGTAATTATTTTTATACTAATTTTATTTTTAATTTTTAGAAAAAGAATTTTAAATAATTACAAATGTTTATATAGTATAATTATATAGTATAATTATGATAGAAATAAAAACCAAATTAAGAAAATGGGGAAATTCTTTTGGAATAGTTGTGCCTCAGCAAGCAATTATGAATGCGCAGGCAAAAGAAGGAGATGAATTAACAATATTGTTAAAAAAAGATGAAGACAATGTTCTTAAAGAAATGTTTAATTCTTTTAAGTTTAAAAAATCTCCAGATAAGATATTAAAAGAAGTGGATAAAGAGCTTGAAAATGAGTGATATTTTTGTTTTTGATACATATGCAATTCTTGAGATAATAAATGGAAATAAAAATTATGAAACTTATTTAGATAAAAAAATCATTATCAATGATTTTATTTTTGCCGAATTATGCTATGTTCTTATAAGAGAAAAATATCCAAATGCTGATAAATATCTGGGTAAATACTCAAAACATGTTGTTCATATAAGCCCTGAAGTAATTAACAAAGCAATGAAATTCAGGCATAAACATCAAAAAAGAAAAATGTCAATGACAGATTGTATTTCTTATTTTATGGCAAAAGAATTAGGCATAAAATTTTTAACAGGAGATAAAGAATTTGAAAACTTAAATGATGTGGAGTTTGTTAAGAAATGAGTTTTAGTTGAGATTTAAGATTAAATAAAAGCAGAAATAATTGTTGTTTAATATAATAATATTTAATAAATTTAGTTTAATTTCATATGCCTGTCACTTAGGATATGATTCTTGAAGCTGAAGCAAAATTAGACACATAATATACAAATTATCTTTATTCTAAAATCTCCTATTTTCAATAAATTTATCTTTATTAAATGGAACAAAAAGTATATAAATCATTTAAAGATTAATGAATAAAAAATGGTTAGTGAAAATTTTTGGGGACAATCCTTGCATATGAATTTGAATGGATGTGATAATCAAACATTTGAAAAAGAAAATTTAAAAAAATTTTGTAAATTATTATGTAAAGAAATTAAAATGAAGCCATATGGAAAAGCAATGGTTGAAAGATTTGGTTCAGGCAAATTAAAAGGAAACTCTGCATTGCAATTCATCCATACATCTTCTATTTCAATCCACACTGATGAATTTTTTGATAGAGTATTTATTGATATTTTTAGTTGCAAGAAATTTGATGAAATTAAAGCCAAGACTTTTTCAAAAAAATTTTTCTTAGCCAAAAAAGTTAATTCAAAATTATTAAATCGATTTTAATTTTCCCATAAATCATTCACAACCCAAGTTTCTCAATAAATTTATTCTTGTCAAAAACTTCTATCTTATCATATTCCTGCCCAGTTCCCAAGTATAAAATTGGCTTTTTTGTCACATAACCAACTGACAAAGCTGTTCCGCCTTTTTCATCAATATCTGCTTTTGTAAGAATTATCCCGTCAATACCAATCTCCCAGTCAAAACTTTTTACCTGTTCTATTGCATCATTTCCAGTTATGCTCTCACCAATAAAAATTTTAGTGTCTGGCTTGCAAACTCTTGAAATTTTTCCAATTTCTTTTAAAAGATTTTTTGAGGTATGCATTCTTCCTGCTGTATCAATTAAAACGCAATCAAGCCTGTTCTTTTTTGCATATTTTATTGCATCAAAACCAACAGATGCAGGGTCTGAACCATACTCATTAGAAATTACTTTTACACCTATTTTTTCTCCATGTGTTTTAATTTGCTCAATTGATGCTGCTCTGAATGTGTCTGCTGCAGCAAGCACACAAGAGACATTTTTATTTTTTAAGGAAGCTGCTATCTTGGCAATTGTTGTAGTTTTTCCAGAACCATTTATTCCGCAAAATAAAATAACATAAGGTTTTTCTTGTTTTTCTTTTATTTTTTCAATTATATTAAACGGCATAATCAGTATTTCCCTTATTATTTCTTTAAAATACTCTGTGATTTCTCCTTCAATTTCTTTTTTTAATAATTCTTTTCCAACAATTTTTTCCCTTAATTCCTTGATTATCTTTTCTGCAACTTCTAAAGCCACATTATTTTCCAAAAGCAGCATTTCAAGCTCTTCTGCATAAACATCAAACTCTTTTTCAGAAATTTTTATTTTATTTATTTTAGAAGTTATTTTGCTAAAAAACCCTTTTTCACCTGGTTTTGGATGCTCTTTTATTTCTAATTCCTTTGCTTTTTCTTTTAATTTTTCAATATCTGGCTCATACTTTTGTAATCCAACATTAAATTCTGTTGGAAGTTTTATTTCTTTAGATAATTCAGGTTTTTTTATCTTTTCAGCTAATTCTGATTTTTTTGGAATTTTTTTAATTTCTTCAGGTTTTTCTTTCTGTGAAATTTCTTCTACTTCTTGTTTTCTTTCTGAAAGTTTTTTTGTCCAGCTTTTTAATTTATCTTTTAATTTCCCAAACATAATTTGAGAAAGAAGAAATGATTTATAATATTAACTGAATGCAATAATCTTTTTATATAAAAAATTTCTTTAATTAAGATGCTAAGAAAAGTTAAATTACCTCTAGATATTGAGAAGATTTTGTTTGTGGAAATAGAGTAAAAGCCATAGATGCATGTGCAGGAAAAAAGGCAATAATTTATGATTGGCACTTTAAGGAACTTCTATACCTAATAAAAGACAGATAAACCATAATTCATATGATGTAAAACTTCTCAATAATAATCTAAGATTACCTCTTGCCTATCATGACTTGTATGAACTATATGTTTTTGATGATTAAGTTATCATACTTATAACAATTAAACATAAATTTTTATAAATAGGGTTTCTTTTAAAAGATTATGAAAGGAATCTTAGTAATATTAGATGGAATGGGTGATTTGCCAAATAAGCAACTTAATGAAAAAACACCTTTAGAAGCGGCAAACATGCCCAATCTTGATTTTTTATCTGCCAGAGGAGAAATGGGCTATATGTATCCTGTTAAACCAGGATTTATTCCAGAATCAGATGAAGCAATTGTATCTATTTTTGGAAATGAGCTTATTTCAAGCACAAGAGGACAATTAGAAGCAAGAGGCACTAATTTAAAATTAACAAGAGGAGACCTGGCTTTACGAACTAATTTTGCCACAATTGATTCTATTAAAACTGGGAATATTATTGACAGAAGAGCTGGAAGAACCCTAACTAATGCAGAAGCAGAAGTTTTAGCTAAAGCCTTAAATAAAAACATAAAAATTTCCAATAAATTTGATTTCAAGCCAACAATTCAACACAGAGGGGTTTTAATTTTTAGAGGAGGTTTTTCAGATAATATTTCAGGAAATGATTTAATTTATATTAGTGGTAAAATTAAAAATACTGAAAAAATAGGGTTTTGCAAAGCATTGGATGATGAAGAAAATTCCCAATATAGCGCAAATATTGTAAACTCATTTATTGAACAAGCTCATGAAATTCTTGAAAATCATCCAATTAATCAAGAAAGAAGAAAAAAAGGACTTCTTCCTGCAAATTATCTTCTTGTAAGAGGGGCAGGCATTGAACCCCCAAAATTAAATTTCTATAAAAAATGGCTTTCAACAGCATACATGCCTCTTGAAATTGGATTTTCAAAAACTTGTGGAATGAATATTTTTTCTTTTGAATATCCAAGATTAAAAGGACTTGATTCTTATGAAAATCTCTATGATGGGTTAAAAAAAGCCTGCAAGCATTCAATAAAAGTTTTAAAAAAATATTATAAAAATTATGATTATGCTTATATTCACATAAAAGAAACAGATTTACCTGGACATGATAATAAGCCATTTGAAAAAAAAGCTATGCTAGAAATAATTGACAAGATTTTCTTTAGATTTTTAAGAAAATTTGCCCCACCTAACAGCATAAAAGTTATTGTTACTGCAGACCATTCAACTCCTTGCAGATTAAAAGCCCATTCTGCAGATCCTGTTCCAGTATTATTTTATAATAATTCAATCCCAAAAGAAAAAAAATTTTGTGAAAAAGAAGCTAAAAGAGGCATATTAAAAGGCATTATGGGAAAAGACCTATTGAAAAAAGCTGGATTTGTTAAATAGATTATTAAGTATTTTATATTATAGAAATCATTAAAAATCTACATTGTTTTTCTTTTATAATAATTTGCTCAAAAAATTAAAATGATAACTTATAATGACATATATGAAGCTGCTAAAAGAAACCTGCTGTTTTCTTTTAAACTTCCTCAAAACACTGAACAGCGATTTCTAATAACTCGCGAGCCTGTTCAAAATCATGAGCGACAGGAGTTTCGCAAACATCGCTCGGCCTCCGGAGAAATCGCATCGCAGCTTCAAGGAGTAATGCTAAAATGATAACTTATAATGACATCTATGAAGCTGCTAGAAAAGAGAGATATTCTGAACAACTCCAGACAATTCCAAAAAATTTTATTTCAGAAGTGGCAGTTTATTTAAAAGAAAAAAAAGAAATTGCCTTAAAAAATGACGATTTTTCAGATTCTCTTATGAAAACAAAAAAACAACTTGAAAATGCAATTACTCTTTTTAATGAACTTATGTTAAGAAGAAAGAGAAAAATCATGAATTTGGTTTTAATTGCTTCTGAAACCGGAATTGCAAAACAAGATTTTGAAAATATGTTTGCTTTTGAAAAAAATTTATTTGAAAATTTGATAAAATGCCTGGAATCTTCACAAAGAAATTTTAATGAAATTTTGCATGGCAAGCAAGAAGAAACACAAAAAAATGAATTAATTGTTTTTAAAGAAAATGTTGAAGAGTTTGTAGATTTTAACGGGGAGAAAATGGGAGGTTTTGAAAAAGGGCAAATTGCAAACATCCCAAAAGAAATATCAAAAATCCTGATTGCTGACGAAAAAGCCGAGGTAGTTGAAAAGTGACTATCTTTTTTTATGTTAATAACAGCTTTTCAGCTTCCGAGCAAGAGGTAGTTGGAAAGTGACATGGCAAGATTTAATTATAACCCTAGCAAATTTAATTTTTGCATATGCTTTAATACCTCAAATTTTTCAGGGATTTAAAGAAAAAAAAGGTTTTATACACTTGCAAACAGGATTGCTTAGTTCATTGGGATTATATTTTATGGCTCTTGCTTTTTTTACCCTGGGTCTTACTTTTTCCTGGATACTGGCTATTTTTAATGCAACATTATGGATGATTTTATTTATTCAAAAAATAATTTATTAAAACATAAATTTATTAACTCTTGTGATTATTTTTTATTATGAATACCAGTCAATTAATAGTTGGATTAATAATGATTGTTGGGGGTTTTATTTTAATTTTAATGAGCTTTTTGCTAAGAGAAAATAATATTAAATTTTTAATAATTTATGCCATACCTTTGATTATTATTGGTCTCTTTATTCTTTTAAATAAAAAAGAAGACCAAATTGAACAAATAAATTATGGGAGGAAAAAATGAAAGAATTGATTATTACAACAGGAAATGAAATTCCAGGGAAAAAGATTGTTAGTATTCTTGGAGTTGCCAGAGGCAGCACTGTTAGAGCAAGAAATATTGGAAGAGATATTGGAGCAGGTTTGAAAAACCTTGTTGGAGGAGAAATTAAAACATATACTGAAATGACAAGTCATGCAAGAGATGAGGCATTTAACAGAATGGTTAATCAGGCAATTGAGCTTAAAGCAGATGCAATTATTGGAGTAAGATTTATGACTTCAATGGTTATGCAAGGAGCTTCTGAAATGCTTGCTTATGGCACTGCAGTGAAACTGCAGTGATTCAAAACCTTTTTTGAACAAGCTTGCGAGCATATGAAAATCTGCTGATTTGATTATGGCACTGCAGTGAAACTGAAATAAATTAATAGAAATTTTCAGTTATATTTTTCCAAAATGCCTTAAAAAAGCACATATAATTAAAAAAAAATAGTAATTCTATTATAACAAAGTTTTATAATCAAATTTCACAATTTTAGTCATGAAAAGATATTGTTGTATTTGCGGAATTGAAATTAAAGAATGTATGGGATATGTAAAAGCGAGAGATTTTATTGATTATTTTAATAAAAAAAGAAACTCTATTAGAGAATTTTGTGGAAAAGATATAATGAAATTAGAATTACTTGCTTTAAATCAAAAAAGTGATTTAGATAACTACCTAAATAATTTATTAAAAAAAAGCCTGTAGAGGGATTCTAACCCCCGACCTACTGCTCACCTGTTGAATTTAATTTGAATATTAAATTTAAGTACAAGGCAGCCGCTCTAACACTGAGCTATACAGGCATAAATTATTTAAAATTAATTAGTTTAAAAAGATTTATTCTTTTGCTTTTATATCTTTTTCTTTTAACTCTTCTTTTTTTTCTTTAATATTCTCAGTTTTCTTTGCTTTTGTCTTTTCTTTAATTTTTTCTTTTTCAGAATTTGCTTTTACCTTTACTTCTGCTTTTTCTTCACTTTTAAGCACGTTAGACTTATCGTCTTTTTTAAATTCTAATTCTTTTTCCACCTTCATCATTCTTATTTCGCAAAGAGATAAAGGATATATTTTTTTTAATATTAAGCTTAATGGCTTTTGCAATTTATTTTTAAGAACATCATCAAAAATCTCTTCAGAATTTTTATTACCAACATATTTTGTTATTTCTTCTCTTGCTTTTTCCCTTAATGCTTTTCTTACTGCTCTTGAAACTTTTCTTCTTGTTATTAAAAAAGGCTTAATTCTTAATTGAGCATCCCTGCAATTTACAGAAAAAGAATCTTCAACATAATTTGTTCCTTTTCTTACCATTCTTTTTAAAAAACAAGGCAGAATTTGTATTTCTCTTGCAACAGAAGTTGCTCTTAATTTTTTTTCTGAATCTTTTCCTTCTTCTTTAATTTGTACTTTTAACTGAATTAACATATTTTTTCCCCTAAGAAATCTTGTTAAATCATATCTTATAAATTTACCCTCTAATTCTTTTATTTCAAATGCCAGCAAAGGCGTTTGCTTGTTTATTAAAGGTATTTCAACTTCAAAAAATTTCTTTTTTCTTTTTGCTATTGCCATTGAAAACAACCCCCTGGTTTTTTTCGATTTCCTCTAAGCACTGAAGGGCGATTTCTAATTGCCTCTTGTGAAATTGCATAAATTATATCCACTCCTCTTTTTTTTCTATTTTCCTCAAAACACTGAAAGGCGATTTCTAATTGACTCTTGTGAAATCGCATAAATTCAAAGCTTTGTTTTAATTTATTTAATTGAATTTTCATTTTTATTCCTGTATTACCTTACCTGCCCTTATTCCTTTTTTTTGATATTTTGATTTTCCGCACTCTTTGCATGTATACATGATATTTGTTTTTTTAGTTGTTTTTGTTTTTCTTTTATTTTTTGTTATTGCTGGTTTTGAACCCCACTTGCCCTTATTCCCAATGCCTCTGCCCAGTCCTCTTTTTTTTGCTCTTGATTTTGAACCTCGTGTTAAAGTCCCTCTTTTTCCGCCTGTACCAACTGATTTGATTTTTTGTTCTGTCTTTTTATTACAATAGGGGCAATGCCTTTTTGTTGTTTTGGGAATTTTCATATAATTTCATGCTAATGTTTGTTTTTAAAGTTTTTGCTTGGAATAGTCCCATAGTTATTTAAAGGCTAACCTTATATTTTTCACATGAAAAGAATTAAATTTAAAACAAATATGCAAAGAAGGTTTTTAAAAAAAGTAATTAAAAATTTAAATTGTTTTTCTCTTAGAGGTTTATTACAACATAGATTTGATATTCCCTATTCTACCTTAAAGAATTATTATGCTGAAAAAAGAACATTACCAGAAACTTTTTTCGAGGATTTATGCTATATTTCAAAAATAAATCCAACTTCCCTTAATATTTCTTATTTAAATAATAATTGGGGTCAAATTAAGGGTGGGAAAAAAAGCAAAAGAAAATAAAAAAAATCCTCTATTTTTTATCAAACCTATTAACTTTAATAATTAATTTAATTAACTAAACATCCTTCTTATATTCTTTAATTTATTGGGAAATTTTTGTTTTAAATAAAATCCATAAACCAAACCAGATATTAATCCTCCAAAATGAGCAGTATTTCCGATTGGAATATTTCCTGCAACTGAGATAAGCCATAAAACAACCAGCATCCCTGGCGCAGCATATTTCATTTTTATTGGTATTGGAATAAACATGACATAAACTGGAAGATTTGGAGTTAAAAACATTAGCAATCCAATTAATCCAAATAAAGCGCCTGAAGCTCCAACAGCATATGCATTCAAATCATTGGGAAATATTAATCCTGAAAAAACAAAAAGCAAACTTGCAAATAAACCAGACAATAAATAGAATGATAAATATCTTTTAGCTCCAAGAATTTTTTCAACTAAAGAACCCACAAAAAATAAAGAAAGCATATTTGCAAAAATGTGAAAAAATCCAGCATGCATAAACATGCTAGTCAGAAACGTCCAAAGATATTTTCCTCCAAGAATATTTAAAGGTTTAATTGCAATTGAGTCGATAGAAACAATTTGAAAAGACAATAAAATTGTAAAAAGAACAAAACAAACAAGATTAATTAAAATCAAGTTTGTATTAACACTAAAATTTTGAAAATAATTTCTTCTTTTATTTGAATAAACCCTATAAACCCCTTGCATTCTATTTTCTTTTTAATATTTTTTTAACTAATTTTTTTGCAGTTTTAACTACTTTATTTTTCTTGATAATTTTTTTCTTCGCTGGCTTTTTAACAGTTTTTGTCTTAACTGATTTTTTCACTAATGCCTTTTTTTTGATTAATTTTTTCTCGAGATTCTTTTTTGCTGTAATTTCCCTTTTTGCAATTTTATCAGCAATTTTAATTTTAGCTATTTTTTTAGCTTCTTTTAATTTAACTTTTTTTAATTTCTTCTTCTACAAGTTCTAATTTTTTATTAAATTTATCTAAATTTCTTTTTAATTCTCTTAATAATTTAGTATTATCCCTCATAGTAAAAATACCCCCGCATTCATTGCAGGTAAAATCTTTAAGAAGGGCATTTTCTTCATTAAATTCAACATTACACCTTTCACAAATATAAAATTGTTTTGTTTCTCTGCTTTTTATTTGGTAGTTTATTTGTTCTATTTTTTTAAGTAAAACATTTTTTAAAAAGTCGAGAGATTTAATTACATCTATTTTCCAAAAATAAGTGTACCATCCCTTTTTTTTATCTTTTTTTCTTATAAAAGAAACCAATCCATAATTTGAAATTTTGTAAAGAATATTCCTAGTTTGATTAATTGTGATTCCGAGTTTTTTTGCAATTATAAATTCATTTACATATTTTGGACTATGAAGTAAATCTGCTATATCCTCTGCCTGTTTACCGACTATAATTATTACAACTTCTTTAAGAAAATCATTTAGCATCAACATAATAAAATTTAATCAAATAAAAACCTTTCGTTTATCATAAAAAGATTAAATTGAATATTTTTCGAAGGATTTTTAAACCTAGATTATATTTTATATATATTAAAAAGCATATTTTAACTAGAATAAAAAAATGGGTTGGTTCAATAAAAAAAACGAGATGACGCAAAAAGAAGAGATTCCTTCATTACCTAATCTTCCAAGACTTCCTGAATTGCCTTCTTTTGGAAAAAAATATTTTGCAAATTCTGAAGAGCAACTTCATCAATTGCCAAGTTTTCCACATAATTCTTTAGGAGAAAAATTTTCTCAAAATGCTATAAAAGAAGCTGTAACTGGGAGAAAAGAGAGTGAAGAGGTTTTTGACGCAAATGAATCTGAATTTGATGATGAAAACCAGATGATGCAAAAACCTCTTAGAAAACCATTAACAAAAGAATTGCTTTTTCAAAAAAGGGAAGTTCCTGAAGAATTCAGAGAAGCTGCAAGAATTGTAAAAAACGCAGAACCTATTTTTATAAGAATTGACAAATTCGAAGAAGGAATTAAAATATTTGAAAAAACAAAAGAGAAAATTTCAGAAATGGATAAACTATTAAAAAATATTAAAAAAATAAAAGAAGAAGAAGAACTTGAATTAGATTTTTGGGAAAATGAAATACAAAAGTTAAAGGGGCAAATTGAAAAAGTTGATAAGGATATTTTTTCTAAAATAGAATAATATGAAAGAGCAAAATCTTATACATGTTAGAATTGAACCTGAAGAAGCATTGGATTCAAAAAAAGAAATTCTGTCTTCACAAATGAGCCTATTAATGATTCTAAAAAGAATAAAAAAATATAAATCACTTAGAACAGAAGAACTTAAAACAAAAGAAAATTTGCATAAAAAAATAAAAGAGATAAATGCAGAAATAGGAAAATTACAATCAGTCCTGCCCAAACTAAAAATTCCAGAATTATTGCACAAAGAAAAAGAAGTTGCAAAAGTTAATAAAAAAATTATTGCAGATGATGATTTAGAATTTCAACTTCAAGAAATTCAAAACAAACTTAGTGCTATTAGATAAATTTTAAGTCAATTTTTTAAATTATATACAACCTACCTAAATTACACTCACAAATTCTCGCAATACACTATATTAATTGAACAAAATGAGCAATTTTTAAATCATTAGGGTTTATTATCAAATATAAGGTTAAAGGATTTATTTTACAATAATAAAAGGATTTTTAAGGATTATTTCTTTTTTTAAATTATGATAAACAGAAAAGAATTAATAAAAAAATATCTTGATTTTTTTAAAGCACATGGGCATAAAGAAATTCCTAATGCAAGTCTTGTTCCTGAAAATGACCCAACTGTTCTATTCACCACAGCAGGAATGCACCCTTTAGTGCCATATTTATTAGGCCAACCCCACCCTTTAGGAAAAAGAGTTATGAATATCCAAAGATGCATCAGAACAGGAGATATTGATGAAGTGGGAAATAGCACTCATCATACTTTCTTTGAGATGATTGGCAATTGGAGTTTTGGAGATTATTTTAAAGAAGAAGCAATTAAATGGAGTTTTGAATTTGCAATAAAAGTTTTAAAATTAAAAAAAGAAAAATTAGCAGTTAGTGTATTTGGAGGAGATAAAAGAGAGTCAAAAGTCCCAATGGACCAGACATCAGCAAAAACCTGGGAAACACTTGGCATTCCAAAAGAAAGAATAGCATTTCTTAAAGGTGGAATATATGAAAGCGATAATAACTGGTGGGGACCTGCTGGAAAAACAGGACCTTGCGGACCTTGTACAGAAATGTTTTATTGGAAACCCAAGAACATACCCCCCCCAAAAGAATTTAATCCTGAAGATAAAAGATGGGTAGAAATCTGGAACGATGTTATAATGGAATATGTTAAAGATGATAATGGAAAATATAATCAAGCAAAACAAAAAAACATTGACAATGGAAGAGGTTTGGAAAGAATACTTGCTATTATGAATCAATTGGAAGATAATTATCTCACAGAAATCTGGCAGCCAATAATTAAAAAAATAGAAAAAATTTCGCAACAAAAATATGCTGAAAATAAAAAATCTATGAGAATAATTGCAGACCACATAAAAGCATCTGTTTTTATAATCAGTGATGGAATTATTCCAAGCAATACTGAAAGGGGATATGTATTAAGAAGATTAATAAGAAGGGCAATAAGATATGGAAAAATTCTTGGAATAAAAAATTTTACCTCAAAAATAGCAGAACCTGTATTTGAAATTTATAATGACTATTTAGAACTGCAAAAAAATAAAAAACAAATTTTACAGGAATTGGAAAAAGAAGAAGAAAAATTTAATTTAACTCTGGAAAAAGGACTTGATAAATTTAATAAAATAATAAAAAACAAAAAAGAAATTTCTGGCAAAGATGCTTTTTTGCTTTATCAAAGTTATGGCTTTCCAATTGAAATAACGCAAGAACTTTCCAAAGAAAAAAAAATTAAAGTAAATAAAAAAGATTTTGAAAAAGAACTTCAGAAACATCAAAAACTTTCAAGAACTTCTTCAGCAGGCAAGTTTAAATCAGGATTAGCAGACAATTCCGAGGCAACAACTAAATTGCATACTGCAACACATCTGCTTTTAGCAGCCTTAAAAAAAGTTTTAAAAGATAATAACATAATTCAAAAAGGAAGCAATATAACCTCTGAAAGATTAAGGCTGGATTTTTCTTTTCCAAGAAAACTTACAAAACAAGAATTAGATGAAATAGAAAAAATGGTAAATAAACAAATAAACAAATCTTATGAAATAAAAAAAGAAGAAATGAGTTTGGAGCAGGCAAAAAAACAAAATGCAACAGGAATATTTGATTCAAAATACAAACAAAAAGTTTTTGTATATTCAATAGATAATTTTTCAAAAGAAATATGCGCAGGCCCTCATGTGAAAAATACAAAAGAGCTTGGAAAATTTAAAATAAAAAAAGAAGAATCTTCAAGTGCTGGAGTGAGAAGAATAAAGGGAATTTTAAAATAAATTTTTTAAAATTATTTAACTTGTTTAGTATTAAATATATAAATGGTTTCTATTTTTAATTATTATGCTTAAAACTAAATCAATACTTGAACTGCAAAATGAATCAGATGGATTAAGAATTTCAATTATGTCTAGACATCACTGGCAATCAGAAATTATTAAATATACTAATATAAATAAAATTAATTCTCAATTATATGACTTGTGGTGGAAGGAACTAGCTCCTTCTGAAAATTTAGTCGGAGACTTATATAAAAGGCAATTACCTTGGAATCAATTTGAAAGAAGATATCTTCTTGAAATGAGTACTCCCAATGCTCTAAAAAAAATTAAAAATTTGGCACATCAGAGTCTTACTGAAACAATCACTTTGTTATGCCTTGAAAAATCTCCTAAATATTGTCATAGAAGAATTCTTGCAGAAGAGTGCCAAAAATATGAACCTTCATTAATCCTAAAAATTAGATAAACAATTTTATTCACAACCCATATTTTTTCTTAAGATTTGTAAACTTTAAATTTCTAAACCAGTTCAAGCTTCCTTTTTTTTCTAAAAGATTATTTATTTTTCTCCAGCTTTGTGCATCTTGATATTCATATAAATTTTTTCCTAAAGAATCTCCGTTTGAAATAGGAATAATTTCATAAATTGAAGATAATTTTCCATTTCCAAAATAACTTCCCTTGCTATCTGAAATTATTGAGGAGCTTGTAGTTTCTATAAAACAATATCCAGTCTTATCCAAACTATATTTTTCAGGACATTTTATTCCAACAACCTCATGATTTTCCACTGGATAATAAAATAAAACAACCTCATACCCCAATTCTTTTAATAAAAATGCAAGTAATTCTGATTTTTCCCCGCAAACTCCTTGCATTTCCAAAAGAACTTCATAAGGATAACGAGAATAATTTATCTCATTCTTTCCAAAAGAAATTGTTTTATTTGAAATACCAAAAGGAATATTCTGTACCAAACTTACTGCAATTCTTACTTGATCTGTTTTGCTTTCAGCAATATTTTGAATTTGAACAACTAAAGGCAAAAGCAACTTTTTTTGTTCTTTTTCATTAATATTCCTTAATTTAAAATCCTGCCTTGATGGTCCAAGTTTATTATTCTGATAATTTATTGAACTAGGCAAATCAAAAAAATAATCTTTTAATCCATTATATGTTATAAAACTCAGATATTTTTCTTCTCCTCTTAAAATATATTTTAAAGAAATTTCCTCTGGCTCTGTCTGCAAGTCTGAAATACAAGAATCTTCTTTTAAAGTCATTCCACTTGAACAACCGCAAACAGATGCTCTTTCTACAAGAATTTTTTTTTCACAAAAATAAGGCTTATTCACAGAACATTGATTAGCTAAAGTATCATCTTTGCAAGTTTTATCTTGGAAAAAAAAACTATTCAAAAAAAAGAGTAATAAAACAAGAAAAATAAATCCAAAAATTTCAACTATTCCTCTTTTGTTATTAATAAGCATAAAATAAAAAATAAAGGAATTATAAAAAGTTATCTAATTTATGGCGTTGTCCGGAGTTTAAAAATTTAGAACCGAAAATTATTTATTCTCGAGAATATTAAAGTAAGGATGAGACAAATGATGCTTGCTCATCCTCAAAATAAGTTAGAAAAACAACTAATTAATCTTTTCCATTCGTCAGAT
>JAHIHG010000014.1 GCA_018898425.1 Nanobdellota archaeon | reverse complement strand
TAACTCATACTGGTGCCTAAATGCCCAGCCCAGCCCAAAATTGTGCTTTTTCCAGACAACTAAATGCCTTATTTTAAATTTGGTATATCTTAAAATAAATTCAGTCAAAAAAGGGTAATGCTTCCAGTTTGTAAAAATATAAACACTGCTGTTCTTTTTTAGAATTCTATAAAACTCTGCCAATGCCAGGCAATTAATCAAGGGATTCTTGTTATTTTTTATTTTTTTATTGTTCCAACCATATGCAACATTATCCCCATAAGGAGGATCTGTAATTATAAGATTTATAGAATTATTTTGGATCTTTTGCATTTCCTTAATACAATCTCCATGAATTATTTTATTTTGTTCCATTTTTAAGCAATTTATCAATTTTGAATTCAATTCTATCCAACTGCAAAGTCTTTTGGAGTTTAATCCTGCAAAGTTCTGAAACACTAATTGATCTTTCTTTAGCTTCTTTTTTTAACATCAGTAAAAAATCAGTTTCCAGAACTACATGGAGATGAGAGTTTTTTGGCATTATTAATTTTTTCAAAGATTTTCTCTAAGATATTGTTTAATTCCTTTAACTTGAAAATAATCTCTTCCCCGATATCTTCTGCGATTTTATTTTCCATAAAAGAATTATTCACCCAAACTTTATAATAAGTCAGACAAAAAAAAGATACTTTTTATTGTATCTT
The DNA here is from genome assembly GCA_018898425.1 of Nanobdellota archaeon. Classification (GTDB taxonomy): domain Archaea; phylum Nanobdellota; class Nanobdellia; order Pacearchaeales; family GW2011-AR1; genus JAHIHG01. The sequence goes on along the minus strand of JAHIHG010000014.1, from coordinate 3,004 downwards.
TTAATGTATCTTTTAATGTATCTTTTAATGTATCTTTTTTTTCGCCGAGTTCATTTATAATCAAAGCAGTTACAGTCATTATGAAAAAATGCTGGATATGCAACAGGAAAATTATTGAAGAAGATAATGATGAAGTTTGCGGAATCTGCGGTGAATTTTTTAAATGGAAATATGAAGATAATTTTCAGGAACAATTAGAGCAGATTAAGAAATTAAAAAAGCGGGATATAAAATTCGGTTTAATTAAATTAAGGAGAAAAAAATGAAAACAAAGAACTTTTGTATTTTAGGATTGATTTTGTTTTTTGCCCTTGTATTAGCCCAAGTTGCAGCAGCTGTGGATTTTGACGAAGACATTTCCGATGAAGACAAAGATGCATTTGACGAGATTTTGGAACCAGTTATGAAAATATATAATCTCGTTAAATATGCAGCGACTATCCTTGCTGTTGTTGTATTGCTGTTTGCAGGAGTCAGTTATATGATTTCTGGAAGCAATCCTGGCAAGCGGGAGAATGCAAAGAATATGGTTGCATATGTAGTGATTGGGCTTATTGTAATCTGGGCTGCACCTTTAGTCGTGAACTTTATTGTAGGCTAAAATGCAAAAACATTTTTTATTAGGGTTTGCACTAATTTTTTTAGTGCAAACTCCATTTATTTTTGCAATTGACTGTAGTAATCTTGACATTGTTTATTATTCTGCCTGCACTGAAATAATGAATTCAGGATTAACAGATGAGGAAAAAGACCTGATTATCTCAAACCTTGAATATTCAAATAAATTTTTTCCAGACCACGAATATATTTTCCAGATAAATGCAAATATCCCGATAACGACAGCTCCAGAAAATATTAAAACATATTACAATAAATTCATAAAAAATGCATGGGCAGATATTTTTGTTGCCATGCCCTCTGTTTTATACAAAGACGAACTCTATGTTCCCAGTCACACACAGATTTTATCTGGGTTTAATCATCAAATAGTTTTGCCTCCAAATTATTACAGCCCAAAATATCCCGAAACAAGCAATGGAGACTGCAAAACAGAATATTATTTAGAATCGAACACTGCTGAAAACAAAGTTTATGCAAATAATATTTATCAGGGCAGTGGAAAAATAGTGGACATAAACATGAATTCTGATACAGAAATTAGAATTGAATATATTATCAACGCAGTTGTTAAAATTAAGCATTATGAATGGGATGAAGCAAAATGCGAATATGAATACACAGAATATCAGGCAGATTATCTTAAAATTACAGATTCAATTAAAACTAAATTCTATGATAATAATTTATTTGCAGAAGCAGAGCAGGTTGACAGCTATAATTCAATAGAAAAATTTAAAATAAATTACAGCAATTCCATGCATCTCGAATTCAAAGATTCATTGTTTAATTCATATGAGTTTATTTACAATATTAATTATTCAAAACCGCCTTATTATTTCTACACTCTTCAGGCAAAAGATTACAATCAAATAACAATAAATAATGTCTTGCTTGATGGAGATTTTATTCTGGTAAAAAATTCAGAGGATTGCTGGATTAAAGGCTTTGATTTTTTTAATATAATTGAATCTTCCTGCAATCTTAATCAAACAAATGAAAATTTTTATATTAAAACTAACAAACTCAAATACAAGCCAGATGAAACAATTCAGGTGAATATTTATCCAGACAATATCCTAACATTAGTGACTTATGGAAATGAAACAAAACAAGTTATCAATGCCACCACTTTCAAAGCCAAGCCATTGCAAAACAAAATAACTGCTGAATATAAAGCCCAAACATCAGAAAAAATAATTTTCATTTCAAATAATAAAATAAAAATCTTGTGGAATTTGTTTATTCTGGGGTGTCTTAATTATTTTTTATATGTTATATTAAGAAAATACTGGGGGGATTTATATGACTGAAGAATGCGGAATCTTGAATATTGCAACCTGCCTTCCCCAGGCATTATATGACTTTTTCATGAATGTGATTAATTCCCCAATACAGCCTTTGCTGGATATGCTTAAATTTTTTTTGACAGAGCCTGTTAATATCACAATATTCAATCCATTATGGGCGATTATGATTTATGTTATTTCATTATTTTATGGAATTCTTCTGCTTTATTCTGGATTTAATTTTATAATTTCGGGATATGATGCTGAAAAAAGAAACAAGGCAAAAGAGTGGCTTAGAAACATTGTTATTATGGTTGTTTTGGTGCAGGCATCTTATTTTTTATATTCACTGACTCTTGACATTGGAAGCCTGCTCACAGCAGGAATAATAAATCTTGTCGGAGATGAATTCTTCTTATTAAGCATTGACAATCTTGTAAATATTGGACTGCAATTTGTTTTTCTTTTGCTTTATCTTCTATCTGTTTTAATAACTGCACTTTTATTGACAATAAGATATATTATCGTATGTGCTGGCGTTGTTTTTATCCCGATTGGAATCTTTTTTTATTTTATTCCAGCACTGAACAATTATGGGAGATTAATCTTAAATTTTCTCGGAATTTGCATTTTCATAACTTTTTTTGATGCACTAATTTTTCTTGTCTGCTCAAAAATTGTTGAAATTGATTTTTTTGCAAATTTTAAAATACTTGTAATGATTTCTGCATTTAGCCTTGCCAATCTCTTGATGCTTTATCTGATATTTTTCTCTGCAATTAAATCTGCCTTCAACACTGTTGATAGCGTGGCAACTTCTTCAGTTGTAAAATATCTCAAATGAAAGCTAATATGATTTTGCAGGGAGATTGCTTAAAAAAATTAAAAGATATTCAGGAAGAAAGCATTGATATGTGCATGACTTCTCCTCCCTACTGGGCTTTAAGAGATTATGGTGTTAAAGGACAGCTTGGGTTAGAAAGTAATTTTGATAAATATGTTATGAAATTATGCGATATCTTTGATGAGGTTAAAAGAATTTTAAAAAAACAAGGCACTTGCTGGGTTAATCTTGGAGATACTTATTATACAAAATC
>JAHIHG010000096.1 GCA_018898425.1 Nanobdellota archaeon | reverse complement strand
TTGAAGGAATAACTCCAAATGAAGCAATTTGGAACAAATTGAGACCAAGCTCAATTTTGGGTGCTTTTTTAAAGAGGTTTGAATAAAATGACTAAGAATAAACAAAGAAATAAAAAACGAATTAATATCGGGATACTACAAGTAGAAAATCCATATGACATAACCTTCAAATCTCTTCAACAATTAAATCATCAATAGTTTTTATCTCTTTATTTTTATTAAAATCAGCTATTGCTATTGTTCTCTTGACATCATATGTGCTATAAGCAGAAGAAGTAAAAACAGTCAAGCATCTGTTATCAAATATTTTGCTTTTGATATTAATTTGATGACTTCTTATTAAAACATTTTTCCCCAATCTGTTCATAACTTTATCAAAATATTTTTTATTGTATGTTGGTCTGCCATCCATTTCATAATCAAAAGAATAGGGTTTATCTTCAAAATCTCCCCATATTATTGCTTTCCAATTCCTATTGTCTTGGTTTTGAGGTATGTTATTTATTTCAGACATATTTTGAATATCTGGAAGTGCTCCATGCAAGGCAATTATTCCATCTATAGATAATACCAAGGGCATGTCTTTAAAAATTTCAGAATATTTTTTATAGTCCTCCCAAGATAATTTATACCAAAAATCTGCTGGATTAAATGGAAAAATATTATAATTTTCATGATTTCCCTGAAGCAAAAAAATCCTATCTGGATTTTTATTTCTTTTTTCAAGAAGATAATCAATATTTTCCCTGCTAAATGGTCCTCTATCCACATAATCTCCTAAAAAACCAATCCTTGTATCTGATTTAAAATATTTTTCAATAACTTTTACCCTGGCATCTAAATCACCATGAGTATCTCCTACAAAAACAAGTTTTCCTTCTGGTTTTAATGATAATAGATTCATGTTTTTCTTTTGTGAGTTAAACTTAAAAACATTATTGGGGTAGAGTGTATAAAGAAAATTTAATGAATTTATTCAATCAATTTCAGGTCTTTTATAACATGAGTTATAATGAATAATTAATAATTGTTTTAAATCCCGATAATCAAGTGATTTTTTTCTTCTTGCATCAATCATTTTTATTTGATAAGTTGCAGAATCATGTCTTTCTTTTAAAAGAACTCCATGGCACCAATCATGGTGAATATCTTTAAGAATTACTTGCTGGCCTAAATTATCATGAATTGTTTTTCTTTTTTCTTCTTCTGTTTTTCCAAAAGTAATTTCTTCAAGTATCATGATATAAAAATAGATAATGACTATAAAAATCTTCTGTATCAAATTTCATTAATTGTTAGGAGTAAAGTTTAAAGAATTAAAAATTAAAATTATATATTAATTTATTAATAGTTTATCAAGACATCTCACCCCAAAATTTATAACTCATTTTAACATGGCTCAATCATGAAAGAATCAAACATAATCCAGGCAGGTAAAATTGCATCAGATGTTAAAAAATTTGCAAGAGAGTTTATCAAAAAAGATATGCTGCTCCTGGAAATTGCTGAAAAAATCGAGAGCAAGATTGTTGAACTGGGAGGAAAACCTGCATTTCCTGTAAGTTTAAGTATTGATGATGTTGCTGCACACTATACTCCTTCTTATGATGATGAAATTCTTGCCAAAGGGCTTTTAAAAATCGATTTAGGAGTTCATGTTAAAGGATGTCTCGCAGATACTGCTTTTTCAATGGATTTGGAAAATTCAGAAGAAAATAAAAAATTAATTACCGCATCTGAACAAGCCCTGAAAAATGCAATAAAAATTTTAAACAAAAATATATCTGCAAGCAAAATCGGAAAAATAATTCATGAAACAATTGAATCTCATGGTTTTTTTCCTATTATAAATTTATCAGGGCATTCAATGGAAGAGTATGACTTGCATGCAGGAATAACTATTCCAAATATTGAAGATACTAAAAATATTATTCTTGAAAAAGGACTTTATGCAATAGAGCCCTTTGCAACAACTGGAAATGGAAAAGTTTATGAGGGAAAACCTTCAGGAATCTATTTATTAACTAATAACAAAAACATAAGAAGCCCGATAGCGAGAGAGATTTTAAAAATAATAGAAGAAGAATATATCACACTGCCTTTTTGTTCAAGGTGGCTGGTTAAAAAATTAGGAACAAAAGCATTATTTGGATTAAGACAATTAGAAGAAAACGGGAATTTGCATCATTTTCCACAATTAATAGAAATTTCACATAATAAAGTTAGTCAGGCAGAAAATACAATTTTAATCAAAGATAATGAAGTTATTGTGACAACAGAGTAAAAAGAAATTTACTGTTTGTCAAAGATTAGCAATTAATAAAAAATAGTTAATAAATAAATTTGAGGTGATTAATCTCGCCAAACCCCTGAGGTTCTTATATTAATAATTAAATATAGATGAAAGGGCTGTGTGAGTTCATATTTTTATTAAGGATTATTAACTAAAAAGAAATCTCCATCTTTTAAGGTGGGGTGATAATTCTCCACTAATTATTTATTCTTAGAATTATTGATTATAAGAGCCGAGATACTCGGCTCAATGAACGTTTACATTAGTTGTAACTTTCTAAAATAGATAAATGTTTGCATTTGTTTA
>JAHIHG010000095.1 GCA_018898425.1 Nanobdellota archaeon | reverse complement strand
TTGAAGGAATAACTCCAAATGAAGCAATTTGGAACAAATTGAGACCAAGCTCAATTTTGGGTGCTTTTTTAAAGAGGTTTGAATAAAATGACTAAGAATAAACAAAGAAATAAAAAACGAATTAATATCGGGATACTACAATTGTGTTTTTATAGTAGTAAAAGATGAAAAAGTTTATAAGTAACTTAAAATGAATCAATTTATGATTTTAGAAAGAGTTTTAAATGAGAAAAGAGAAAATAATAATATGAGTCTAAAAATTAGTAATACTTTTTCTGGGAAAAAAGAAATTTTTAAGTCTTTAAATAATAATGAAATAAAAATTTATACTTGTGGGCCTACTGTTTATGGGCCTCTTCATTTAGGCCATGCTAGAACTGCTATAGCATATGATATTATGATTGGGTATTTTGAAAATTATCAAAATAAAAAAATTTTTCATGTTCAAAACATTACTGATGTAGGGCATATTATTGGAGATGCTGATGAGGGGGAGGATAAATTAGTTAAGGCTGCTGCTGAGCGACAAATACATCCTATGGAGCTTGCAGATATATACATTAAAGATATGTGGGATGGATTTGATGCTTTAAATATTCGAAGGCCTAATCTTTCTCCGAGAGCAACAGGACATATTATTGAAATGCAAGATTGGTGTCAAGAACTTATTAAAAAAGGTTATGCTTATGAAGTAGAAGGAGATGTTTATTTCGATATTTCTAAATTTAAAAAATATGGTAAGCTTTCAGGAAATACTCCAAAAAAATTGATGGAAGGAGCCAGAATTAAAAAAAATCCAAAAAAGAAAAATAACGCAGATTTTGCCTTATGGAAACATGCTGATTCCAGCCATATAATGCAATGGACTAGTCCTTGGGGGAAGGGTTATCCAGGATGGCATATTGAATGTTCTGTAATGTCTCAAAAATATCTTGGTGATCAATTTGACATTCATGGGGGAGCAAGAGAATTGTCTTTTCCACATCATGAAAATGAAATTGCTCAATCAACTGCACTCACAGGAAAAAATCCTGCAAGGTATTGGGTGCATACAGGTGTTCTTTCTATTGGGGGAAGAAAAATGGCAAAATCTCTTGGAAATTTTATAACTGTCCAGGATGCATTAAAAAAATATTCTCCTCAACAAATTAGATGGTTTCTTAGCTCATACCATTATTCTTCTGATGTAGATTTTTCAAATAAAAATGTTAATTCTGCAAGTCAAGGGCTTGAGAAAATTAATAATTTCATATTCTCACTTAAAAACCTTAAAATGGGTAAAGGCTCTAAGAACATTGAAGGGATTTTAAAAGATTTTAATATTAAATTTAAAACTGTTATGGATGATGATTTTAATACTCCTAAAGCAATGTCTGAAATTTATACTTTTGTAAATAAAGCTAACAGCGAAATGAATTTATTATCTAAATATCAAAGAAAAAAGATATTAAAAGAGTTTGAGAAAATTGATAGTGTTTTTAAAAGTTTTAATTTGCGGGGGGATAATGGAATTACAAGAAATTCTGAAATACAAAAATTGATTGATGAGAGAAATGCTGCCCGCAAATCTAAAAATTGGGAAATTGCTGATAAAATTAGAGAGAAATTAGCATCAAGAAATATAGAAATTTTTGACCAACAAGATGGCACAACTATTTGGAAAAAAAATTAAAATGAAATATGTTCTCCATCAAGTTTTAATTCATGTTCTTAGTGAGTGTAATCTTGCTTGCAAACATTGCTATGCCCATAATTTTAAGGATAAATTATCTTTAAAAGAGATAAAAAAAATAATGGATGATTCTAAAATATTAGGTGCTTCATTATGTCATTTTTCTGGAGGAGAGTTTTTTTTAAGAGAAGATTATCAAGATATTGTAAATTATGCACATAAACTTTTTCCTTATGTGGAAATCACTTCTAATGGACAACTTATTGATCTAGATATTTGTAATTTTTTAAAAAATAAAATATCTAAATTAATAATTAGTTTTGAAGGTCCAAATGCTCAAGTTAATGATAAAATAAGAGGAAAAGGTTCATTTAATAAAGCAAAGAAAGCAATTTTAATTGCAAGGAAAAATAAATTAAATGTGGGAATTAATTTTACAATTACTAAGCAAAATATTGATTTGATTAATGAAATGATTAAATTTGCCAAAGAATTAAACATAAATTTTGTTAATTTTAGAAGATTTATCCCTGTGGGGGCTGGAAAAGAATATATGGAACTTTCACCACAAGAATATTTAAATTTAAATCGCATTGTGAATAAAGCTAGAAGAAAAGATTCTTCAATTGCAATGGCTGGGGATCCAACTAGAATTCTTTTGGATTCTACATTACGATTTAAGACAAAATTTGCTGGATGTATGGCTGGAATTGCTTTGATCTCCATAAATCCTAATGGGGATATAACTCCTTGCGGTTATCTTGATTATTGTATTGGAAATATACGAAAGAATAGCTTGATCGATATCTGGAATAATTCCAGAATACTCTTTAAATTAAGAGATAGAGAAAATTTAAATGAATCTTGTAAAAATTGTTCAAATAAACTTTTATGTGGGGGATGCCGGGCAGCTGCTTATGCTAAATCCGGGAATTTATTTTCTAAAGATCCTCTTTGTTGGTTAAAATGATTCAATTAAAACCTGCAAAAATATGTGAAAGCAATAAAAATTTTAAAAAAATTTCTAAAAAAATATTAGATTTAGAGAAAAAAGGAAAAATCACTGAAGCTTTGAGCATTTCTAATAAAGCTTTAAATCTTGCTAAAAAAGAAAAAAATCATTTATTTATCGCAGAATTTGAAAAAGATTTAAGCATACTTTATAGAATAAAAAATAAAAAAAATCTTTCTTTACATTTTATTAAAAGTAGTTTAAAAATAGCTCGTAAATATAAATTAAAAACTCAGATTGGAAACGCCTATGGAAATATTGGAGTCTTAAATTTTTTAAAAGGGAATTACGATGAAGGAATAAAATATCATAAAAAGGCAATAAAATATCATAAAAATATGGCAGATATAAAAAGAATAATTCCTAACTTGTCTTTGATTGGTATGAATTATTTAATGAAAAAAGAATATAAAAAATCTAAAAAATTTCTAGATAAAGCATTAAAATTAAGCGAAGAAGAAAATTATGAAGTTGGAATTTTAGATACTCTTTATAACATGGCGATTTATTATTATGAACTTGGAGATTATGATTCTTCTAGTGCTTCAATAAAAAAAGCTATTGAAAAAACCCAAGATAATATTCATAAAAAAATACAGTGCTACAAAGTTTTAAGTAATATTTATAGAATGAAAGGAGATAAAAAAAAATACAAAGAGACTAAAAGCATAATTAAAAAAATTGAGAGAATATATGGAAAATAAATCTTTATACTATCTTACTATTAATGTGACTAATAAATGCAATCTTGCTTGTAAACATTGCTATGATTCTTCAGATAAATGTTTTGGAAATGATTTAAATTTGAATGTAATTAAAAAAACACTTAAAGAGGCTAAAAGTCTTGGACTCGTTTCAGTATTGATTACTGGGGGAGAGCCATTCCTTAGAAAAGATCTTGAAAAAATTTTACACTATTCTAAATCATTGAATTTGAAAGTTTTTCTAGCAACAAATGGAACTTTATTAGATAAAAAAAACATAAAATTTATAAAAAAATATGTTGATAAAATAAACATTAGCCTTGATGGAGTTTCTAAATTTCATGATATGATTCGCGGAAGAAAAGGGTTATTTAAAGAAACCTTAGATAAAATAAATAAGATTATCCAAGAAGAAATTCCGTTATCAATTTCTTTCACAGCACAAGATAATAATTATTTTCAAATTGAAGAATTAGTAAATTATCTCAATAAAAAAGGTATACTTGAAAATAATTTTCTTAATATTAAAAGATTTATCAATATTGGAAGAGGCTTAAAAAACAATTTGGATTTGTCCAAAAAAAATTATTTTAATGTTGTGAAAATTGTTGAAAAACTTAAAAAAGATGGAATAAACATTTCTTTTAAAGATCCTTTATACTCATTAAAATTTGGTAGAGGATATGGTTGTTATGCAGGAATACATATTCTTTCTATAAAAAATACTGGAGATGTTTGGATTTGCACAAAAGTAGAAAAATCCTTAGGAAATATTAAAGAAGACTCTTTGATAAATATTTGGAATAATTCTGATATTTTAAGAAATTTGCGTGAAAAATCTAATGAAACTATTAAGGGCTGCCGGGCTGCAGCATATGCATTCTCAGGAGATTTATTTTCTAAAGATCCCATATTTTAAATTAAATTTTTAAAAGAAATTCCCATATTTTTTGTAAAAGAAAAAGTGAAAGATATTTGTGAATTTATAAATTTTCTATTATTGCTTACACATCTAAATAATTTAAAGATATATAAAAATCTATTCTTTAATCAATTTTAAAAAATTTTACATTACTCCCATAATTCCCGCATCATTCGTTGTTAGAATTTCAAATATAAAAAAAATCCCTCCACCACAACTCAAGCCCACACTCATTTTATTGTTGAGGTTCGCTCATGTAAACTTTCGCTCAAACCCACACTCATTTTATTGTGGAGGCTATGCTCGTGTAAAACTCTCGGACTCGAACATAAAAATTTATTTGAATCTGGCAAATCTGTATGAAAATTAATGGGGCATAAAGCCCCATTTTATCCCTCCACCCAGAGTCGAACTGGGGATCTCTCGGGTTCTGTTCCCAAGACATGACTTCTCGAATTTCATAGTAATCAACAAACCTTCCTTTAAATTTAAGGTCAAGCTTGATTATTGAATCTCCATTCTAGATATTAATCTACAGCCAAGCGCTCTAACCATTGCTCCTCTCTTTACCTTTTACAGCGAAGAAAGTCTGAGCTATGGAGGGATTAATATAAGTTAAATACTAAGATTTTTAAAAGTTCCGTTTCAGCAAAAATGCCATAATTCTTATAAATAACTTACATCATAAAATTATATTATGTAAAATTGCTTATTTTGCTCAATTAATATAACTTAGTTAATAAAATATCAAAATAAAAAGCTTCTTTTCATTAATAATATCATGCATCGAGAGCATTTGCAAGTGTATTTTTAAAATGTGTTGGGCAATATTTAGAAAGTTATTTTAATAATATCAAAGAAAATAATTCAATCCTCTTCCTCAATCTTTTCTTTTTTCTGCTCTGTAACAAAAAAAGCCCTGTTTGATTCTGATTCATTAATCTTTCCGTCTCTTTCATAAATTGCAGTTGCAGTTGGCAATGCAAATTTGCCAATTATTCCTAGTTTAGAATAAATTATATAAGAAAGAATTCTTACTTCTCCAACTTCTAATTTTTCAAAATTCCATTCAATTCGTCTTGTTTTTTCATTTACCCTTGATGGCTTTTCTGTTCCAAATCTTTCATAAATTTTTACAAACATTGGAAGCCTGTCAATGATATTTACTCTTTCAATATATTTTTTAGCATTAACAAAAATCATAACTTTTAATGCAAACTCCCCGCCCTTGGCATTAACAAAAGAAACTTTTTTTCTTAAAACTAAATGCGTTTTTGAATACTGCTTTGCTAAAATCACAATAGCCAAAATAAGAAGTACTGCCAAAAAAGGAAACAGCCAGTTAGTTTTAACAATAATCACTAATTTTTCCCCGGGTTTGATTTCCCTGCTCCATGTATAAAAAACCTTAAACCCTGCTCTCTCAACAACATCTGGTTGAGGACTTAAAGTTGTAAATAATCTGGAAAGGATATTTTTTTCAATAATTGTTTCTGAATCAGCCAATATATTTCCTTCATTGGTTTTTTCAATAATCTGAGTATTAATCACAAACCCATAATCCTCTTTTAAGGTGGTCAAAACATCTTTTTCAGCAAACTTTATTGTTGTTTCCAAATTAGCTTTTTGATCCTTAACACTAATTTCAGCATCCATTGTATAAAACCCAGCCATTAATTTATTAAAATCTTCATTATTCAACTGCACATCAAAATCTTTTCTTTTATTTGGACCCAAGGCAAAATCCTCTTCAAAATCAAAAAAAGCAGAAGAAAACTTCACATTAACTTCTTCAAAATCAAAATTTACTTTATTATGTATATAAATCTTAATAGAATTCAAGTCAGTATTCACATCACTGGCACCAATTTCAAAAACATCTTTTAAATTAACCACTGTAAAAGTTAATTTTTCCTCTTTTTCAGAAAAATCCTGGGATTTTATGAAATAATTAAAAGTATATGCCCCGCGATAATTAAATTCTCCAATTGGAGAAATTTCCAATTTTATTTTTTTTGTCTGCCCCTCACCAATAAAAAAAGTTCCAACTGGAAACATTTGAAATCCAAGAAGATTATAAAATTCCAAATTATCTGCAGTCCCGGTATTTTTTAGTTCTAAATCAAAAACAACAGGCTCATTCAATCCTGCAATCATAACCTCATCTGAACTAAGTTTTTTAACATTCAGATTTATGCCTGAAACCAACTGCATCAAAACTAAGCAAAAAACTAGTAAAAAACATATTTTTTTCATGATAAAAATCACAAGTAATTTATATATAAGGATTTCGGTATTAAATTATTTATTTTTTTCCCTCTAAATCAAGAAAAGCTTTTGCCTGATTTAAGAATTCATCGCACTCTCCAGCAAGATTATCTTCAAACTGCTCAACTCTTGAGGCAATTATCCATTTTTCATAAATGCTTCTTAAAAATTTTCTAAAAGAGTCTTTCTCAAACTTGCCATCATAATCCCGAATAAGATTGCCTTTTAACATTAATTTAACCTCGCCCTGGTTTGTCTTTATTTTTGCATTATTCTGCACGATTTCTACATTTTTAAGAGCAATTATTTTATATTTAATCTCCAATTCAAACTTAAAATAATCAGTAACTTTTCTAGATGCTGTCCATTCAATATCAATATCTTTTGCATCCTTATTTAATTTTTCACCATATTTCTTTTCAACAAGAGTTAAACTTATTTGCTCTGTAAGCCAGTCATAGCAAAATTGATAATAATCTTTAAGTGAAAAAACCCCCACATATTTAATCTGGCTTGAAAATACTGTCTCTTTTTCCATTATATAAAATAGAAAATTCCTTTTAAATATCTTTCTTTATTATTCCAGATAAATTTTACATCATAATTCTTTAAAGAAAAGGATTTCTTAACTATCCCATGAATAATTATTAATAACCCTGTTTCATAATTATTCATTAATTACTTTTAGCAAAAAGTTATAATAAAACATAAGTCAAAGCCATGAATATGCAAATAAAATGCTATTGAGATTTATTCTATCTTTTTAACAACACCATTCCTTCCGTCAACAAAAACTAAATCATTATCTTTCAATATTTTTGTTGCATTGCCTGTTCCAACTATGCAGGGTTTTCCAAACTCTCTTGCAATAATTGCTGCATGACATGTGATACCTCCTTCATCAGTGATAAAAGCACCTGCTTTATCCATTGCAATAATATGATCAGGAGTAGTCATTGGAGCAACTAAAATATCTCCATAATTTACCTTTGCAACATCTTCTTGCTTAAAAATTAATTTAACTCTTCCAGTTACATTTCCCTCTACAACAACCATGCCAGTAATTTTATCATCAGTTTTATCTTCAATAATCTCAAATTCATGTTCTTTTGAAAGTTCCTCAAAAGATTTATCAGTTTCTAAAAAATGGCTAAATAAAATATAGTGCTGTTTCCTTTTCTCTAATTCTTCTACAAGTGGAAATTTTTTATTAGCAAATTCCTGTATCAGGATAACATCTTCAAAATTCTTTATTTCAGGAAAAATCTCTGGAACTGATTCCATCAATCTATTTTCAAGCTCATACAAAAACTCTCCGGTTTCTTTTCTTATATTAATTATCTTTTTTATAACATTTTCATCTAAAGTTATTTCTGGATAATTGGAAATAAGATCAAAAATAGAGGTTGCAGGAAAACATTTCGCAATTAAATCATATAATTCAATTACCTCCTTAAATGAAATTTTTTCTTTAAAAATTTCTTTGCCTTTATTTACATGATATAAAAAATCTCTGCAAAGAGTAATAAAAAAATCTTTTTCATTAAGTTTTTTCTCAACTATGTCATAATAATCTTCACCTTGTTGTAATTCCACAAATAAATTAATTACCCCATTTTTATTTACAAAATAATGCCTTTCAAAACCCCATTCAAGCCAATTTTTTAATTCAATAGTTTCACCAAGATTCCATGCTTGAAAACCAATTAAAGAACCCTCTCTTGAAATAGATTTTCCATACCTCTTTTTCATCTTTTAAAATTACATGGAATTTTTGCAAGACTCGCAAATAAGCATGCCATTAAATCTCAATAAAAAATCCCTATTTCCGCATTCCTCGCAAACTCCTTCACTAACTATCTTTGTAGCCTGAACTCTTTTTATTTTTCTTGCTTCTTCTTTTATTTTTGCAAATTCTTCAAGCTCAGGATAAAATTCTGGTTTAAAATTCAAAATATCCCTGATAGTTATCATTCCGACAAGCTCCCCATCATGAATAACAGGAAGTCTTTCAAATTTCACCTGTTTCATTTTATCCAAAGCCTCTTCAATAGTCCGGTCAGGACTTATTTTTGCAATTTTTTTAGGAGAAATATTAATTGCCTTGATTTTAGACAAATCTTCTTTTGATTTTTTAATTAAAGCCCATAAAATATCGCGCTGAGAAATAAAACCCACTAATCTTTTTTTGCTCACAATAAGCAAGCTACCAACATTTTTTCTAACCATTTTTCTCGCACATTCCAGCAAATCTGCATTAGGTTCAATAGTCACAGGCTCTCTTGTCATAATATCTGAAACAAATATCTTTTTCATGCCAATATAAGAAGTTTTATACTTATAAATATTATCCAAGCATTTTTGTATTTTCTATAAGACAATAATCTTTAAATAAGCAAATAAAAGGATAATAATATGCCAGAAAAACCAGTAATTCTAATGCCTGAAGATATTCAAAGAATCATGGGAAAAGATGCACAAAGAAATAATATTTTAGCTGCAAAAATGGTGGCAGAAATAGTAAAAACCACACTTGGTCCAAAAGGAATGGATAAAATGCTTGTTTCTCCTACAAATGATATAATTGTGACAAATGATGGGGTTACAATTTTAAATGAGATGCAGATTGAACATCCTGCTGCCAAAATGATGGTTGAAATAGCAAAAACCCAGGAAAAAGAAGTTGGAGACGGAACAACAACTGCAGTAATGATTGCTGGAAAATTACTGGAAAATGCTGAAAAACTTTTAGATAAAAAAATACATCCAACTGTAATTACAAAAGGATACAGGCTTGCAGCAGAAAAATGTCAGGAAATATTAAAAGAAATTTCATTAAAAATCACCCCTGAAAATGAAGATATTTTAAAACAAATTGCAATGACTGCAATGACTGGAAAAGGGGCAGAAGGTTCAAAGGAAAAATTCGCAGAAATAATTGTAAAAGCAGTCAAGCAAATAATGGATAATGGAAAAATTGATTTAAAAGACATTCAAATAGAAAAAATAAAGGGAAATGCGACTGAAGACACAGAATTAATTTCAGGCATTGTTTTAGACAAGGAAAAAGTTTCAGCAGACATGCCAGAAATTGTTGAAAATGCTAAAATAGCTCTTATTGATTTTCCCCTTGAATTAAAAAGCCCTGAAATAGATACAAAAATTTCAATATCCTCCCCAGAACAATTACAAAGTTTTATTGACCAGGAAGATAAAGAAATCAGAAAAATGATTGAAAAAATAAAAATATCTGGAGCAAATGTTATTTTTTGCCAAAAAGGAATTGATGATTTTGCACAATACCTATTATCTAAAGAAAGAATTTATGCATGCAGAAGAGTTTCAAATAGTGACTTGAAAAAAATATCAAAAGCAACAGCAGGAAAAATTGTAAGCAATTTAAACGAGCTTAATTCACTGGAATTAGGGCATGCCCAAATAGTTGAAGAAGTAAAACAAGGAGAAGAAATTTTTACATACATAAAAGGATGCCAGAATCCAAAAGCAATAACAATCTTGATTCATGGTGGAACAGAACATGTTATAGATGAAACAGAAAGAGCCTTAAAAGACGGGCTTGGAGATGTTGCTTCATCATTAAAAACAGGCTTAGTAGTTCCTGGGGGAGGGGCTATAGAAATTGAACTAGCAAGAAGATTAAGGCACTTTGGACAATCTTTAAGCGGAAGAGAACAATTAGCTGTTGAGGAATTTGCATGTGCATTGGAATTTATCCCTATAACTCTGGCAGAAAATGCAGGAATAGACCCTATTGATGTCTTGACAGAATTAAAATCAAGGCATGATGCAGGAGAAAAATATGCAGGAATTAATTTAATAAATAATAAAATAGAAAACACACTGGAAGCTAAAATCATTGAACCCTGGAAAATCAAAAGTCAGGCAATAAGCTCTTCAACAGAAGTTGCCATAATGATATTGAGAATAGATGATGTGATTGCTAGCTCTGGTAAGAGTGGTGGCATGACTGGCATGGGAGGCATGCCTCAAGGTTATGGAGGATTGGATTGAAATGAGTGAAAAAGAATATCTAATAACTTGTGACAGAACAAAACATACTATTTTTGTAATAAAAAATGAAGAAACAGGCATAGTAAAAAAAATTGATTGTCCGCATTATACTGCCCCCATTTATCAAATGACTTGCAATAAAAAATTATTTCTAGGAATGATGCAAACAAATTGCATTCAAGAAAGACGAAGATATCATGAAGTTAGAAGTCCAGAAAAACAAAATAAATATTCAGGTTAATTATAAAATGAGCCACAAAAACATATCAAGTCTAATAAATCAAACTGAAAAAGATGCAGAAACCCAGATAAGAAAAATGTATGATGCATATCAAAGATTTTATAATTATGTTAACAAAGACTTAATTGATTTAAAAAAAATAAATAGTGCTTATTTAACTCCAACTCAAATAGAAAAATATAGAATATTAATGAATAAATCCCTAGTAAAAGTTAGAAGAAATATTGATGATTTAGATAAATATTATCAAAAACAATTAAAACCTTTTTTAGATAATTTAGATAAATAAATTAAAAAAAATATAATTCAAACCACCACCTCAGCACACTACATTCATTTATACTTCTCAGACTTTAAGAAAACTTTTTATATTTAGATTAATTATTTCAATCATGGTTTATGCAGTTTTTGCAACTGAAAATTTAAAAAAAGAGTTATCAAAACTTTCTCAGCAAACACAAACTAAAATAACAAAAATCTTTTTACAGCTTAAAGAAAATCCTTATGTTGGTGATTCCTTGAAATATAAATTTTTCCGTGAGAAAAGAATAAAAGAAAAAAGATTGTATTATTTGATTTACGAAAATTTATCTGCTGTGCTTGTTGTTGCTATTGGAGGAAAGAAAACTCAACAAAAAACCATCAACCACATCATTTATTATCTTTCTGAATATAAAAAATATATGGAAAATTTATTTAAGAAATAATCAAGCTACTCTTAAAATTCTGCCTGCTTTAACATCATCCAAACTATTCTTAAATTGCCTAACTAAGTTAATATCTATTTTTTCTATTTCTTTTAAAAGTCGTATTTGTCTGACCATTTCCTCATATTTTGCTTTTGAGATGCTTATCATTTCCATATTTTATCTAGTTAATTAACATTTAAATATTTTGCTAAAAGTTAGGCTATGTGTAAAAAATTATTTTCTAAGAATCACATAGACTTTTCTTCCTAAAAATTCTTTTGGAGCATCTATTTTTGCTCCATTGCCAAATTTAGTTATAGTTTTTTCAAATATTA
>JAHIHG010000094.1 GCA_018898425.1 Nanobdellota archaeon | reverse complement strand
TTGAAGGAATAACTCCAAATGAAGCAATTTGGAACAAATTGAGACCAAGCTCAATTTTGGGTGCTTTTTTAAAGAGGTTTGAATAAAATGACTAAGAATAAACAAAGAAATAAAAAACGAATTAATATCGGGATACTACAGAAAATAAATCCAATCATTAAATTTATATAGTAAAAAGCCTTTTAAATATCATGGAAAACGGAATTGTTATGGGAGATTCATTCATGGATTCTTATAAAAAAAGAAATATCAAAAAGTATTTTGATGAATCAAATGAAGATTTTGATGAATCAAATGAAGAATAATTAAAACTTATTCTATTTTAACTTCTTCACTCTTTTTGCTTTCAAACTCGCTGTAGTGGCATTTTCCGCAATAAGTTCTTCCTTGAGAATCCATTAAAAATATTCCTGGCCCACATCTTGGACAAGTTTTAGCCCTAGTAATTTTATCCCCTTCAATTTTATACTTAGTATATTTTTTACTAGTAGGTTTGTTTTTATGAGGTTTTTTACCTTTTTTTACTGTTTTTTTCTTTGCCATGTTTAAACTTCCTTTTTATCCTCAGATTTAGATTCTTGCCCCTTGTAGAGCGTTCCTTGCTCTCGGGGCCTCGAAGAGGTACTCGCACCTCCTTGGGGTACGCCTGTGGTGTCAACTTTTTCTTTCTTTACCTCTTCTGTTTTGGGTTCTTGTTTTTCCTCTTCTAATTTAAGCTCTGGTTTTACTTCTTCTACAGGTTTTTCTACTAATTCTTTTTCTTTTATTTTTGCTTTTTTTTCTTCTTGTTTTTTCTTTGCAAGTTCAGCCTCTACTACTTTTTCCTTTTTAGTTTTAAATTCAACAGCATCTTTTTTTTCTTGTGAAGGGTAAAGATTAACATCAATTAAAAAAACATTTGAGCCAAACTGTCCTGTTATTTTTTTTATTTTAATAGCATGAGGAGAAATAGAAAATTTTCCTGCAACCATTAGTCTTACTTCTATACGGCTTGGGATAACTTCAGCTTCTAAGCTCAATTGAATTTCTTTCCTTTCAAACAAAGGATTTTCAACTTCTTTAAGAATTTGTAATTCAGGCATTTTATCTTGTTTTAATTGCAAAATTGCCATTATTTTTAATATTTAATTTTTTAGCAATTTCAGATTTTTCATGATTTATAACAACTATTCTTCCCTTAAATCCTTCTGTAAATTCTTTAGAATCGCATTTAGGGCATTTGCTTCCCTCATCATAAATTTTATTGCAAATCTTGCATGCTTTTGGTTTTGCCATTTTAGATAGGTACTCCCTTGATTACTTGAGCTAAATTCTTTGATAAAACTCTTGCTTCATTAATTTTCATTCTTCCTTTATTAATCATTTCCCTATTCTCAAAAACATGTCCTAATCCTTTTTGAATATAACCATTTGGAAGATTATTTGTCTGATAAGTAGTAGAAATTTCCCCTGAGATTAATCCGCTTATTTCATTAATAAATCTTCCACCCGCTCCAAGAAAAACCATCTTTGCCCCACTTAATTTTGTTATTAAATATTTATCCATTTTATTTCTTTTTTCCTTCTTTAACTTTAACTACTTTTTCTTCTGCTTTTACAGCTTTTTGCTCTTGTTTTTGCTTTTTTGCCTGGTCTTCTTTAATCCAGTCTAATTTGCCTAAACCAGGCTGTCTCATTGTCAGCCCAATTTTAGGGTCATCCCCTTTATGGCTGATTGCCACAATTCGAGCAAGACATAAATCTCCTTTTTTTAAATTTCTCTTGCTTGTCTTTCCAAGTAATGAATTTGTCTTACTAAAGCTAACATAATCGTCCATTGTCTGGCTTATATGAATCATGCCTTTTAAAACCCCCATGTCAATAAATGCTCCAAAACTGGTAATCTCAGAAACAATCCCACAAGTTAATTCTTGCAATTCAGGCTTCCAGACAAGTAATTTAAATTTTGAAATATAATAAGCTGCGCCATCTCCTGGAATAATAACGCCTTCACCAACTTCTAAAACACTCACAATTGCCACAACTTGTCCAAGTTCTTTATCATAATAATCTGCATAAGTTTCTTTAAGCTGATTTTCCACAGCCTCTTGAGTAGGTAAACCAAATAACTTTGGGTCTACTCTTACATAATCTTCAACTTCAGTTAAATAGAACATTTTCAATGAAAAATAGAGTAAAAATTGGTTTTTAAAGTTTTCCGGAAGGTGCTTTATCTGATTTCTAATTCTTTTTTGCCACGAATAATCATTTTTTTGTTTTTCACACTCTTTTTTAATTCATTATCTAAACTAGCCAAAATAATATTTTTCTCTTTTTCTAGATAATTTCTTAATTTTTTATCAACATGTCCCTTGCCCAAATCAATATTTTCAAATTTATTTTTACTGATTATCTTCAAAGCCAGTTTAGAACTATCCTTAACATAATATTTTTTATCTGAAACAGAAACTTTTTGTAATTCTTCTAAAACCTGGATAGGAATTAAAATTTTTAAGCCCATTAGCATTATTTTTTCAACAAAATCAATTTTGTTTTTTACACAGCTAATTATAAAACTTGTATCTAATATTACTTTTTTCATTTTTCTTTTAAGGCTAATTCAACTAATTTTATTGCCCCTTCTTTTGATTTTGCCACTGCACAAAATCTATGTTTATGGCAAAAAATTGCATCTTCCACTCCAGTAATTTTTGCTAATTTATGTTCTATTTTATCTGCCCACTTTTTTGGAAAAAGTTTTTTACTTTCAAAACTTCCGCTTTTAATTGGAACTGCTTCAGCACACCATTCCCCATTTATATAAGAACAAATCACAAATTTAATATTAGATAATTCTTCTATTAAACCTTCCCAAGGAACAAAATAATCTAGAACAAGATATTCTTTATTTGAATTTAATAGTGCAGTTTTTATAATTTCTCTTGCTTTTCTTAAACTTTTAGCAAATTCAATTTCTCTTTTTAATAAATTTGTTGCAAATAAAACTGCTCTTACAAATTCTTTGTCATAATTCATATTCTTTTTTCGCCAATTTGGTCTAAAAGAATTTATAACATTTCCAACACTATAATTATCTATAATGTTTTTTAAGCATATTTGAATTCCATTATCCACTGCATCTAATGGTTGAATTATTGATTCGTCAATATAATTAAAATCTTTTTCTGAATTCACAAGTTGCTTTCCAAAATGTTTCCAGACTAGCCCTGCAGAAGCATAGGGTATACCATTCTTTCTTTTATTATTAAACTCTTTTTGATGATGGTCAAAATCATTTGTTTTTGGATTATATTTTCTTCCAACATCCACCCTAATATCTGCTTTAGCAATCTTTTCAATATCTCTTGTTCTCATAATCTTAATCTTAGGATAAATTAATTTTAGGATGGCCACTCCAAAAACATCATCTGCATGAAAATTTCCATCATGAGTTGCTACTTTTTCCATGAATAAATAAAATAAAGAGTATATAAAAACTTAACATTTATTAACCATATTGCATATAATCTAATATGAAAGAAGTGAGCAATATTTTAAGGATTTTTCAGGAAACAAAAACAGCCATTAAAAAAAATGACAATATTAAATTAAAAGAATTAAGCAACCAGACAATTCATACAGCCTCTACCTCTCAGGACCCAGATAATATTACTGTTGCAGTTATAATTTATTCATTAAGCAAGATTATTGAAAGAAAAATGTATCAGGGATATGCTGGATGGGATTCTTTTTATAAAAGAATTATTTCTGCAATAGATGGCTCAATTGACTCTCTTAAAAAAAATGATGAAAAAAGATTCAAGGAAAATTTAGAATTAATAAGAAATACTGTAAATAAATTATCAGGAAAATTAAAAATATATATCCAGGATGTTTTTAGAAAAGCCAGCATCAACAAAGCTTCAAGAATTTATGAACATGGTATTTCTCTGGAAAAAACAGCTAAACTCCTGGGAATTACAATGTGGGAACTTGCAAGTTATGCCGGACAAACAGGAATTTCAGATGTAAATTTAGGAATAACTCGGGACACTAAATCAAGAATTAAATTTGCATTGGAGATGTTTGGATGAAGAATATAGAATATTGGGAAAAAATATTGAAAAACCCCCCAAACTCTTATAAGAAATGGTTTGAAAAAGAAAAAAAATATTTACAAAAAAACATTACAAAAAATTCAAAAGTTTTAGAAGTTGGCTGTGGGGAAGGAAGAAGTTTAAAAGATATACTTCCGCTAACAAAAAATATTACTGGAATTGATTATGATAAAAAAGCTGTCAATGATGCCAAAAAAAATTTTAAAGATTTCCCAAAAATTAAAATTTTAAAAGCCGATGCTCATAAATTGCCTTTTAAAAATAAATCTTTTGATTTTGTTATCTGTATGACTACATTTGCTAATTTTGGAAATAAAAAATATATTGTATTAAAAGAAATGAACAGAGTTCTAAAAGATAAGGGGTTTATCATAATTAGTGTTTTTTCCGAAGATGCATTAAAAGAAAGAATGAAAGTTTATAAAAAACACAAAGTAAAAATAAAAAAAATAAACAATGGAAAAGTTATATTTGATAAAAGTGAAAAAATGTTAGACTATATTTCAGAACAATTTTCCAAAAATGAATTAAAAAAAATTTTCAATAAAACTAATTTAAAAATAATTGAAATTAAAAAAATAGGAATTGCATATATTTGTAAATTGAAAAAATGACCCAAACACAAAAAGCAATAATCTTTGATGCAAGCACTCTGATAAGCCTGGCCATGAATGGATTGCTTCCAGAATTAAAAAAATTAAAAGAAATTTTCAAAGGCAAATTTATAATAACAAAAGAAGTAAAAAAAGAGATAATTGACAAGCCAATTACAATAAAAAGATTTGAACTTGAAGCACTGAAACTAAAGCAATTATTAGATGCAGGAATTTTAGAATTACCTTTATCATTGCAAATAAATGAGGAGGACATTACAAAAAAATCACAGGAAATAATGAACCTTGCAAATGTTATTTTTTCTGCAAATGAAAAAGAAATTCACCTTATTGATTTAGGAGAATCCTCGTGCCTTGCATTAAGTAAAATATTATCTGAAAAAAAAATAAATAATGCTATTGCAGTGGATGAAAGGACAACAAGAATGCTCGGAGAAAAACCAGACAATTTGCATAAATTATTAAAGAAAAAATTACATACTCAAATAATAGCAAACAAAGAAAATTATAAAATATTTCAGGGATTTAATTTTATAAGATCTTCTGAATTAGTTTATGTGGCATATAAAAAAGGCCTTGTTGAACTTAAAAATGGTATGGTGCTTGATGCCTTATTATATGCAGTAAAATTCAAGGGATGCTCTATTTCAGGAGAAGAAATAGAGGAGATAAAAAAAATAAAATAATCAACATAGATAAAGTTAAAAATCAATATTTCTTGAATAGACAAGGGTGCATAGGTTAATAAAAACATTTAAATATAACCGTAGTTTTGTTAATTTAATGAAAAGAAAAAAATACACCTTACAAGAAAAAAGGAAAATTATCATTGAATTTCTTAAAAAAAATCCAAAAACAACATACAAAGATATTCGGCTAAAAACTAAATTACATCCGGAAAGGATATTTACAAGTTTAAAAGAAGCATTCAAAGAAGCAAAAATCAAACCTCCAAGAAATTTTGATATAAAAACAAAAAAAGAGAAAAAAATAATTATAATTAATTATATTAAAAAAAATCCAAAAGTTGGTGGACATACTATTAAAAAAGATACTAAAATAAATTTTCAAACTATCTTTAAAAATACAAAAGAAGCATTTGAGGCTTCTGGAGTTCAATATCCAAGAGAAATCGATAACAGAATTAAAGAAGAAAAAAGAAAGCAAATAATTGAAATAATGAGAAAAAATCCACTATTAAGTATAGCAGAAATAATTTCTCAAACGAAAACACAACCTTATAGTCTTTTTAAAAATATAAATGAAATTTACAAAAAAGCAGGAATTAAAAAGATAAAAGGTCATAAAAAATGGAAATTAAAAAAGAAACAAGAAATTATAAAATTTATTAAGGAAAATCCATTATCAACTCAAAGAGAAATAAATCAAAACTGCAAAACCCATGTTCAAGATTTATTCAATAAAGGTATCTTTGAAGCATATAATAATGCTAAAATTGAATTTCCTTTTGAAAGATTAAAATTATATGGCATTGGTATAAAGAATATTAGAGACAGAGCCAAAATTTTTGAAAAAGAAATAGCAATAAAACTTTCTGGATATGGAAAAGTTAATAGATTAGTTAAAACAAAAAGGGGTTTTGCAGACATTATTCTTGAAAGAAAAAATAAAAAAGTTGTAATAGAAATTAAAGATTACCAAAATAAAGACATATCCATGTCCCAAATAAAGCAATTAAATAGATATTTAGAAGATTGTCGATGTACTTTAGGTTTCTTAATTTGCCACAAAAAACCTAAAAAAGATAAGTTTTTAATAAACAAAAATAAGATATTTATACTGGAAAAAGAAGAATTAAAAAAAATTCCAAAATTAATTGACGGGACAGTAGGCTAATGGCAAACTGAGTGGCTCCAGCGATTTTGTTCGTAGAAACCACTATTTGGGGGTTCGACTCCCTCCTGCCCCATTTTTAGTTATTAAATAAAACAGAAAACTCTCCCTGTAAATCACCTTTATATACATAGAAAAGGGAAATATAAAAAGAAACATTGTTAATAAAAAAAAGTTTTTAATAGATATTGTTTTCAATGCTCTAAATTAGATTAATTATTTTCCTAGCTCTATTCTAAACCTCTTCAACCCCATTGCCATCCTGAACCTTAATCAAGTCTGTTACAGAATCCCCTTGCTGGAGCTTGACAATCCTGACACCTTGTGCAACTCTTCCCATCACCCTTATATTTTTCAAACTTGTTCTTATGATAATACCCTTGGCAGTTGTGATTATAATGCTATCATCATCATTAACAGAAATCGCCCTGACAACTTCTCCTGTTTTTTCTGAAATTTTTAAATTAATAACACCTTTTCCTGCCCTTGCTGTTTTTCTATAATCAGCAACAGCAGTTCTTTTGCCATATCCTTTTTTTGTGATTGTCAAAAGTGCCTGAGTATTTAAAATTTCCAAGCTAACTACTTCATCATCTTTATCCATTTTTATTCCATTAACACCATAACTTGCCCTTCCCATTGACCTTACAGCATCTGCATTAAACCTTATTGCTTTTCCTTTTTTTGTAGCAAGAGAAATTTCCTGTCCTTTTTTAACTAATTCAACTCCAATTAAAACATCAGAATTATCTGCAGGCAAATTAATTGCTTTAACACCTGAAGCTCTTGGTTTTGAAAAATTCTTTAAAGTAATTCTTTTGACAATTCCTTTTTTTGTAGCCATGAATAAATCATCTTCAAAATTTTTTACAGAAATAACATTTGTAATGCTTTCATTTTTCAAATCAAGAAGATTGATAATTGCTTTTCCCTTGCTGTATCTTTCTGCACTTGGAACATCATAAGCTTTCAGCCACAATACTCTTCCTCTTGTTGTAAAACACATTAAATAATCATGAGTTGAACAACTAATAAGCTGTTTTGCAAAATCCCCTGTTGCAAGATTGCTTCCAATTACTCCTTTTCCGCCTCTTTTCTGTTCCCGATAAGTTTGAATATCCATTCTTTTGCAATAGCCTTTTTCAGTTATTGAAACAATCACATCCCCTTTTTCAACCAAATCTTTTTCAGAAATTTCAGAAATTCTTTTTAAAACAGTTGTTCTTCTATTATCCCCATATTTATTTTTTATATCAGTTACTTCTTTAATAATAATTTTTAAAACTTCCCCAATATCCCCTAGAATTTTTTCAAGCTCAACAATTTTTTGGTTTAAATCAGCATATTCATCTTTTAATTTATTTTGCTCTAATGAAGTCAGTTGCTGAAGTTTTGTCTCCAAAATAGCTTGTGCCTGTTTTTTTGTAAACTTGAATTTGTGCATAAGAGAATCCGAAGCTTCTGAATTATTCTTAGATTTTTTAATTAAAGAAATTATCTCATCAATATTCTTTAAAGCAATTACAAGCCCTTCAACAATTTCTAACCTATCTTTTGCTTTTTTTAATTCATAGTTTGTCCTGCTTATAACAACTTTTTTACGATATTTGGTGTATTCTTCAACAACATTCATTAAATTCATAATTTTTGGTTGCCCTCCGACTAATGCGAGAAAATTCACATTAAACGAATCCTGAAGCCGGGTGTATTTATACAAAGAATTAGTTACAAATTTAGAACTAATTTGTTTTTTTAATTCAAGCACAATTCTTATTTTTCCTTTTGAAGATTCATCTCTTAAATCATGAATTCCATTAATTTTTTTATTTTGAACCAGATTAGCAATTTGTGTAACAAGGGTTGTTTTATTCAGCATATAAGGAATTTCTGTAATAACAATTGCTTCTTTTGATTTAATTATTTCAATACTTGTTTTTCCCCGCATTATCATTCTTCCTCTTCCTGTTTTATATAATTCAAGCATATCTCCCTGCACCATGCCTCCAGTAGGAAAATCAGGACCAGTAATAATCTCACATAATTCCTCAATTGTTATATTTGGTTTTTTAATATAAGCAATAATTGCATCACAAACTTCTGTCAAATTATGCGGGGGAATATTTGTAGCCATTCCAACAGCAATTCCAGTGGCACCATTTAACATTAAAGTGGGAAGTTTTCCAGGAAGTAATTCTGGTTCTTTTAAAGAATTATCATAATTAGGAACAAAATTTACTGTTTCCTTATCAATATCCTGCAATACTTCCATTGAGATTGGCATTAATTTTGCTTCTGTATAACGCATGGCAGCTTGAACATCCCCGTCGACGCTGCCAAAATTTCCCTGCCCATAAACCAAAGGATATCTTAATGAAAAATTCTGAGCCATCCTCACCATTGCATCATAAACAGCTGTATCTCCATGTGGATGGAATTTTCCCATAGTATCCCCAACAATTCTTGCACTTTTTTTTGTCTGAGTATTTGGCTTTAAACCCATTAAATTCATAGCATATAAAATTCTTCTCTGCACAGGTTTTAAACCATCTTCAATCGCAGGAATAGCGCGAGAAACAATAACACTCATAGCATAATCTAAGTAGGATTTTTTCATTTCTCTGGAGATTTCTGCATCAAATACTCCTTTTTCAGATTCTCTTAACTCACCTATATCTTCTTTTATTGGTGTCATTTATTATCCCCCTTTCTAAAAGTTAAATAATAAACAACATTCTCTTCATTACCCATCCCATATACAGGCTCATTCATGGCTCTTAAAGGAAGTTGTGTTTTAACAAACATTTCATAATTTAATTCTTTAGCTCTTTGAAATAACTGATTTAATTCAGGAACTCCAACTCCAGAATCCTTTCTCTCAAATGAAATCTCAACTAAATTAGAGTTGTGCACTTTAAAATAATGCTTTATATTTTCAATTACAGCTTCTATATTGAATTTTGTCATTTATTCTTCTCCTGACTATCATAACAAATCATTGATTTTACTGCAAGTTTTTCATATTTAGTGCAATATCCAGGGTTATATGTCCTGCATCCTGGAACATCTTCTTTAAATTCCCAATTATTACAAGAGATATAACAATATTTTATTTGATTTTTAATATTTTTTTTCTCCATTTATTCCTCCTCTGAATCGTAATTAATAAGTAATTCTGTTTCATCATCAATTTCAAGGTAAACCTGACCTTTTGATTCTCTAAGTAACTGAAGCTTTGTTATCCACTCTTCTATTTCAAGCTCATTTAAGGCAATTTCAGTAACTTCTATATCTTGTTCAACTTCTTGGTTATCTATATCTAAATTTTCTTCACTCATTTTTTATTACCTCCTGTAATTTTATATTTGATTTTAATTTCATTTTATCTTCCTTCATCATGCCACTTCCTCCCCTTTATCATCCAAATACTTCATCATTTCATCTTCACTAAGTTCTTTCCTAATAATATCTTGTCCAATCCATCCGCATTTTTTACACTCCCAATCTCCTGTGCCCTTGCCTTCTTCTTTTCCTAAAACAACTTTAATTTCATCATTTTCACATTTTGGACATGCACGAATTTTAAATGTCTTGCCTTCTGTTTTCTTTTTTTTAGAAATTCCTTTAGAGTTATTATATTCTTCAGGAGAATCATAACCTTCTAAGATCCATGCAGGTGTTGATAATTTTGTTTTTTTCTTTGTCATTTTAAATATTGTTCAAATCCCCATTTAAAATTATTGGATTCATTGCTTCTATTTCATTTGTATAACTCAGTAAAGGTATAGGATTTAATAAAAATATTTTTTTATCTAAAACATGAGCAAAAGCCATTTCTATTAATGTATTTCCCCCAATATAATTAATTAGCTTATTTTTTTCTTTATTTATAATTAGAATCGCATCACTTTTTTTTATTTCTTGAAAATAATTTTTAAACACATTAAATTCTAATTTTTCCCATTTATCTTGTTCTGTTATTTTTCCATTAAGATGTTTTTCAGCATCTTCTGGAATTTTAACCACATGCCCCAAATTTTCTAATTTTTTCTTAAATTCAATCATTTCTCTTGCACACGACATGCTTCCACAAATTATTATTTTCATTTTAAATATCCTTTAATTTTTCATTTAATTCATCAGGAGTTTTAAATTCAATAACTTTGTTTGCCATTTCCCGAAGATAAGTATTTTGAACACTCTCATTTATAGCTAAAATTAATTTCTTATTTTTTGAAATCGCATATCCAATTTCCATCAACATGCCCTCACTTCTTTTTTCTGACCTTACAATTGCTAAAAAACAATCATTTTTATCAACTTCATTAAAAGCATGTTTTAATTTATCTCCCAGTAAAAGATTTTTTTCCCATTCATCTCCTTTTAAAACTGTGCAATAACGATCATTGCCTGTTTCTTCAAGTATTTTAACTATTTTTTTACTCTCCTCTCTTAACTTATTAATATCTTCCCCTGTTACTGCCTGTCCAATAAATATTTTCATTTTAATCAGTCTGGATGTTTAAACATCCAGCGCAGCCTCCTTTGCGTTTTCTTGAATAAATTGTTTTCTTGCTTGAACATCGTCTCCCATAAGCATTGAAAATACCTGGTCAGCCTCTATAGCATCTCTGATAAATATCTTTTTAATTTTTCTTGTTTTAGGATTCATAGTTGTATCCCATAACTGATTTGCACTCATCTCACCCAAACCCTTAAACCGAGTAACATTTACTGCACCTAATTTATCTGTTATTTTTTTTAATTCTTTATCTGAATAAACATAATGGTCTTTTCTTTTTCTTACCCTATACAAAGGAGGAAGAGCCACATAGATGTTTCCATTTTTAATTAATTCTGGCATAAATCTAAAAAAGAATGTTAAAAGAAGTGTCTTAATATGTTCTCCATCAACATCAGCGTCGGTATTATGGCAACAAAGACCCCCAAATCCTGCAATAAAATTCTCATCACCTTCAACAGAAAAATCATAAACAAAATTACTGCTCGATTTAACTTCTTTTATTGATCTTACCTCTAAAGCTATCAAATCATTTGAAATATTCTTGTACATTTTATTAATAGATTTAAATTTTGAATTAATCTTTTTTTCCAGATGATTAGCATTTTTATGGCTTTTCCAAACTTTCTTTAACTTTATTAAATCTTCCCTTGCATTCACAGACAAAGTATAAGCTGCATGCCTTGACTTAATTTTTTCATTTTCTCTTGGCTCTTTTTCACTTATGCTACTTACTATCCCAAAAGAGGATAACAAATAAGATAACTGATTAGCCATCTCTCTTGAAGTAGTTGTAAAGGATATATTGGATTTAGAAATTGTCCCATCCCCAAGAAAATACATTCTCAAAAAATTTAACTGCATCTCTTTAGATACATTAAAAATAATATCTGGAAATTTTTTATTATTTGACCTAAATTTTATAAATCCAAAAAACGACTTCCACACTAATGATGCTATTCGATTAACTAACTTCAATTCAGAACACCTCTCAACTGCTTTAGATAATCTTGGACTAATTCCAAATACATTGTAAAAACACTTATTTAATTCATTAACTAAATTCACATTATTATTTCCAATTGAAATTCTAATTCCATTCCTTTCTGAACATGACCCTTCAGCCAACCAAAATCCAATTAACTTCATTAAATTATTATCAACTCTTATGTATCTATTAATTCCTTTGCTTCCATAATGATGCGGACAAATCCTAACATCCCCCAACTCTCTAATATCTTCAAAAGATAATTTCGAAAATTCAATATAATCTTTAACTTTATTTCTCCCTGCATTATGATAATAATTGCCCCACAAATTTTCCAAAATAGAACTTTCAATTTTTATATAAGGCAATATCTCTTCTTCCCTGATATCTAACACTGCCAAATATTTTCTAAAATTACTTAACAAAGGATTTTTCTTTCCTTTTTCCCAGTCATAATACACGCAAGGCTGCTTAATTCCAATTTTATTACAAAGATATAATTGAGAAAACTTTTTCAATTTTCTTCTTTTTGCCAGCACCTTCCTAATTTCTTCTGGAATAAAAACTCTTTTTTCAGTTAATTTATGATTCTTTCCGTATTTATCAATTATCTTTTTCTTTAATAATTCTTCAACACTTTTCCCACGAACATATATCTTATCCTTTATATCTCCTGCATTTTTCATCAACAATTCTAAAACATCAATACTTTCATTTCCCCCCTTGTTATAAAGAGATAAATTTTTCGGTGCAACAATAAGATCTCCTTTTTTTATTTCATTACCCTTTTTTAATTTTATTCTATTTTTTTCAAAAACAAAAACACTATGAGATGAAGTAACTCTAACACTCCTTCCATATGATGTCTTAATTTCAAACATATTCTCTTCAATTGGATGAGATATAACTGATTTAATTTTTTTAAATTGAGTTTTATTATTCCTTATTCCAAAACACAAAACCTCATAATCATTAAAATTAATTTGATTATCTTTACATTTATCAATAAATTCCCCTATCTTTATAAACTGGATTTCTCCTGAAGAATTTTTAATAAAAGTTGTTTCCTTTCCATCAACACTCATTATAATTACCTTATTATATCTAAGCTTATCAACATTAAACTGATCCCCCACACCAGTGCCAATTGCAGTAATCATATTGGTTATCTCTTCGCTTGAAAGAGCTCTTGCAGGACTTGATTTTTCAACATTAAGAATTTTACCTTTTAATGGCAAAATTGCCTGAATCTCCTTATTACGAGCATTTTTGGCACTATTATGAACAAAAATCCCAGAAGCCAGTGCAAAATTATGTGTTTCTAAAACCTCTAAATCATACACATCTATTTTTTTATTTAATATTTCAATTTTTTTAATCTTATGGTTATGATTTCTCACAGCTTCCAACATATTTCCATAATTATCATTAAAAAATCTTGAACAAAAAGTATCCAAACTTAACATACTTTTATTTTTACTTTCAATTCTAATTTCATCAAAATTGGATAAATTACCTTGTTTCTCAAGAATAGACTTCATCAAACCAATAGTGTTTTTAAAATAAGTTTTATCATATGCTTTTTTTCTTTTTCTCCTAAATTCAGGTGTCCATTGTTCTTTTGTCCTTTGTCTCCTCCAAATTATTAATGTTTCATCATCCCATTGTTCTTTTGCAAGATTAGATAAATATTCTTTAGCATCTGGATTTGCTTTAAAAAAGTTAAAAACTTTTTCAGAAGCTGTTTTCCTATTTTTTGGATTTGCCCAATATTTTTTCTGCTCTCTATACAATCTTTTTTTATTTTCTTGCCTATATTCTTCATTTGAATTATAAAAATTTAAATATTTATCAGCCATATATCTTTTATATTCTTCATCTTCCCATTGTTTTTTAGCTCTCTCCGACAACATTTTATTTACTTTTGGCTGTCTTGCCCAATTATTCATTTTTTCTCTATACTCTGGAGTTTTTCTAATCTGCCTACATTTTTCTTTAATATCTTCCCTATGAAGAGTTTTACCTAAATTTTCTGTGTGCAAAATCAAATGATTTTCCTTAGACATCCTAATTATATTGCAAGGATTATTATTCAATTTATTAAAATCAATGTGATGCTTATGCTTTCCTTGATTTTCTACATAAATATTTTTATCTAAATTATATCTATCTGATAAAAGATGTGTAAAAATCCATTTATTCTGACTCCAAACCATCTCATAACCATTAATTGTAATTCTTCCACCAATTTTAGATAATTTTCGATATAAAGGCATTAATGAATCTTTATTTGTCAAATCTTTAGCTTCTTTATAACTTCTATCTCTTAGCATAAATTTATGGTCTGGTGTACAAATTATCTCTTCGCCATTATCTAAAATAATTTTAATTACTTCAACATTTTTCTTAGTTATTCTTGGATTCTCAATTTTAGCTACTCCAATACTTCCATCTTTTTTAATAGTATAACAAAAATTAATTTGTCCATTTCTATCTTCTTCAACTAATTCTTTAAACGAAATATTTCTTCCATCTAATAAGGCAATCTGGGTATCTCCAGAAAAACAGCCCCCTGCACTTTCTCCTTCTACTAAATATAATTCTGTTTCATCAGATTTCTTTTTTGAACAATCATGAAGTTTGCCTGGAAGCCCTCCAAGTGAAAATACATTTTTTCTTCTTACTAAATCTTTTGCTCTTTTAGCAGCCAGTCTTGCTTTAGCAGATTCCAAAGCTTTTGAAACAATTTTTTTTGCAACAGCAGGATTTTCCTCAAAAAATTCAGATAATGAAGGCGTGACAATTGAATCAACAAACCCCTTGACTTCAGAATTCCCAAGTTTTGTCTTTGTCTGCCCTTCAAATTGAGGATCAGGAATTTTAACACTAACAATTGCGGTTATTCCCTCTCTCACATCATTGCCCATCAGAGAATCATTTTTTAACATGCCTTTTTTCTTAATATAATCATTGATAACTCTTGTTAAAGCTGTTTTAAACCCGACTACATGAGTCCCCCCCTCAACAGTATTAATAGTATTTACAAAACCAAATATATTTTCCTGATAACCTGTATTATATTGAATGGCAATCTCTACAACCATATCTTTGGAACTATTTTTAAAATAAATTGGTTTATGCATAATCTCTTTAGACCTATTTATCCATTTTACAAACTCCATTAAACCCCCGCCAGAAAAAAACTCTTGTTTTTTTCCTGTTTTCTCATCATTTAGAATTATTTTTAAACCTGCATTTAAAAAAGCAACCTCTCTGAATCTTGTTTCTAAAACCTTTGAATCAAACTCAACAGTTGAAAAAATCTCCTTATCTGGCCAAAAAATAACTTTAGTCCCTGTGTTTCCATTTGTGCTTCCAATAACTTTTAATTTTGATACTGCCTTCCCTTTTGCATATTCCTGCTGATAGATTTTTCCATCTCTTTTTACTTCAACAATTAATTTTTTAGATAAGGCATTTACAACAGAAATTCCAACACCATGAAGCCCTCCTGAAATCATATATGATTTTTTATCAAATTTTCCACCTGCATGTAATTTTGTTAAAGCAACCTGAACAGCAGGTATTTTAAAAGTCGGATGAATGTCCACTGGAATACCTCTTCCATCATCTTCAATACTTGCAGAACCATCTTTATTCAGGAAAACTTTAATTATTTTACAATGCCCCGCTAGAGCTTCATCAACAGAATTATCCACAGCTTCATAAACCAAATGATGTAAACCATCTTTACCTGTAGAACCTATATACATACTTGGACGTTTTTGCACTCCTTCAAGTCCTTCAAGGACTTTTATAGATTCAGCGCCATATATATTATCAACCATGTTTAATTCTCCTTGTTTTATAGAATATATATTCTTGAACAAATAGTTTTAATTTATATTTTCCTTGATTTAAACCTTCTAATATTTTTATGCTGAATGTCTCATATTCTATCATTTTATTTATATAATTGGAAAATAAGTATCTTAAAAAGATACTGAGAATCAATAGATTCTCAAAATAAAATGAGGTAATCCTTTATAAACTTTTCTACTCAAAAAAGGAGTTTATCGTCGAGAAAAAAACAAAATTTCATAAAAAAGCATATTTTTATTTTTTTATTACTTTTCTATACTTATCTGAATTTTTTTCAAACTAACAACAATAATTCTTCCCATTTATCATTAAAGAGTAGTTATAATAGAAAGTTTTAAATACTTTTTTAGCATAATATATGCATGAAAAATAACAGCATATTAGTAGCAAGTTTGATTTTTTTATTGATAAATCTATCCACTTTAGCTTATTTAATAGAATTAAAAACAAACACTTTTGCTGATAATCATATGTATACAAAAGCAATATGTGATGAAAATAACTATTGTGAAGATTATAAAATTGCGTGTATAAATAAAAAAATAGTTGAAATTACTCCTACTGGTTCAGCAGTCCAGTATTTAGAAACCTGGAAAGATCCAAGAACTGAAAAAGTCATCAAAACAATTTGTGGGTAAGAATTTTTTAGATAAAATAAAAAATATATTTTGAAAATTATTTAACTTTCTTAAATACACTTTCAAAGGGATAATGCCTCTTTTAAAATCTATAAATCAAGTACACAAATTATCAATGAAAAGTTTGTATGCTTTATTCTTGAATTTGCTAAGTTGGATTAAAATTACTTTTATTAATTAAAAACTGTTTTTTAAAGCTCAAAAATTACACAAGACGATTTGTTTAAAATTCTCTAAATAGAAACTAAAAACCCGCCTTGCCTGCTTATTTATATTTAACTTCTAATGAAAAACCCATAAACCCAATTGAGTAGTTTCTCCGGGCATGGAAATTTTTCTACCTGCATAAAAACTCATAATCAGCAAGATTTTTATAGTTGCTAAATTTGTTTGTTATATTAAAAATGAGCGTGACAGAAAATATTGGAAATATTTTAATTGTACTGATAGCAATAGCATCTGTAATATTAATTATATTAATAGCCCTGGAAAAAAATCTTTATCAAAAAATAGTAATAAGAAAAAATAGAAGAAATGCTTTTTATATAAAAGAAATAAAAAAAATCAATAAAAAAGACCCTAAAATTGCCTTAAACAAGATTGATAATATTGCAAAAAATTTCTTTAAAGAAGCATTCAAAATTGGTAAATCAAAAGATTATACTGAAATTAAAGGTTATTTTAATCAGAAAAATAACATAGATGCTTCAGTTCTTTGTGATATGATGATTAAAATATTATATTCCGGCAAAGAGCCAGATGCAAAAGACAATCAAAAATTAATAATCCAGTTAATTAAAATTATAGTAAATAACCCAATCATGACCAAAGAAGAAAAAATGCTTCAGGAAAATAAAAACAAAAAAACAATAAAAGATTTATTACAGAATATTTGGGTATCTCATATTAGAAAAAAGGAATTTAATAACAAAAAGAATGAGGGTGAAAATAACTAAATAATTAGAAAGGTCTATTGAAACTCTTTTAGTGGTAAACTTTAAAATTTCAGAAAAAGATTGTGAAAGTGATTCTTTATCTTGCGCCCTGAAAAAATTTCCTCCAGTATAATATGCCACACTTTTTAATGAACTTTCATCAACTTTAGAAATCCCATAACCAGCAACACCCCCTTCCTCAGTTCCCATAGCAATAGAATGAATAATAATATCATTCATATTTGCATAATCAATGGTGTTCTCAATGCTTCCTATGTTTATCTGCCCATCACTCAGCAAAATAATTGCTTTATGATCTTCTTTTTTCAACAAATTAGAAGAAGTAATAATTGCTTCATATAAATTAGTTCCTCCAAAACTTCCAAGCTCAATCTGTTTTATAGCTCCCACAACTATCTCCTTATCTTCAGTTAAATCCTGTTCTATATACGATGTGCCTGCAAATGAAATAACACCCATTCTGACACCAAAAGGAAGCTCATTAACAAAATCAATTGCTGTTTGTTTTGAAGCAGATAATCTATTTGGTAAAAAATCATCAGCATCCATACTTTGAGAGTTATCAATAGCAAGAACAAAAGAAAATGAACTTGTTTCCTTAGAAACATGCACATTTAATCCAGAAATAGCCATTATTAAAAAAAAGGCAATAAATAAACTTAAAAACAGATCAAAAAAATTTTTTGAAAAAAAATCAATCCCCCTTATTCTTGCTATTGCATCAAAATTAGCAAATTTTAAAGCAATCTTTTTTCTGTTGCTTAATGAAAAAAAATGAACCATTAACAAAAGAGGAATTGCAAATAAGAAAAAAAGATATTGCGGGCGCAAAAAAGAAAACATCATTTTAAAAGTTATCAAGCCTCTCCTTTAAAAAAATTGAAAGAGGAATTACAAAAGATTTGTCAGTCATCAAATCCAGATAATCAACATTTGTTTTTTTGAAAATATCTTCAACTAATGCTCCTTGTTGCAAAGCATTAATTTCATAATTTTTTTTAGCAATGCTTGGATTAACAATTACCTGTCCATGAGTTTCAGCATCTTCTAAAATTACTTCTCCATCAATATTTGGAAGAGTTATATCTAAAGGGTCTCTAACCCTAATAACTATTGTTTCGAATTTGTTAGCTAAAAGATTTAGTTTTTTCTTAGTTTCTTCAGAAACTCTAAGAAAATCAGAAACAAGCACCACAGCAGAAACTGAACTATCAAAAGTTTTTATTGCAAAATCCAGTGCATAATCAATATTTGTTAATCCCCCATAAGTCTCTCCACGTGAAAGAGTGTCTACAAAAATTTGCAATTGTTTTTCTCCTCCAGAATATTTAACAAAATGCTTAATAGAATCACTAAACAAAACAAAACCAATCTGGTCATTTTCACTAAGCATCACCATTGAAAAAGCTGCAACCAGTTCAGTGATAAATTCGCACTTGATTTTTTCTGTTGAACCAAAAATCATATTATCTCCAACATCAATTACAAACATAATTTTCAAATCCCTTTCCTCTTTATATCGCTTAATTAAAAGTTTTTGTGCTCTTAAACTTGCTTTCCAGTCAATTCTGCTGGCATCCTCATCTTGAGTAAAATCACTATAAGTTTCAAATTCTAATCCTTTTCCTCTAAAAAAAAGTTTGTAAATTTTCTGTTTTAATCTAAACTCTTTTAACATAGACTGCAAGTCAGAAATACTTCCTGCAACATCAACATTTAATTTTCCGGAGTTCATTTTAAATAATAATCATTCCCAAAATTTCATCAATTAATTTATCTGAATCTAATTTTTCTGCTCTTGCCTTGTAATTCAAAATAATTCTGTGCCTTAAAACATAATGAGCAATATCCTTAACATCTTTTGGAATCACATAATTTCTTCCTTTCATCAATGCCCATGCCTTAGATGCTATGAATAAACCAATACTTGCCCTTGGAGAACCTCCCCATTCAATATACTGCCCGTTTTCAAAATCTTTTTTTCTTGTCTTGTCAACTATTTTAAAAATATAATCTTTTATTTTATCATCAAGATAAATTCTTTTAGCAATTTTTTGCATATCAAGAATCTTTTTAGAAGAAAGAACAGATTTTATATTAAAATCTTTAAATTTTTTAAGAGTAATATTTTCAGCCATTATTATTTTTTCCTCATTCATTTTTGGATAATCAATAAGCACCTTAAAAAGAAATCTGTCAATCTGTGCTTCAGGCAAGGTATAAACCCCACCTGTCTCAATAGGATTATTATTAGCCATAACAAAAAAAGGTATTGGAAGTTTAAATGTTTCTTTGCCAATTGTTACTTGTTTTTCCTGCATAGCTTCAATCATAGCTGACTGGGTATTATGTGAGATTATTCCCCCAAAACCTGCAACAAAAGAGTGTTTATTTTTCATTGAAAAATCATAAAGCCAGTATGGTTTTTTGGGCTTTACCAGATTATTTTCCTTAACAAAATCACAACAAAAATCCCCATTAATTAATTTTATTATAGAAGATGACTCTAAAGTTTTATTTCCAAAAATCTTTGCAATTTCCCCTAATCTATAACGGCTATGCATCAGGGCATTCTTGGGATTTTCAAGATTATGGGCATGCATCCCAACTAAATCATAAAATTGTTTATGAGATACCTTGTTGTTTTTTCTAAGATTTCTAATTGCCTGATGCATTTCAGGAATTAAGTCAGTATTTTTTCTCTTAATAGTTTTTATTAAACCTACAAGTTTTTTGGTATTTCTTTCGCTGAAAAAGTTTATTTTTTTATAAAAATCATAAAGCTCTGCTCCATAAAGCCTTAAATTATAAAAATTTCTTTTATAAGAATAGTTTTTGATTTTTGTCTTGAAAAGTTCTTTATTTATTCTTGCTATAAAACCCATTCTAAGCAAAAGATAAGACAAAGAATTAGCAATGTTTTTGCTTTTTGTAGTGACTTTAATGCAATCTCTTGAAACTCCCCCATCGCAATCATAATATAATTTTAAAAATTCTTTTACAACATCATCAGTAGAGGATAATATAAATTTAGGAATATATTTATTACCTGCTTTTAGATTAGGATTATAGCCTCCTGCTTTTAATAAATCAGCAAGAGCATCAGAGCGAAAAGCTACCCTGTATTGTTTTCGTTTCCTGTCATACAGTAAATTAACATTTAAGTCAAAAAGAGATTTAACAAGTCTTATAAATAATTCTGGAATTTCCCTGCCTTTCATAGTTAAATAAAAACTGCTTTTTGTCACATTTGCTTCAGCTATTAATATTGCCATAAATCTTGCAAGGTCTTTTGTAACAAATTCTGGTTTTTTTATTCCGCGAATCTGCCCAAATTGTTTTGATTCAGAGAAAAAATATTTTTTTCCAAAATAATTAAGATAACCTGGTTTTACCCTCATAAATGTTTTAATTAAATTTTCATCTGTTTTATTATTAATTTGCAATCTCTCTTTTATTTTCTTATAAATAATGCCTCGCTTCTTATAATTTTGGACTCTGGCATAAAGTGTTTTTCTTCTTGCTATCTCCTGATTTATTTTTTCAGATTTATCTAAAAATTTTTTATCACAGGTAAACTTATTATTTCCGGAAATTGAAAGTTGTCTTGGGATAAGCACGCAATCTCCATTTTTTAATTCATTTGCCTGAATTGTTTTTACCTTGCCATTTTTAAATGTAAAAAAAGGATGTATTTTTGAGGTTTTTATTTTTCTTCCGCTCTTTAATTTCACATCATAATAGTTTTCAGAAGTTTTTTGTTTGTAAAGAAATTTTACTTCTTCTGGCTTAATCTTGTAATCAGAAACATCAAATGCAAGAAGTTTTAGTTTCTCTTTTGGAACTATCCAGGATTCATTATTTTTTTTATAAACTTCACCACTGCCATATGTTTTTATGATTTCTTTTATATTAAAAATTTCCCCATTTTCAGTAATAATTGGGGTATCACCTAAAACACATTTCGGAGGACTTCTATTAATTTCATCTGCAATAATAAAATTAGCAAAAATAGGACCTTTAATTACTTCAAAACCTTTTTTAGGGCTATAACTTGTTATTCCTAAAATATCTGTAGGCAATAAATCCACAGTAAATTGAATTCTATTTGAAGAGCATCCAGAAACTTCAGCAAGTGTTTTAATAATAAGTGTTTTTGCTATTCCGGGAATTCCTTCTAATAAAACATGCCCATCGCAGATTAAAGCGCAAATAATTACATCAATAACCCTATCTTGTCCAATAACTACCTTAGCCATTTCTTTTTTAATTTTTGAAATAAGTGCTGCAATCTCAATTACTTCGATATGGGCAGGTATTTCTTTGGCTTCTTTTTTTAATTCAGATTCAGGTGTTTGCAATTCAAGAATTTCTTTTTTTTCATGCTCTATTTTTTCAGGTTCTTTTAAAATCAACTTATCAATTTTGCTAAGAGTATCACATACTCCTAACACCTGTTTTATCTCTTCTTCAGAATAATTACTCTGCCTTAGCAAATTAACAATTTCAATATTGCTATACCCTTTTTTAAGAGCATCTTTCACCCATTCTTTTACATTCACACCCTTTTTCATTTTCATGATTTACAACACATATTTTTTTATTAAATTATAATAAACACTCCTTTATTAAATATTTCTTTTAAACTGCAAATTCCCCCTTATTTTTTAAAAATTTTAACACTTTTTCCTCAATAATTACAATAT
Organism: Nanobdellota archaeon; assembly: GCA_018898425.1. Classification (GTDB taxonomy): domain Archaea; phylum Nanobdellota; class Nanobdellia; order Pacearchaeales; family GW2011-AR1; genus JAHIHG01. The sequence continues at coordinate 8,106 of JAHIHG010000094.1, read as the reverse complement.
TTCCAATATCTTTAACTTGTTTATAATTAACGCAAATGCCTTTTATTTTTGATTTTTGAAAAAAAACTTGCAGTTTTTTAAATTTATTTTTAAAACCCCCTCTGGATTTTAATTTAATTTTTAATGAATTTATTTTATTTTTCCTCAAATAAACATTTTGCACTTTGCCAACATAATCTCCTGAAGCGGCATATACTTTTCTTCCAATTAAATTATTAATAGTATGATATGATTTTTTATGGCAAAAATTTATTTTATTTTTAATTAATTTATATAATTTATTTTTGTGATTTTTTAATTTTAACATAAGATAAATTTTTTTGATTGAAACACATATTTTTTTCCACAAACTCTTTTTTTTATAAAAAAACAAAATCAAAAAAATAAAAATTAATATAACAAAAAACCAAGCACTAAACAAACCATTTGAATTATCATCACTCACAACATCCCCAGTCATCATCATATTACCTGTAAAAAACAAACCAATTACACCTGCACTAAGCATAAAAAAAACAAGTTTGATTTTTTCTTGGTTTAATTGTTTTTTAATTATATTTTTATCAAAAGAGCCTCTTTTTAATTTCATTCTTTTATAAGAATAATATGTAAATCCTATGAAAAAAACAATTATAGTTATTATAAGTAAATACCTGTAAAACTTCTCTTCAAGATTTTCTCTCTCCCTCATCATATTTGGCTGAGAAATTGCACGCTTGCATGCATCAATTGCCTGATTAATCTTTAAAACAGTATTAATAAAATCCCCTTTGTCAAAAAAATCTCTTGCTTCTTTTACAATTTCAGTTAATTCAGCACACTCGGGATTATCTACAAGAAACTCTTCTACAAATAATAATTTCCCGAGCACACCACTCCCCCCCTCTTTAATCGTGAAATAAATCTTCCCCCAATCTTCATAATCTGGATTTTCAACACTGGCATTAAGAGTTACTTCAAATGCACCTACTTCATCTGTATTAACATCCATAATTAAATTAACTACTTTTTTCTCCCCAATACCAAGAGAAGAAACATAAGTTTCTTCAAAAGATAATTTAACATCATTTATAATTGAGCTATCTCCTTCCACGCTTCCGGACAAAGTAATTCCTGAAAGAATTTTTTTCCCGCTATTATAAAGGGTAATTGGAAGAACAATTCTATCTTTTTGATAAACTGATGCTGGTTCTGGAACAATTATTTTTAATGAAACATACACTTCAGTAGTAGAACCTCCACCCCCTCCCCCTGTGGAAGGAGTTGTAACTGTTGTAACAGTTGGTGTAGTAAATTCAACTTCAAAAGAATTGCTTGTTGCTTCTGAAAAAGAATCATTTCCAGTAATATTTAATATTTCAGTTACAGCAATTGAAGAAGACAAAGTTAATATCCAATCTGAAACACTTGCAGAGATATAAGATGGAAAAGAATCACTTTCAACACTAAAATTAACTGTTTGATTAATATATGCATCAGCATAATCAACATCTGCAAAATAACTGCTTAAATTAACTGTAATTGAAGAATCATAAGAAGCTTGCCTGTCTCCAATATACCCACTAAAAGAAACAGGAGAATTTGTATGAGTAATATTAATATTCCAGTTCATTGTTGTGTTTATATCTGTTTTATTGATCAAACTAGAGGTTGAAGGATAAACAACTAAAGTTAAATTTTTAAAATCTCCATGAGTTTCATCTGTAAAATTTGGGGCAAACTGCCAAGTGAAATTTGTGTTATTTCCATAATAATCAGAAGAATTCTTCAAAATATCATTAATATAAAAAAGATATGTTAAATTATCTTCCATACTATGATTGATTGTAAAATTTAAATTTGATGTTACATTTTCCTGCAAAGAAAAATTATCTCCTAACAAAGGATAATTGATATTTGGAGCACTATAAACTGAAATAGAAAAAAGTTGTGAATCAATTAAATTTTCAGAATCATTTACACTAAGATTAATACTATAAATGCCCCCCTGAGTATCATTAAAAGTAACATTTAAAATACCAGAAGTTGTGTTAAAAATTGTCTGATTATTGTTAATAAAATCAGTTCCACTTATAAAATCATAAGAAAAAATTAAATTGCCCTGAGTATCATTTCCATCTTCTTCATCACTTGCATTAAAATCATAATAAAAACTCCTGTTTGATGCAGAAGTTTGATTTGATATGTCTTCTAAAACAGGAAAATCATTAACTGATTCCACTGTTAGATTAAACACAAGCACATCAGAAGCATTGCTTGCATCAGTTACATTAATTGTAATATTATAAATTCCAGCATCTGTCCTATTGGGAGTAAAAACTGCTTCATATCTGCTTTTATTGCTCCCAGTAGTTGGAAAACTAGAATCAATAACAAATTCAAAAAGATTAGAATTATTACCCTGAATTGTTACATTAACTATAAAAGTTTCATTATAGGTAGTCTTATTTGTTATTTTAACATCATCATCATCTATCCAAAGAGTTATAGTTGTAATATTATCTTCTGCACAAGTTATATTTGAATTTGATGCAACACTGGCATTGACTGCAGAAATAGGAGTTTCAATAACCGGATTTGTATTAGTATTGCTTATATTAAATATAAAAATAGAAGTATTTGTTAATCCTAAATCATCAGTAGCAGTTATATTAAAACTCCACCCCCCGACATCTTGTTTATATGGGGTAAAATTTATTATACCTGCAGAAGTTAAATTTAAACTTGGCATTGCAGATGTATTGGAAAATTCAAGTGTATCATCTAAATCACTATCAATTACATAACCATCTGTAAGATTTAAATAAAAATTGCTTGTATTTATATAACTTGAATTAACTATTAAATCAAAATAATAAATTGTGGCATTCCATACAGGGGCAGCATTACTTAAAATTGACAAATTGAAAACAAGGGAATCTATTGTATTTTCCACATCTGATACTGAAATATTAATAGTATAATTTCCAGACTCACTTTCATTTGGTGTAAATTCTATCTTAGCTTCTGTTCTGTTTGTTCCAGAAACAGGCATATTTAAAATTTCAACATCAAATCCATTTAAAGACAATTCCTGACTTAAATTAGACTGGTTTAAAATAATTGCAGTAAAACTGCTTGTTTCATTATACCCCCCAAAAGAATTATTTTTATCAGGAATTAGCAAATCATCATCATATGCACTAATATTTATTCTTGTTAATAAATTAATAGATGTATTTTGATTTTCAATATTTGCAAGCTCTGGAATATCATTAATAGTCCTATTTACATAAACATAAATCTGCTCAACACTACTTTCCCCAGAAGTCAAATCCTGCACTGAAAAATTAATTGTCCAATTTCCTATTTCTGTTTTTTGAGGCGTATAATTAATAACAATAGTTTTTGAAAAATTCTCTGCTGTGAATTGATTTGTGCTATAAAACCAGCTTGCATTCACTACACTTGCATCATAATTTCTTAAAAACCCCTTACTTGAAATATTCAAAGAATCTGCTTGATCTTTTGTAGTGATATTAATAATACATGTTCCAGATTCATTTTCCTGAAATACTTTATTCTGGCAATCAGATATATTTACATCAAGTGTAGAAAAAACATTAAACACAACAACCCGAGAATAATAAATAGTTTTATTTTGCTGATAAGTTGTATTATCACAATAAGCATGGGGGCAGGTATAATTTTCCCCATTATCCATTACAGACAGATTAGCCCAGTAAATTCCGACATCATTATGAGAAGGAGTAAAATTCATTAAAGCAGAGATATTTGAAAAATAATCTGCATTAAAAAAAGAACAATTGCCTTCTCCCCTAGTACTCCAATTAGCTAAACTACAATTATCAAAAAAACTTATATTAAAAAATAAAGGATAATGTTCTTCTTCATCACTTGCATTAAGATAATCGGCGAAATTTATATTTTGAGTTAAATTATATTCTGTATCAATATTAGTAAAATTGGGGAAATCATTTGTTGCATTAATTATAAACTCAAAATTAACTGTTGTTGCTGCATCATCTGTTGTATTTTTTGCTTCAATTGGAATCACAAAAAAACCAGTTTGATTATTATGTGTGGCATTTATGGATAAATTTCCAGTAATAGCACTTAAAATAGAAATCCAACCAGAAACAGCACTCTCTGTAACATTAAAAGTGCCACTTGCATTAGTCCAGCTTATATTTGTCTGCAGAGTATTAATAGCAAAAGTCACATCATTATTATATCCTGTAATGTTTTCTCTTAAATCATGATAATAAACAGTGTCTTCAATAACACTATAATTCACCTCAGAACCCTGCCATGTTGGAGGAATTGCCAAAACAAATGCTATCAACAAAATTCCAATTACCAAAATCATTCCTAATAAAAAATTATATTCTTTTTTCATTTATTCACCTTTTTTATTTTTTTAAAAAACTCATTAACAACAATATCAATAAATTGTTTTTTATTTCCAAATTTTAACCTATTTTCCTCTTTTTTAATAAAATCTTCTATTTGCCTAAATAAAATAGAATCAATTTTAACAACAGAACTTCTATCTTTCAGTTTATTCATTTTGGTAACCCTCAGTTACTAAAAATTACTCTAAGTAACTTTTTAAATGTTTTTATCCTATTTATTCCTGAGCAATCAAATTCTTATATTTGAATATCCTGATAATTTTAACTGTTGCAACTAAAATAAGAAGTATAATAAGTGCTATAAAACTATATAAAACCTCTTTTCTCTTTAACAAAGGTATTTCTTCAGGACATTTCCAAGGACAAGGGCCTCCGCAATCAATACCTTCTTCTCCCTGATTTTGAATTTTATCAGAACAAGTAGGGCAAGCAACACAAGGGCCTCCGCAATCAATTAGCACTTCGCAGGAATCATCATGACAATTTTTAATTCCATCATTACAATTTGGATCTTCAGTATAATGACAGCTCTGAAACTCTAATGGTTTAAAATAATTAGTATTGCAATCACTTAAATCAGAACAATTTCTTATTTGAGCCCCGCAAAATTCACTACTTAATCCAATTTCAAAACATTGTTCCAAAACAATTCTATAATTTTCCCCAGATAAAATTCCTAATTCCAATAAATTTTCAATACTTTGGCAAGTTTCCCAAGATTCACAAGCCCATTCTTCATTACAGGAAATGCCTCCGCCACCCCCTCCCCCCCCACTGCTTCCAGAAGGAGGCACAGGGCACGCAACTTGTTGAACCCCAATATTCCAGGTTATTGAATCATTAAGCAAACCATCAGTTATTTCTACTTCAATAGTATATGCTCCAGAAACATTACATCCAAAATTATAACTAAATTCATCTGTGGAATTTCCTGAATCATATTCTGTAAAAACTCCATTAACATACCAGTAAGCATCAGGTATTGTTCCATCAGGATCATATGTTGAAATATTAAAATACAAGCTCTCTGTTCCAGAAACATTTAAACTAAGATTACTTGGATAATTACTAGTTATTGTAGGAGCTCTATTCTCATCAGTTATAGTTAAAGAAAAGTTTTGAGTTGTTGTTATGCTTCCCCCATCCTGTCCGCATATCTCAAAAATATTCTCTGCAGGATTATCAATCCCATTATCACTAACAGAAATTCCTATGTTATAAACTCCCGCATAAGAAGAATTAGAAACGAAATACATTGTACCATTTTCAGAAATATTAAAAAGTTCATCCCCATCAAAAAAACTAATACTAAAATTCAAGACTCCTCCGTCCTGATTTCCATCTTCTGTATCTGTAACCTTCACTTGCTTATAAAAAGTTGAGTTCTCCCCTGAAGCCCAGATTGTTTGAACCCCAATATTAGAAATCCTAGGAGCATTATTAACTTCTATAACTGTAACATTTGTATAAGCAGAATCTGAATACTCCCCATCATTTACTGAAACTGTCTCTTCATGAACCCCTATATCACTTTTGTCTAAGTTACCTGAAAACATTTCAACACTTGTATTTATTTGTCCAGAAGTAAATAAAGTATCTAAATAAAAAGGATTAGTTGGATTAAGTGCAAGTTCCAAAACCTGTTCATCAACATCAACAACATAAAAATAATAATTATTTAAAAAATCATTTTCACAAATAAAAATAGAATCATTAACACCTTGAAAAACAGGAGCTGAATTAGGAACACTAACAAAAAAAGTTACATTTTCATTAATAATCTCCACTCCCACATTTTCTGCATAAACTCTTAATTCATTAGACCATCGCACAGCATTAAAAGTTGTATTAGGATTAAAAGCAATAGTATCATTAATAAGCTCACCATGTTTTACATCATAAAGACTATACCACCAGTTATCAACTTCAAAATTTGCAGAAACATTTAAATCCAGCTCATAAGCATCTCCAATATCAAAATCATAAGTTGTATTTAAAGGGCTATAAATCTCTATCTCACTTTGATTTCCTAAAAGAATAAAAGAAACAGAGGCAGTTATCCCTGAACCTGTTAAAGAAGAAACAGGTTGAATAAATAAAAGAAGATTTATATTAAAGATATAAATAATAATCAATAAAACAAAACAAAATATAATTCCTCTTTTCATAATAATAAGATAAAAACATAATATAAAAACTTAACTTTTAACAAGATTAGAAATTTCTAATGTTTGTTATATACGAGATTTATTAATAAAAAATTTCCGAATTACAATCCCAGTTATTAATGTAATTTCAATATTCCAATATCATCATTCAGCTAAGCTCCCAAAGGTTTTTCATTAACAGTTAAACACAACAAATAAACAAGCAGAGCTAGTTTCTAATTTTCTCTGCAATTTAATATATAATTGCAACAAGAACAGATTCAATTTGAGAAAATCTTATTTTCCCATCATCAAAATCATTATTATCCCCTTTTGTTATGAAAAATATCCCATAATCATCAATTCCTTTTTCAATAACTCTATGAACAATAAAACTATTTCCTTGTTTAAAAGTTATAATATCTCCAATATGAATATCTTTTTCTGATTTTGGAGTAATTCCCACTCCATTTGCTCCATCATCTAAAACAGGGACCATGCTTCCAGAATCTTTATACTTGCTTATTGCATAATTTTTCAGATTAATAATAATCTTTTCTGGATAAACCTCTATATCATTTGGACTTACAAAATCATGCGGTGCCTTCAAATCATTACCATTAATTGATTCATAAAAAAATAATCCAGAAACAATTGCAGGATTTTTTAAAGAAATTAAAAAAAATAGATTAACAAATAAGATTAAGAGAATCAATACAAGCTCTATTTTTTGAAACTTATCCATGATAAATAATAAGCTTTATACTTTATAAAAGTTACTATTGTTAAGTTACAATTAAAAAAGATGCTTTTTAAAAACTACATTAAATATTCCAGAATAATTGCCAAATTCAGAACCAGGTGGCACTAAGGCATACAAAGTTAATTCTTTAACCTCTCCTACATTTAAATACACAACTTTATTAAAATCAAGAAATTCCTCAATATCTCCTTTTAATTTAAATTCAACTTTAATAGGAAAATTATATGAATTTTCAATAGAAATATTTCTCTGAGAACTTGAATCTGGAGTAATCATGCCAAAGGTTAATGCAGTTCCATTAATATCAAAACCAATTTTATCCCCAATCATAAGGGAAGTGAAAATTTCTTGTTTTTTCAATACAATATTTTTATGTAAATAAAATGAAAACAAAAAAAACACCAAACTCAAGATAAAGATAAAAACAATAATTAAATAAAATTTATCTGATTTTTTCATTTTAATAACAAAATAGGGCATTTAATTTTTAAGCATGGTAATATATCACCATATTCTATTAAATTTGATTTTAAATTATGGCAAATAATATCAACGATTGTATTATTTTCTATGAATCTTAGATTTTTTATTTTTAACATTTGCCACATCAATATCTTGAGTTTTAGTACAGGTTATTTAGTTTAATTATTTCTTATTAAAAACATATTTTTTTACAACAAAAATTACTATTATTAATATTACTAAAATTCCCAAGATTATTGCTCCAATTAAGATTATATTTGATTCTTTCACAAATTCAACTTTAACAATCTTATTTGTG
>JAHIHG010000093.1 GCA_018898425.1 Nanobdellota archaeon | reverse complement strand
TGCATGCCCTCCTCAGTAAAAGATAGGTTTACAGTTGATTTTGAATATTTGTTTTTCTTTTCTAAAAATAAAAAATATTATTTTAAAACTCAAAGAGAGCCACATAAAATTTCAAGCATTAAAAGAACATTTTCATCCTGGAATGGACACAGAGAGCCAAAGTCTTCTTATTGCGGAATGAATATAAAAAATATGTGCCATCCCCAGGGCAGAAATAAAAGAACAGTCTGGAAAATAACAACAAAGCCATTTAGAGATGCACATTTTGCAGTTTATCCAGAAGAATTTTGCGAAATTCCAATCAAAGCAGGATGCCCTGAAAATGGGATTGTGTTGGATCCTTTTTTCGGAGCAGGGACTACTGGATTGGTGGCACTAAAACAAAACAAAAAATTCATAGGAATTGAATTAAATTCCAAATATATTAAAATCGCTCAAAAAAGATTACAGGGGGTTGAAAATGGCATACCAAATCCCACAGCAATTAGAGTATAAAGAAAGAATTATGTTTGGGCTCACTTTTAAGCAGTTAATTTATGCACTTATATTTGGCAGTTTATCATTGCTGTTTTTTAGGAAAATGAATAATTTTCACGCAGCAGTTATATTTGGAACTTTATCTTCTCTCACTGGAACAGCTTTTATGTTTTTTAATCTTGAAGAAATGATAAAAAATTATTTTATTTTTTTTAAATTCAGAAACTTAAAAAAAGGCGATGAAAAATTAAAAAAATTTATTGGCGTAAAAGAAATTAAAAAGAATGTCATCATCACCTTAAAAAATAAAAAGGTATCTGTTTTAAAAGTAAGACCAATTAATTTCAGCATTAAGCAGACTGAAGAACAAGAGGCAATTATTTTATCCTTTCAAAAATTTCTTAATTCACTGGATTTTCCAACCCAGATAATCATGAACACTGAAAATCTTGAGCTTAAAAGATATTTATCTTCTTTAAAATCCAGATTAAAAGGAAAAACATTTCTAAAATTATTTAAAGATTACAAACAGCATTTGCAAAATACAATAAGCAGCAATAAAATCATGAACAGGGTTTTTTATTTAATAATCCCTGAAAAAAACGATATAGAAATTCAGACAGACATTTGCATTGACAGATTAAGAGCATTGAATCTCAAGGTTGAAAGACTCAATTGCCTTCAGCTCAAAAAGCTTTTAGTTAATTGCTTTTTAGGAAATAAGGGGAAAGATTTTTTGCCAAGCATTTCTCCAAAATACATTAAAAATAATTCTGATCATCTGGAAATTAATAAAAAATATTATCGAATAGTGCATGCTCATGGATATCCCCGTAATGTTGAAACAGGATTTCTTGACAGAATAGTAAGCTCACTTGGAGATTTTGATTTAAGCATGCATATCAAGCCATACCCAATTGAAAATATGCTTATTGATTTGAACAGGGAACTTCAAAAGCAAAGAGCTGACTTATATTCAATGAAACATAAAGGCATAATCAATCCATCATTAGAAATCCAGTATAATGATACAAGAAATACTTTGAAAAATTTGCAAAAAGGAAAAGAGAGATTGTTTAATATTAGCCTTTATATTATGTGCCGGGCAGATTCAATTAAAGAGCTTGATTTGCTTACAAAAAAAGTTGAATCTGAACTTAACAGCATTATGATTTTGCCAAAAACTGCAACCTTGCGAATGCTTCAGGGATTTAAATCAATTGCACCATTAGGAGAGGATAGCCTAAATATAAGCCGAAATATCGCCACAGAGGCGTTGTCAGCGTTCTTTCCTTTTACAAGCCAATTCCTACAGGCAGATGACAATGGCGTATGGTTAGGCATGAATAAAAATAATATTCCTATTATCAAAGATATTTTCAATCTGCCCAATCCCAATGGATTAATTTTAGCACAATCAGGCGGAGGCAAGTCTTATTTCTCCAAGCTTTTAATAACAAGATATCTGCTTAATGGGACAAAAGTAATGGTGATTGACCCCCAGGGAGAATATACAAATTTAGTTGAGAAGTTTGAAGGGCAGAGGATTGATTTGTCAAGAGATTCTAATACAATTATTAATCCCTTAGATTTAATGGGGCACAATTATCTTGACAAGAGATTATCACTAATAGATTTAATGAAAGTTATGCTGGGAGAGTTAACTGATATTCAAAAGGCGTTTTTAGACAAGGCATTAAGCATGACTTATAAAAAAGAGGGCATTACAAAAAATCCTGATACATGGAATAATAAGCC
>JAHIHG010000092.1 GCA_018898425.1 Nanobdellota archaeon | reverse complement strand
TGACTCTGTATTTATTTTTATTTCTCTTGATAATTCTGATAAAGGATGGCCTTTGCATTTTAATTCAAATTCTTTATAATATCCAAAAGGAGCTTTTACAACATTAAATGATTTCTTAAGCTCTTTTTCTGTTTTTGATAAAACATCAATTGCAATTTCAGGAGAGCCCAAATCACTTGAAAGATGAGCATAAGGATATAATACAATATTTTTAACCCTGACTTGCTCTACAATTTCCTTGATATTTTTCACAAGCTCTTGAACAACTTTTTCCACATCACCATCACTCTTTTCAACAGCAGTCAAGACAACCAGCACTTCCTTGACTTCCTTTTCTTTTTTCTCTTCCTCAGAAAGCTCATCAATTTTTCTTAATGCTTTTTTCAGGGGCTTAAACTTAATATAATCACAATGCAAAGATAATATTTTCATAGATAAAACAAAGAAAAAGTCCTTAAAAATCTTTGCAAGATTTTTGATTAGTTGAAAATTTATTTAAAATCCTCATCAGTTCTAGCTTTTAGTTTTCTTACAATCAAGACTACTCCAACAATCCCACAAATTATAATTAAAAATCCGAAAATATATTTAACTTCTTTTTTAGAATGAGATATAATTTCTTTTAAAGCCCCTTGTTCTTTTTTTTCTGTTGTAATTCCTTCTTTATCTAATGAAGCATTCAAACTATCCCAACTTAAATTTTCTTCAGATTCTTTAATTTCTTGTTCTGAATCACTATCACCTCCGCCACCTCCGCCTGGGGAAGGGCAACTCCCACAATCAGAAACACAATTACTGCATGTTTCCCCTTCTTCGCAAACTCCATTGCCGCAAATTGTTGGCTCATTTATATCCTCAACAAAAATAGGCGTTTCATCTACTTGAATTGAACTTGCAAAAACAGTTTCATCAGGCAGATATATTGGCTCATTATTTTCATCAAGTTCTGTAACAATATGAGTTATTTTAACATCATTTGAAGTTATATAACCAGATAAATTAATTACTTTCTCATCTTCATCTGACCATAATATATAAACAGAATTCCTATCTGCAAATCTAAATCTATAAATTCCAGAATCAATTTTTTCCACAGATACAAAATCCTTAAGCTTCTCTATCAAAAGTTTATTTGTATAAAATCCTGGCTTTCTTTCATCTCCTTTATTATCAAATGTTAAAGACATATGCTCCTATTTGCTCGTCGCATCCCATTCTTCATTTTGCCTGTTAAGAGTTAATCTAAATACTTTTTGAGCACCCGCAGAAAAAGCAAGCACCTGCCTCTTAACAATCTCTTCTGATTGTAGTTTAAGTTCTTCTGAAGAATTAAAAGACTGTTTAAATATTGCTTCAGTATGGCATGCAATATCCATCTCTCCATGCTCTGTTACCCAAATAGGATTTTCATACCCAAAATCACTCATTTTTGCCTTCATTTCCACTATTCTATTAATATCATCTTCAGGGCATTCATAAAAATTAAGTGCCAGTACATCAGAATAGTTCTTGCTTTCTTTTAAGATATAATCTGTAAATTCTTCATTTGTCTCATCTTTCATAAAATTAGCAGCCATTACTGTTGATAAAGAATCTTCTTCTTTGATTTTTGCGTAACTATTTTTTAATAAATCCACATATTCTTCTTTTGTTCCAAGCCAAAAATGACTTACCAAAGGTAAACCAAGAGGCAACTGGAATGGAAGATCCCATTCATAAGGATCGGTCGCGCTATGAACTTCATTTTCAATCATCCAATATTGAACCCTATCTTTATATCTATTAACAAGAACATCAAGAAAATCCATATAATCATCCATATTTATTGGGATTGAAGACGGAGGTCTATTGTATATTTGGGGGTCATCTTCATTTCCATAATATTCGGCTATAAGCTCTCTGTAATTACCATATTCTGAGCCCCACTCGCTTGTTGAAAACACGGTGAAAAGAATAGAAGTACTATTGCCTATTGTACTAAGAAGTTCATCCGTAAGCGTCCAATTATAAACACCTTTTTCAGGCTCAAGCATCCCCCAATAAATATCAAACCTTGCTATCTCCATGCCTGTTTCATTAAATATATTTTGAAAACCCGTTAATGTATCTGGCGTTGTTTTCCATTCATGAATACCATAAAATACTATATCTCCTCCAAAATTATCTCCACTAAATCCCGTAACAAAACAATCCTGCTGACAGTTAATAATGTTCTCCCCTTCCTCACAGATTCCATTGCCACAGACAAGTGTTGTTGTTAAATTATATTCAAATCCTTCTTCTAAAATTTGAGTAAGTTCAGGAAAATGCTCATAATTTATTGTTAAAAAAAGCTCTTTCTGCTCCATTGTTAAATCTTCATAATTTAATTGATTATTTATCAACTGATACATTAAAGTTATAATTTCATTATCTAGTTCTTCACTTGGTTGATAGTAACCAAATGAAGGTGTAAAAGAAAATCTATAATTAAAAAATGTGTAATGAATTCCTTTACTGTTCAAAACATCAATTATATCCTCAATCCATTGTAAAGCATAATTTCCACCATCTATCACATTTGCACTGAATTCACCAAAAAACATTGGTTTTCCAGCAAGCTCTTCAAATTCAAGGAATTTGGTTATTTCACTATTAATCTTATCTTTATCCCAGTAAACATTATTATATGTTCCCGGATATATTTGACCCCCGGGATTTTCTTTAAGACCTTGATTTGTAAATAAGTAGGGGTCATAAAAATGCATGCTAACTGCAAGATTATCATCGTCATAAACACCCCCAATAAGTATCTCTTCTTTCTGGTATAAATTCACTTCAAGAAACAAGATGTGGTTATTATCATATTCTCTTATTTTATCAATACATTCTTGATAAAAATCATGAAGTGATGTTTTATTTGGAGCCTGGGGTTCATTAATTATATCATAACCTGCTATATAAGAATTCTCGCTATAACGCTCAGCAAGAACACCCCACAAAGCAACAACTCTATCACTAAAACTTTCATTAAACCATATTAAATTGCCATATTCATTATTATGTGTAAGAATATTTTGACCTGCTGCATGCAAATCAAGTATTACATAAATTCCATTTTTACCAAATTTTTCTATTGTATTATCTAAATGATTTAAAACTTCCTCGCTATATACATAAGGCTCTTTTTCAATCTCCCATAACCTTAATTCAAGCCTTACAACATTTGCACCAAGCTCTTTGAAATTACTTATATCCTCCTCATTAAAAAAATAACTTGCAAGGTCAGTGTTGTATTGGTCAAGGGCGCTTTTGTTTTGTCCGTCTGCAAAATACCAAGGTTTGCTAATAACATAAAAAGCATCATAATGTAATCCTCGCAACATTATCTCATCGCCATTTTCATCAATTATTTTATCCCCCTGAACAGAAAGAAAAGTCATTTCCTCGCAATCCCCGGCGCAACTCTCCGCCGTCTCCCCTGCCTCACAGATTCCATTGCCACAGACGAATAACGATTCTTCAAAATAATTTTTCAAAGCATCATAGGCAGGGGTTTTTGTTTCATCATTTTTAATAAAGCAGCCGTATGCCCAATCATCAGTCCCTGAATATAGACAATTATACATAAATTGCAAACTTATCCTCTCATAGCCAGCTTCTCTAGCTGATTCAATTTTTGATAATAAATAATCATAATGAACCAAAGGGATTTCTTCAGCTGTATAAGGCGGGTCAAAAAATAATCCTTTCAATAAAGGGGCATTGGCCATATCAGAGCACCACACAGGTTTATCGGTAAAAGTTCTTATCCAATTCATTCTTGCCTGTAATCCAGACGGCTGATAGTTACATTGAGTTCCAACAATATCGTATGTTCCATTTTCCAATAAATATTTTACAAATTCAAATTTGTCCGAATCAGGGGATTGGCTACCTCTTTCCTCAACTTGTTCAGGTGTTGGATTATCATCAAAAGCATCTCCTAAATTCCAACCACCTGAAATAATTTTTGCATTTGGATTGGCTTCTTTTATAGTATCATAAGTAATATCTAATAATTCGACATATTCTTCTTTTGTTCCCATCCAATGATTTTCCGGTTCACCTTGCATATGAAAATAATTATGGCTGAATTTTAATCCAGGCATATCATCAATCCCATCATTATCATATCGTTCAATTAATTTTGTTAAAAAAGTTTTATAACTATTAATATCCAATGGCATACTCGCATGCCGATAATCTTCTTCACTAATTATTTTATATTCCGTTGCCCAACTTGATGAACACCAAATTTTAAAGCTGGCTGTAGCGTCTAACGATTCTATTTCTTGTATTGCCTTGTCATAATTAGTCCAATTATAGTTTCCTTCAGAAGGTTCGATCCAATCCCAAACAGTTCTATCTATATCAAATATTTTAACAAAATCAAATTCGCTTATATAGGGAATATCATGCTCATTTCTTGCTGTAAATGAAATATCCACGCTAACAAATCCGCAATCCCCCGCGCAACTCTCCGCTGTCTCCCCCTCTTCGCAAACCCCATTACCACAAACAGATAATGGTTCTTCAACTATATTCATAATAATAATTCCACTCTGTGCTGGAACTGTTATTTGACTTACTTCTTCAAAAGATAATGAGCCACCATAACTTCCATCATCCTGAACTACTCCTCCCCCTTCTGGAACTGCAAGAAGATAATTTTTATCAAGATTATGAGTTACCTGTGCAGTTGAAGGATTTACAAAAACTATTCCATTTTCATATTCTCTTTCATATAAATTAAAAGATGAATTAAAATATTCCTCTACTGTTAAATATGTTTCAAGAGGCTCTCCCAAATTAATATCCATTTCAGGGTAATATTGAACTAATGAATTGTCAACACCTGTTATTAATGCGAAATCATCTAAATTATAAATAATATTTTCATTTTTTATAAGAAGATATGATGTAAACTGAAACATTCTTTCATTTATTGTGACTGTTCTATTCATTGTAAATTTAGCATTGGCAATATGATATTTTGTCTGAGTATCTTCAATAATCCAGTTAAGTAAAATTTTCCAGTATTGTTCTGTAAGGAATTCGCCTGAAGCAAGATGGAAAATAAATCCTTCTTTTATTGCCCCATCAGCCACT
Organism: Nanobdellota archaeon; assembly: GCA_018898425.1. Taxonomy (GTDB): domain Archaea; phylum Nanobdellota; class Nanobdellia; order Pacearchaeales; family GW2011-AR1; genus JAHIHG01. The sequence continues at coordinate 2,381 of JAHIHG010000092.1, read as the reverse complement.
TCCAGAAGTTCTCTGCTATTTTGTGCCGGACTATGATATATTCCATTAAACACCATTATCTTCCCGCCAATCTTATTTTTTATAACTGCAAGTGTTGCATTTATCTCGCTTATCCACTTATCTGCATCAACAAAATCATCAGGAAGAAAATCAATCCTGTATTCTATTGCAGGACCGCAATCATCAACCATAACCCCAAAATAATCATACAAATCAATTATTTCCTTAGTACTATTTGCTATTGCATCTCTCCATTCCAAAGAGGATATGTTCATCAGATACATCCCAAATTGAGTGCTCAATATCCTATTATTATAATTTGTTGAGATATTACTGTGCGAATAATATTCTTCAGGATAACTAATTGCTGTATTTGTAAAAATAGGATTAGTATAATGAATCAGATTAATATCTAAACTACGATTTCGTAATTCATCAATAATTTCTATCTTTCCTCCTGAGCCAGGCATTACATTAAAATTATATCTACTCGCAATAAAATCCAGATATTCTTCTGATGGTGTGTAATTCCCCAGCCAAAGTCTTGAGGAATATCTTCCTATTGGGGAGAATTCAGAACTTAACAGTGTTGGTTCATCAAAATCAAGAGCAAAAATACTCAACCCCTCACTTAAAGCTTCATAATAAACATATATTAAATCCTCACCAACCTTGTTTACCTTAAGTTCATTCCAACCATCACTATATCTAAAAAATCTAGGATTTTTATTTTGTTTCAAAAGCTTAAATTGAATAACAACATCACTAACTTCTTTATTAGACTCTATCTCAAAATATTCTTTGGCATTTTCCAAAAGAGGCACGTCTGTAGCATATTCAAGTGAATTAACTTTAAGATTAATCAGACCAGTTTTTTGAGGTAAAATTTTTACCTTTGTTATAGCTTGGCTTTTTATTTCAAATTCAAGATGTTGTTCAGAAAAAATTAATTTTGTATTACTACTTTTTGCTTTGTATAATTTTGTTTTTGCTAAAAATCCCCACCAGGGTTTTTTGATGCCAGTGATTGTGTTATTTTCTGGATCTAACAAAATATTCACATTGGTTTTAATTGGTATAAAGCCTAAAAAATTTACAACTGTTTTAGTTTTAATATTATACATTTCTTTTCCGCCTACATTTTCTTGCTGTAAATCAGTTACATTGCCAATCTGTTTTGATAAGAATTTTATAACCTTTTTTTTCTCAGAAGAAGAAAGTTTCTTAAATTCCTGTTTTATTTCTTCTTTAGTTATATTGTTGCTAATTATTTTATTCACTATATCTTCTTTTACACCTGATTTATTTTCAATAGGTATCACGGAAAAATCATCCTTGGCGGTCCATGTGCAATCGCCAATCATACTAAAAACAAATATAAAATCCCCAACATGTTCATCTTGTATTTCAATACTGCCAAAAACATTATTTATATCAAAAATATTAGCACCAGGCTTTATGGTAATATATTTTGTTTTTCTGATATATTTTTCATTGTTTTTATATAAATCAATAATTCCCAAAACACTCTCACTATTTGTCATGTTATTAATAATTCTTATTTCTCCACCAAGTAACTCTCTAGGAAAATATGATTCTTTTTCAATGTCAGCTACAATTGAGCCATAGTTATCACAAACATCCTCATCATCATACTGAACAAGAAAATTGTCGCTTGCGAACCAAGCACAGTTCCCATAAAAAGCATTAATTTTTAGAGAATATACCCCTGAAGTATTTTTAGGAATAATTACCGTTCCCAGAATATCTTTAATTGCATACTGATTAACGCCAGGATAAATATTTGGATTATAAGTACTTATTTTAATAATTTTATCTTCTTTGTATAAAGTAACATTAATTGCAACTCTCGCTGTTGAATTAAAATAATTATTCATCACAATACTCCCATCAACAATTTCACCGGCATAATACCTATCTTTATCTATTTCGACAGAAAGAGAGGCATACTCCTCACATGCACTAACAATAGTTAATCCAAATATAAAAACAAAATAAACTAAAAAAAAACAACCCAATTGTATTTTTTTCATATTTAAATCAAAATAAAGAAGTTTATAAAATTTAGTAAATTATAAAGTAAACCCATTAATGTAATATTTTATAATAAAATCACATTGATTTAAAATTACCCACTTTATTTGAACAAGGAAATAGTTAATAAAACACCTTACTAAATAATTTTTTGTTAATAATTTATTAATGATTAAAACTCAAAACTGCTGTGTTGTATGAATCCAAATAAATAATAGTATTCCCATTATAACTCTTTATTTTCTTTCAAGTTATTTCTTGAAGTTTATTATAGAACCAATATTTGCGACGAACTTCCTTATACGCACTTCTCTTTTTTCTCGCCC
>JAHIHG010000091.1 GCA_018898425.1 Nanobdellota archaeon | reverse complement strand
CTTGAAAGTTTTGAATGAACATGCACATATGATTGTAGATTGTCTGAGGACAATTTCAGATTCAAAGCTGATGCAGATAATAAAATGGCTTTCTTCATATATCTTGTTTAGGCTTTGCCCTAACTTTAGAAAAAGATATCCTGAGGAGAGTTTTGGAATGATGGATATTTTTGTGCTGGGTGTGGCGAATAATTTTGCAAGAGAAACTGTGAAATTCAATGACAAGCAAGATTGTGAGTTTAGTGATTTTGAAAGAGCATTGAGGTATATTGAAAATCAGGAGTTGCATCATAATTTATTTTATTCATTATGTCTTTAAGTTCAACTTTTTTAATCATTTTCTTGAGACCTCATTTTCGCTTTAAATGAATTTAGATAAGGAAAAGGGACATTATCTCCATAGATTTCTTCTATGTTATTGAATTTTTTTATGTCTTCTACTGTAGCCCCTTTTTTAAATTTAAGCCACCTTGCGTTTTTTCTTTCAAGACACTGATTTATGAGTTTACTTCCAACCCACCAGGTTGAATCTCTTACATATGTTTCATTTGCCTTTGGATCATAAAGCTCTTCCCAGCAATGAAATCCATTATTTATTTTTCCATAAATTATGTTTGATTGAATTCCTCTTTCATTGAGATAATTACTATCTTCAACTGCTTTGTTTTTGCAATCAAATACTCCCTGAATATTTGGCTTTTCTCTGATTCTTCTTAAATTTGTAGAATAAGGATTATAACCAGATGCACATGAAGAAATCATTAATGCTGTTAATGGTAGTAGTAGAAGAAGTGTGGATAACCTCTGTTTCATCTTCTATTTTCCTCCAAGAGCCTTATCAAATAAAGCAGCAAAAGCTTGTGAGAAAAATTCAGAATTAATCCAGATTGCAACATCTTCATCATTTGAATCTTTGGATAAATAAAATAAAATTTCTTTTCTGTCTATAATAAAGAATTTAGTGTCAATCTCTACTTTTTTTGCTTTTACATCAAGTTCTTTGTTTATTGCTTTAATTAAATCTTCATCTCCAGATAGTGCAAATTTAATTTTTATATTCCCTTTTTTCAAAATTTCAAAAGTTTGCCTGAATAATTTCTTTTTATCATTCACTTCCCCGGCGTTTGTGCAAATTATAACTTCTTTTTCAGCATTTTGAATAACTTCTTTAAGATAATTTGAAATATTTGACTTGCCTTTTAATGAAGCAGATAAATCTTCTCTTTTCATAGGAGAAATTCCTTGCTTGTATAGTTCTTCAATATTTGAAAATTCTTCTGTATTTTTTAAATTTAATAAACTAACAACTTTATCTTCTGCTTCTTTTCTCACATTGTTTTTTAATTTTTCAAGAATAGTATTTGGTTTAATGCCCAAATATTTAACTGGTTTTCCGATTTTAACCATTGCAAATCCTTTTTTCTCCAAACTTTCCAGAACATCATAGGTTCTGCTTCTTGGAACCCCAGATATTTCAGCAACTTCGCCTGCAGAAGCAACACCTTTTCCAAGCAAAGCTAACCAGACTTTTGTTTCATAAATATTAAGGTCAAAATAATCCTTAATTTTATTTATTAATTCTTGTTTTACCAGCATTTTGCACTCCTTAATTTAGTATGTTTTAAATGAAATCCTTTAGTTGTCAGATAACTCTTAATTTCATCTGGATTGTTCACATTATTAAGATGAAAGTATAAGTTTTTCCCTTTATCAGATTTTAATGGTTGTGATTCTTTATTAAAACCAATATGATTTTCATCAGTTAGATAAAATTCTTGAATAGTGTATTCTTTATCTAGATGAGATATTACATCTAATACATCACCTAATTTTATCAATCCACAGAACTTATCTGCTGCTTTGTTGATTTCATCATCGCCTTTATTTAAAACAATTGCTTTCAAAAGGTTTTTTAACCCATTTATTCTTTCGGGCTCTCTTCCAATTATTGCTTTTAGTTTCATAAAACTCTTTAGAAAGCCTTATTTATAAATCTTCCTATTTTGTTACTTTTACTAAGTGAGAACAATACGGCAAAGTTTATAAGAGTAATATCCCTTAGTTTTTTATGCCAGTTATTAACGGAAAATATAGGCAATATGAATTAGAGAATGGTTTAGTCGTAGCTTTACAAAATACTCCAACTCAAACAATTGCAAGTAAATTAAGAGTTAATTTTGGATCTTCTCATGAAAGAGAAGGGGAAGAGGGAATGGCTCATTTTTTAGAACATTGTTTAGTTTCTGGTGGAAGTCAAAAATATGATACACTAACTGCAGACGATATTAGAGGTTCTTTCGGATATTTTAATGCATTTACAAATCTCGGGAGAACTTTTTTTGTGGGACAAATGTTAACAAAAGATTTAGAAACATGGCTAGACTATACTTCAGATCATACATTAAGACCAAGATTTGATAAAGAAAGGGTAGATGGGGAAAGAGGAAGAGTTTTAAGTGAAATCTCTGATACTAAAAGCAATCCCACCCATTATGCTAATCAAAAATTTAATGCAATATTCTATAGAGGACATCCAAAAGGAAAATTTACTCTTGGAAAAGAAGAAGTTGTAAAAAATGCAGATTTTGCAAAAATTAGTGGATTTCACTCAAGAGGATTTCATCCAAATAATATGGATCTTGTTATTGTTGGAGGCTTGCCAAAAAATATTGAATATCTTGTCCATCAATATTTTGGAGCTATGCCTAAAGGAGAGAATACAAGAAAAATATTTCCAGAAATAAAACCCATACAGGGGAAAAAAGTTATTCATAGATCTGCACCAGAAAGATATAATGCAGATAATCCAGAAGAAAGTTCAGCACAAATACTTTTAGCTTCTACATGTCCTGCAGAGCCACATCAAGATGAATATGCATTAAGAACAATGTCGCAAATTCTTGGAGGAGATACAAACTCTTTCTTATTTCAAAATATGGGATTAAAAAAAGGATTAGCATATAATGTGAGTACATCTTATAGCGGAGATTATAATTGCGGAGAATTTAATGCCAATGCTAATGTCCCAGCGAATAGAATTGATGAGGCAGTGGATATTCTTTTTGGAGAAATTGAAAGAATTAAAACTCAAAGAGTTCCTGATAAAACTGTAGATAGAATTAAGAGAAGTGCTAAATATAACATTGCTAAGACTTTTGAGTCTAATGAGGGGCACATTTCTGCTATTGAAATGAAATTAGATAAAGGTTTTACACCTGAAATATTTATGGAAGGTTATGATAAAGTTACTCCAGAAAGAATTTTAGAAGTAGCAAATAAATATCTTCCAGACCAAAAAAAAGGAAATTATGTTCTTTATATTGGAGATCCTTTAAAAAAATAATTAACAACTATTACAAAAGAATATAACTCAAAATCATTCCAATAAATATTCCTGCTGTGATAAAAGGCATTGCAGGGTAAAACTTCTTTTTTTCTGAAAAAAAGAATAAATATGTCAGTCCTAGTGTTGCTCCTGCAATAACAAATAATGCATGCCATATTCCAAATAATTTCATCATTACCCCTGCAGTGATTATCGGGAAGATAACATCCCCCCCGCCTAAAATAGCCACATTAATCTTAATTTTTTTCTTTTTTAACTCTGATTTTTTTAGTGTTTGTTTCATTAATTTTATTTTTATCTTTAATTTTTTTGAAACATAAGGAACAAAAAATCCTGAAAAAATATTTAATTTGTTAATCTGATATTTAGCCATTTTTTGCATAATTCCTGAATGCCAGACAGCCCACATATCATAAATTGAAATAATAATTAATAAAATAATTATTGTCCATAAATTCAAAATAGGAACAAAAACTGCAGCAATTCCAGGATAAATAAGCAATTCAGTAAAATTATGAATTAAAAAGTTTCTTCTGAATATCTTAATAAAACCCAGAATTGAAGCAAAAATTAATGGAATTATTATTGCTGCAATAGGATGAATAACAAAAGGAACTAGTTTTTCAAATGCATAAAAAGTTAAAAAAAGAGCTATAACAACCACCATGAAAAACCATGCTTTTAGAAAAAATTCTATTTTAAATTTAGTCAGGAAAAATAATAAAGTAATGGCAATAATAAAAGCCATAATTAAACTTCCGAGCATGCTAAAAGAATCTTTTTGAGTTTTAACTTCTGGAGGAGCAATCCAAAACAAATATGGGTTTACAACTTTTTCCATCTTGCCTTCAATTTCCTGTTCAAAATAAAATACATCTGCTTTTAAAACAGCTAAGCCAATAAATTGAGTTACAACAAACATTGTCAAAAGAATTGCAGTAATTTTTAGATTGTGTTTCATGTTAATTTGTCAAGTAAATTTTTAGTTAAATAAAGTATTAAAATTCCAATTAAAATAGATATTGAAAAACTTAGTGCATGATTGCCTGGAAATAAATATAAATCCATAAGCCCCCAAACCCCCCTCCAAAAACAAACAATCCCAAAAGCAATAAGAATTGTATAAAAAATATTTTTTAAAGTTCTTTCTTGTTTCCTCTTTTCCATAAATAAATCAAGGAAAAAAGAGTTTTTAAAGTTTGATAGAATAATTTTTCAGTTTAATTTCTCTCCACTTCCGGATGTTCATGTCCTTTTTCAAGCATTTTTGTTAAATCTTTAATATGTTTAATTTTTTCTTCATCATATTTTTTCCCATTTATTTTTAAATTTTCAATCATTTTTGCAACATACTCTCCCCCTAAAAAATGAGGTGTTAAAACATAATTAGCTCCTTTTCCATATAATTTAAGAGCACTATCTATCTGGTGCGCCCTGACGATTATTACTGCTTCTGGATTTACTATTCTTATTGTTTCTATTAAAAGCATGTTTGTTTCAAAATCAGGTATTGTTGATACAGCAAGTTTTAATTTATCCAAAGGAAGTTCTTTTAATAATTCAGCATCATCAATATCCCCGTATAAGCAAGGTATTCTGAATTTACCCAGATTATAGATTGTATCTGGATTAAAATCCACAACAAGATATCTTTTTTTAATTCTTTTTAAAGAGTTCAAGATTCCAAAACCAATCCTATTATAGCCAAATAAAATTGCATCATACTCTTTTTGAATTTTTCTTTCTTTTTTTATTTTTTTTCTTTCAAAAATAGATACAATTCCAGACATTTTTTTATAAAACTCATTTGAGTAATTAATCATATAAGTGGATAGAGTTATTGTTATTATTCCTGCAAGAGTTAAAGTTGATAAAATTTCTGTAGTTATGTGCCCCATTGCAACTCCTGCTGCCAAGACAATCAGGGAAAATTCTGATATTTGTGCAAGAGTAATTCCAACTAAAAAATTTGTTCTTTTTGTGTATCCAAATAAGGCCATGAAACTCATTAAAATTACTGGTTTGAAAATCAATGCAATTATTGAAAGAATAAGCGCATTAGTTAATACTGAACTTATATTTGAAATCTGGATATTAAGTCCAAGAATGATAAAAAAGATTATTAGGAAAAAATCTCTTAGTGGTCTTATTTTAGAACTGATTTCCAGGCTATAGGGCGAAATAGACAAAACAACTCCTGCAACTAAGGCTCCTAATTCAATTGAAAATCCAAGAAAATCAAATAAAACCCCGATTAAAAAACACCAGCAAATTGAAAATAAAAATAATAATTCCTGCGACCTTGCAATATTTTTTGTTATTGGAGGAAGTATAAAAAATCCCACTAAAAATAAAAAAATTATTAACCCGCTTCCGCACAATAAGCCCTGAATTGCAAAAGAACTAAAGCTTGTTCCATTTCCCATTGATGAAATAAACATCAAAACTCCTGCTGCAACTAAATCCTGAATAATTAAAACCCCAATAGAGATTTTTCCATATAAAGAATCTAATTGCCTTTTATCTGAAAGAAGTTTCATGATAATAATTGTGCTGCTAAAAGCAAGTGCAATTCCAATATAAATTGAGGGTATAATCTCAAATCCTAATAAGCTATATGAAGTGAAAAATCCCAGCAAAAATGTTAGTAACATCTGGCACAATCCAATAATAAGGGATGAACCTCCAATTTCTTTAATGACTTTTGGGTTTAAGTGCAGTCCAACAATAAACAACAGAAATGCAATTCCAAATTGTGAGAAAACATTAATGACTTCTGTTGAAGCTCCAAATTCAATAATTTCAAATTCAATGACAGCTGCTGCTATTATTCCAGCGATAATATATCCAATAACAAGCGGTTGCTTGAAGATTCTTACTATATATGACACAATAAATGCTATTGAAAGTATAATAGCAAGCTGAATAAATACCTGTTCCATCTTCCTCTTTTATATTTTTAAAATATTATACTATAAAAATGTTTCAATTTCAAGAGAGAAACTTTTTTAAACTAAGATTCAGACATTATCTTATGGCAAAAGTAAGAATTAAATTTAATAGTACTGATATTAAAATGCTTAATAATATTTGTGAATCAATTCAAAATATTGCTAAAAAATCCGGAATTACTATAAGAGGGCCAGTGCCTTTGCCTACAAAAAAACTTAAGATAACTACAAGAAAATCTCCTTGCGGAGATGGAACAGCAACCTTTGACAGATATGAGATGAGAATTCATAAAAGACTTATTGATTTGCCTGCAAATGAAAAAGTTCTTCATCATATTATGAAAATGCAAATTCCCCAGAATGTTAATATTAAAATAGAGATGAAAGATTAGCGCAGTTTATTATATAATTCTTTATAAACATTATTTTACATAATAAAAAATTGTAAATATTATATTTTTAATAAAAAAATATGGTAAGAATAAAAAATAGGTTTGCATGTGATGCTGATGGGGTTCTTACTGATACAGGTTCTGCTTTTGCAAAGATTTTATCCAAGATAAACAACCGGTCTGTTTCACAAAGTGAAATAACAGAATACAGCATGGCTAATCTCGGGCTTCCTGATTCTGAATTAAAAAATTATTTGAATAATCAATTTTATATGAATCTATCACCAATTAAAAATAGTGTTAAATTGATTAATGAACTTTTTCAGGATAATTACATTCCCATTATTACTGCAAGAGACCAATATGATGGAGTAATGCAAGATACAGAAACTTGGTTTTTTGATAATGGGGTTTTATTTGATGATTTAATTCAGGAAAGAGATAAATCAATACCCATAAAAGAACTTGGACTGGATTTTATAGTTGAAGATTGCTATGAAACTTGCTTGGATTTGGCAAAAAAAGGAATTAAAACAATTTTATTTAAGCAACCCTGGAATAAAAAATATAAACTTGGAACAGAAGAAGATAAAGGACTTATAAAATCAGTTGAAGATTGGCATGAGATTCATTATACTATAAATAATGGAATTGATAAATTCTCAGTATCTACGCAACTAACCAATCCCCTTACAAAAAATAATTAATTCTGAAAACTCAACCAAAATAATATCCTTCAATTTTTTCTTAAACAAATAACTTTCTATCTTTCCATTTCTGCTCATTTGCCACAAATTAAACAAT
>JAHIHG010000090.1 GCA_018898425.1 Nanobdellota archaeon | reverse complement strand
TTGAAGGAATAACTCCAAATGAAGCAATTTGGAACAAATTGAGACCAAGCTCAATTTTGGGTGCTTTTTTAAAGAGGTTTGAATAAAATGACTAAGAATAAACAAAGAAATAAAAAACGAATTAATATCGGGATACTACAGTAAAAATTTGTGTCTTATCCAGAAATGATTAATTGTTTAATATATGGGTTGGACTTTAACAGTGTTTAAATATTATTTTTTTGTTTTATTATAATGTCAATTAAACTTTATCTTAGAGAGGGAGAGGCAAACCTGCTTAAAAAAATTTTTGAAGGTTCTTCTGTTGATAAAGTGATTCAAGAGGCACTTAAATTAGGTTTAGAGGCACAATCTTTGCAAATAGATTGCGTTGCAAAAGAAGGCCAATGGATCTCCACAAAAGAATCAACAGACCCTTTAGCAGTTCTTTATTTTAAAAGTAAAACTCAAGAAAACTATCTTATTACGCGAAAACCAGGTGAGAAAGAATATGGTTTATTTGAATATAGATGGACACCTTGATAAACTGCCTAAAAAACAGCAGAAAAATTTAAATACAACATATTCATATTATCATCATGGATGCAAAAGAATGCAGATTTTCTTACGGGGATTTGGATGATAGTTTAATAATTTCGTGTAAAGAAGAAAATGAAAATGTCAAAGAAAGATTTGCCTTAGGAAATTTTATTTTTAGTTTAACAGGACGGGGCAAAATTGTGGGAATTCAGATTTTAAACTCTTCAGAAGTTTTATCAGATTATAATTTAAATCCAAATTTATTAAGTGAAATAAAAAATGTGGGTTTGATTGTTGCAAAAAAAGATGGATGCCTTGGAATAGCATTAATTTTTAATTTCCAAAACCAGCAAGGAAGAATTTCAATACCCCTAATGAGCCTGACCATGAATAAATTTTAAATAAATTTATTTCCATAATTTTTTCTCAGGCTTTTTTCAAACCTTTTATAATTCCTATTTTTGTAATAAGCATTAATAATCATTGGAGGGATTTTGTCCAGAGTCAAGACAAAAACAACAAAAGTTCCATCTTCAAGTTCATAATTAAATCCATAATATTTTTCTCCCTTTTTATTCTCTCTGAATTCTATAGACTGAATAAGTTTAAATTTTGGAAAAGTTTCCCGCAATAAACTTTCGTCAGTTGCTTTCTCTAAAACAGAAAATTCAAAATGACGGCTTTTAGATAAATCGCTAAATGAATAATTTTTTATTTTGTCAGTAATTTTCTTGATTTCTTCTTCTTTTTTATAAATAGCAAGAATTTTTGATTTCATTATTTAAATAAGAAAAAAATAATTTTTAAACTCTCACTTATAGATTATATAATTTCCTACAGCTTAACTCCCTTAATTTTCCATTTAGCATTTTCCTGCACAACATTGTTATCTAAAATTATTTTTGATTTTCTCATGTCTTTAACAATATCCCAGTGTATTGCAGAATCATTTCCCCCGCCATTTTCCTTGTAAGCCTGCCCAAGTGCAAGATGAATTGTTCCTCCAATTTTTTCATCAAATAAAAGAGCTTTTGTGAATTTTTTTATTTTAGGGTTGCATCCAATTCCAAACTCTCCGACATAAGACGAATTTTCATCTGTTGCGAGCATTTGCTTTAAAAAATCTTCATTTTTTGAAGCTGTTGACTCAATAACTTTTCCATTTTCAAATTTTAAAAAAATATCTGTAACTTCTTTTCCAGATTCAATTGCAGGATAATCAAATTTAATCCAGCCATTTAAGCTCTCTCTAACAGGGGCCATAAATAATTCTCCTCCAGGCATGTTTTCTTCTCCTTTGTCTGCAACAACATTTTTTCCTGCAATAGAGAATTTCAAATCAACCCCTTCTCCAATTAAATGAACATTTTTTCCTTTTTCAAAAACATTTTTTATTTTATCCATTTGCCTGCCTAATTTTTCCCAGTCCTGCAAACATGCCTGATAAACAAAATTTTCATATTCTGTCAAAGACATTTCTGCATCTTGTGCAAGAGCAATAACTGGATATGCAATTGTGCATCTTCTTATTTTATCTTTTTCATTGCAAATATATGTTGAAATTGAATGAATTATCTTTTGCCTTGCAGAAATTTTTTTTGAGTTTGCACTGGTTAATTCTTTAGTGTTTAAGTCTGTATAAACTCCGATATATTTATCCACTTTTTTTACTGTATCCATTAATTCTTCTGGAAATCTTTCAATTTGCTCTTTTGTAGCATATTTATAAAAAAAATCAGACACATCAGGTAATCTAAATCTTATAATTGGATGAGCTTTTTGCAAAATTATCTCTTTGTAAAGTTCAACTAACATAGGTATTGACTCAACACCTCCAGAAATCATTACTTTTTCTCCTGGTTTTACAAATACAGAATATCTTACTGCTAATTGCGCGAGTTTTCGTGTTCTTAAATCTAATGGCATTTTAATCTAAAATTCCTTTTTCAAATTTAATTTTCCTGCTATCTTTTAATATTTCAAAAATATCATTTAATGAACCATCAAAGAAAAATCTTTCGGAAACCTCGCAACTTCCTTCAAAATTAATAGATTCTGCTTTAGTGATAGTATTTAATTTAGGTAATTTTAAACTATTTTTTGAGAAAACATCTCTTTCTTGCTTTGAATAAAGAAATTTATTCAAAATATGATATAAATTTTTAGTGTCTGGATTTCTAAAAACAGTCATATAACTTTCACCAATCTTTCCAGAATTAAATATAGATAATTTTCCTTTTCCTCTTTTATTCTGAGCTAACTGCCAAGGATATTGTTTTAAATATAAAGGTGCTATATTAATTACACTTCTTTTTTCAACATCAGTGATTAAATTAAGAATGCTGTGTGATGATTCTTCCATATTATTAACATTACAGCCATCTTTAAACAATTTTTTAGTTGCAGTCCTTAATGTTCTTATTTTTGGAATTTCTTTATTATGCTTATCAAAATAATCCCCAATTAATCCTTCTGCAATCCAAAAATTAAATCCATTAATAGTTTCTGGAATTGGTTTTACTAAAATTTCTTTATCTTTGAATAAAATATCTCCAAGAAGGTAGTTGCCATTAAATCTTTGTCTTGAAAAACCTCCTTTTGTCAAAAAATCACCTATATTATTTTTAGCTTTTTCAATGCTTTCTCCTGTTCTTAGAAAATACCAATCATATAATACATGGGGTTCTTCTTCCTCCCAATAAGGAGTATGGGGAAGCATAGCTACTGCAAAGGAGACTTTTCCTTCTGTTTTATGAACATCAGTTAGTTTTGCATTATACAAATCCATTTTCTCTCAGAAGTCTTAAGGCGACTAACCCACCTCTTAATTAAAACATAAATTGATAATTTAAAAATCTTTGTCTATTTTGGAAATACTATTTTCTTTTTTAAACCTAACAACATTTTCCACAAAACCTTCTATTTTTTGCTCATGACTTACTATTATTAATTGCTCGACATTTAATTGTAGCAAAACATCCCTCATTTTATCCAGTTGCTGGTCAGAAAAACCATCTGTTGGCTCATCAAGAATCATCAGCCCTTTGGTTTTTATTTTACTTAAAAGAGAGTTAATTACCTGATTCAGGGCTAATCTATATGCCAGGGCAACTGCTGTTCTTTCTCCTCCTGAAAGATAAGCATAATCAATTTCATAATCCTGATGCTCAATAATTGGGGTAAAATTATCATCAAGCTGCACATCAAAATTATCAGAAACAAGCATGCAAAACCACTCTGAAAATAATTTGGAAAATTCTGATTTAAGTTTTATCATAACATTTTTTTCAATAAATGAAATAACTGGCATAAAGCTTTTAGAAAGCCAATCCTCAAGTTTGGCAAGATATTCCAAATCCTTTTGAATTTCTTCTATTTTTTTAAGTTTTTCTTTTAATTCATTTATTTGCATGGAAAACATATCTATCTCCTTTTTTAATTCTGCAACTTTTATATCAACTTCTCTTTCACTATTCAATGCCTGTCTTAATTCATCTTGTTTTAATTTAAAAATATCGTCAAATTTTTTTAATTCAAAAATAGAATTATTTAAAAGTTCCATATGCTTTTCCAAGAGATTTAAATCATTTTTTAATGAAATCTGGGAAATCTGAATTTCTTGTATTCTTTTTTGTTTTTCATCAATATCCTGCAATTTTAATCTTAAAATTTTTAATTCTTCTAATTTTTTTTGATTAAAATTAAATTCTTCATTATTTCTAATTATTTCTTTGGAAATTTTTGCTTTTTCTTGTTCTAAAATTTCTCTTTTTTTAATGCCCTCTGAAACATCATTATGAAGTTTATTCAAAACATTTGCCCTATAAACAGCTTCTACATTTTGCAGGCAAGTGGGACAAATATCAAGGTGTGATATTTTTTTTTCTAATTTTTCGCAATCTTCAATTTTGGAGTAAATAGAATTTATTTGGGAAGTTATTTCCAAAATAACCAAATCTAATTTTTCTTTCTCTTTTTTAATTGCATTTATTTTTTCTTCAAGCTCTATTATCTGGGATTCATCAAAAGATAACTGGCTTAATTCATCTATTTGCTCTTTTATTCTCTGAATTAATCTTTCATTTTCAGAAACAGAATCCCTCTTATTTAACATAATTATTTTTGTTTTTTCTATTTCTTGCTCCAGTTTATTTTTTTCCTGAATTTTTTTTGCAATTTCTTCTTGTTCTTCCTGAATTTTTTTCCTCTTTTCCTGTTTTAAAAAAAGTTCTTTTTCAACTGAAACAAGATTATACTGTTTTGATTCAAGTTCATTTTCTTTTGCAATAATATTAAATTTATCCTGTTCAAGATTTTCAGTAATTGCCTGCTTTAATCTTTTTTCTTCCCTTATTTTTGAGTTAATTGTTGAAATATTTTCCAGAATTCGTTTATATTTATCAATTCCAAAAACATGCCTAAGAGTATTAATTCTTGTTTCAGAATCCTGCAAAATTATTTGTTTCATTTCTTCCTGGGGGGTATAAACTGTAAATTTATATAAAATATTTTGTTTTTTTGAAAATTCCTTTGGATAATTTAAAATTTCAAGAATTTTGCTTTTTAATTCTGTTACAGAAAATTCTTTTTTTTCATTATTAATTGTTATTGCGCAATAAGTCTGGGAGATTGTTTTCCCTCTTTTCAAGGTTCTTTCAACAATAATATTTTGATCATCTACTTCAAACTCAATTAAAACACCACCTTCTTCTTTTCCATTTTTCAATAAAGAAGAACCTCTTTGCCCAGGTTGCAATCCAAATAATGCAAATTCTATTCCTAAAAGAATAGATGTTTTTCCAGCCCCAATATCCCCTGATAACAGGGTAGAACCTTTGGAAAAATTAATTTCCTGAGTTTCATAACTTCTTATATTATTTAGTATTATTTTTTTTAATATCATAATTTAAAATAAAAAGATTGATATATAAAATTAATTGTGATGCTTTATTAATATTGTAATTACTTCTATATAGTAACAAAAGAAAAGATTTATAAATATGAATTTTTATTATTAAATATGGGAAATTGTGAAGATATTAATGCAACATTTTTTGAGGGACATCAAGCTGGTACTAATGAATATTCCCTTAAAAAAATAAGAATTTATGAACCTCTTGGAGAAAATACTTTTAGAATTCATCTTAAATCTCCTTTTCACTTATATACTGATGGTGATGAAGAAATTGCTATGGAAAAGATGAATGGAAAATTTGTTCCATGGTGGGAAACAATAACTGGCACTTATGAAGAACAAATGGAAGAAGAGTTGAAGAAAGAACCTAGTTTATATCAAACATTTAAAAAAAATTGGGAATCTGTAAAAAATATTGCAAAAGTTGTCATAAATGGAAATGATCAAGATATTAATGAATTTCTAAGAAAATAAATGTTTAAATTTTCAAAACTTCAAAATTTTTTTAGCTTCATCTATAACCCTGGTTGAAAAATTTTCTGTTGTTTCTCCTTCTTGTTTTTCAATTGAAAGAGAATTAATCAACTGGGGAATTAATTTATTAAAATCAGACGGGTGTTTTTCAGAATAAATCTTAATTGTTTCTTCTTCTATATTTTCAGTATCTTTAACCTCTACTTCTAATTTAATCTCTTTTGTTTTTAAATCATGAGTATTTCTTAAAAGAAAATAAGCCTGCTTTTGATTTACAAATTCTTCTATTTGATCAAATTTAATATCTGAATTTTTTCCGTGTTCTAATTCGCCTTTAACCCTTAAAAGAACTATTTTATTTTCTAAATTTTTTTTATCTAATTCTGAAATTATTTGTTCTGTTGCTTCAAGTGCATTTTTAATATGAACTTCAATAGAAACAATTTCTTTTATTTTTAATTCTATTTTTTGAAGGGAATTTTCCATTTCAGTATCAACTATGTAAAAACTTCCTTGTTGCAAATCCTCAAGTTCCTGAAAATTATTTGGAAAAACAGGTCCAGGATAAACAAAATTCTGATATTGAAAATCTATGTGCAGATGTCCAAGAGCATAATAATCTGAATGAGGCAATAAATCTGTTTCAATAGAATCTATTGGAAGGGTGCCTTTTGCCTTATCAATTGTTGTATGCAGCATAAAAATTTTAAACATGCCTGGAGAATCATTTAATTTTATCCTTCTTAAATCTGGAATTTCTAATCCTGTTTTTTTTCCAGGATATCCATAAATTGCAACTCCTTTATGAATTGTTGGATTTAACAGGATTAAATCTTCTTTGTCCTCATAATCTTCAACATTTTTACAAAATCCTGCTTTTTCAAGAACATCTAAAAAAGTTTTTCCAGACACAGAATAATCATGGGAGCCCGCAATTATAAAACAAGGAATATTTGCCCTTTTTAATTTTCTGAATTCATAAAAAGTTTTTTTGAGAATTTCTATTGAAGGATATGCTGAATCAAATAAATCTCCTGCAATTAAAATAAAATCCAGTTTTTTATTTATACAGATATCCATTGCCATTTGAAAAGATTCAAAGTTTAAATCCTGCATTGGTTGTTGCTTCCATCCTCCTAAATGAACATCAGATATATGGGCAAATCTAACCATCAAAAGACACCTCGCGGTTTCTTTTGTAAACTTCCCTCTCTTTGCGGTTGGGCGATTTCTAATTGCCTCTGCGGAAATCGCGTAAAAATACTTCGCGGTTTTTCCTGAATGAAGTGATGGAAACATGGAAATCTTTGATTTGCTTTCTTTTGTAAACTTCCCTTTTTGCACTGAAAGACGATTTTTCTAATTGCCTCTGATGAAAATCTAACCATGAAAAAAGATTAATGTTTATGTATATAAATTTGATTGTGATTTATAACTATTTTTTCTTAATTTACTTTAAAACATTAATAATATTTAAATACGCTCTTTTATTTGTTGGTAAATGAAGATAAGTATTCTTTTTGGGGGTGCAGCAGGACAAGGTCCAAATATACTCACGAATATTTTAGGCGAGGCTCTTGTAAAGCAGGGTTATTATGTTTTTTATTCACGAGATTACCAGTCTTTAATTAGGGGGGGGCATAATTTTAATGTATTAATTTTTTCAGATGAACCAGTTCAAAGTAATGAAAGTAAATTAGATGTTTTAGTGGCTTTAGATGAAAATACAGAAAATATCCATAAAAAAGATTTGAAAAAAAATGGAATTATTTTAAATGGAAAATATAACAATATGTATTTTGCAGGAAAATTATTTAAGATTCTTGGACTGGATTTTAAGATTCTTGAAAATGAATTAAAAATACTTGCAAAAAAATTTGATGAAAATATTAAAGAATCTAAAAAAGGATATAATGATGCTGAAAAAAGCATTGAACTGCCAAAATCTCCAAATAAAAAATCTTATTTTATGAATGGAAATCAGGGAATTGCAAATGGAGCAATAAAATCTGGTATGGATATTTATTATGCATATCCAATGACTCCTGCTACTGCTGTTTTAGGAGAGCTTGCTAAAAACCAGATTGAAAATAATCATTTAGTAGTGGAATTGGAAAATGAAATCTCTGTGATTAATGCTGGAATCGGAAGTGCTATTACAGGAGCAAAAACAATGGTTGGGACATCTGGAGGAGGTTTTGATTTAATGACAGAAGCATTAAGTTTATCAGGCATGGCTGAAGCACCATTGGTAATTTATTTATCTCAAAGACCAGGACCAGGAACAGGAGTTGCAACATATACTGCACAAGGAGATTTAAATATTGCGAGACATGCAGGGCATGGGGAGTTTCCAAGATTAGTTGTTGCAGGGGGGGACCCTGAAGAAACTTTAGAGCTGACTAATCAGGCTTTTTATTTTTCGCAAAAATTCAAGATTCCTTCAATTATAATGAGTGACAAGCATCTTGCCGAGAGTCTTTATACAATAGAAAAAGAATCAAAAATAATCAAGTGTGAAAAATCCACAGAATTAAAGAGATATAATAGTTATGAAACAGATAATCAGGGAAGTGCAACAGAAAACCCGGAAATAATAAAATCAAATATTGATAAGCGATTAAAAAAACAAAGAGATGTTGAAAAACATGCTGAAAAATTTGAACAATATAAAATATATGGGAAAAATAATTCAAAAAATATAATTTTAGGCTGGGGAAGCACAAAGGGAGCAATTATTGATGCAATTAAAGATTTAGATTGCAAGTTCATACAAATTTTATATCTTGAACCTTTTTCTGAAAAAATAAAAAAAGAGCTTGAAAATAAAAATATTATTTTAGTGGAAAACAATTCAACAGCCCAATTAGGAAATTTAATTGCAGAAAAAACAGGTATTTTTATAGAAGATAAAAATAAAATATTAAGATATGACGGCAGGCCTTTTTTATGTGATGAATTAAAAAAAGAGATTAAGGAGAGATTGAGATGAAAATTAATCAAAAACTAATTTATTTTATTGGAATATTATTTTTAATGTTTGGGATTTATCTCTCAGTATTTCAAAAAGAGCCTCATTTTTATACATTTTTTTCGATTGGATTGACAATAATTCTCTTTCAGATCTATAATTCAATTTCTAAAAAGAAATTATTCAACAAATGGAAAATTAAACAGTATATTTTATTTGGGGTATTGCTTATAATAGTTTCAATCATAATAGATCGAATGGGTTTATTTCTTGGGTATTGGGGAGATCAATATGAAACATTATTTGATGAAATTTTAAAATATGTTTTTGAATGGGGTATAGCATTATTATATGTTGCATTAACATTCATCATTGGAATAAATATATTTGAAAAAAAGTTTAGTAAAAACACATCTTCAATATTATCCTTATTAACTTTTGTAATTTTAATTGGATTATTCACAGAATATATTAATAATTTTTCTAATTCATGGACTATTATAAAAATGCCTTTTATTAACTATAAAATTGGGGAATTTTTTGTAGTATTTCAAACAATTGGGTATTGGTTAATGGCAATAATTCCTTTAATCATCTATAAATTTACAAATAAACTAAAATGAAACCAAATTTAAACACAACAACAAAGCCAACATGGTGTCCGGGATGTTTTAATTTTTTGATACTTGCAGGTGTGAAAAATGTTTTATCTCAGGAAATAAAAACAGAAGAAGACAAAAAAAAATGGGCAATTGTTTCTGGAATAGGATGTCATGCTAAAACATTTGATTATCTTAATTTAAACGGGATAAACACACTTCACGGAAGAGTTCTTCCAACCTGCCTTGGATTAAAAATAGGAAATCCAAATTTAAATGTTATAGGATTTTCAGGAGATGGAGATGCTTATGCAGAAGGAATGGAACATTTAATTCATGCTGCAAGATTTAATGCAAATTTCAAATATTTTGTTTATAATAATCAGGTTTTTGCCTTAACAGTAGGGCAACCTACTCCTACAACAGAATTAGGATATAAAGATAAAACAACTCCTTTGGGAGTGAAGGTAAAACCTCTTAATCCAATAAAATTAATGCTGGCATCTGGTGCTAGTTTTGTTGCAAGAGTTTTTGCAGACATGAAACAGGTTGAAGAAGTATTAAAACAAGCATTAAAACATAAAGGATTTGCATTTATTGAAGTTTTGCAACCATGCTTAATATTTCATCCAGATATAGGATATAAAGAAAAAACATATTCATTAGAAGAAAAAAATCATGATAAAACCAGTTTTGAACAAGCCTGGAAAAGAGCCCAGGAATTTGATTATAATGAAGTTAAAAAAATTCCCTTAGGAATTTTTTATCAAAAAGAACAAACAATTTTTGAGGATAATTTTGAACAGCTAAAAGAATTAAAGAAAAAAGGAATTGGCTGGAAAGATGTG
>JAHIHG010000089.1 GCA_018898425.1 Nanobdellota archaeon | reverse complement strand
TTTTGAAAGAGTTTTAATAGAAATTCTATCTTGCAAATGTGCCCCAATTCTGCCTGCTGTTTTTTTATTCAGCATAGCCACTGGAAGCCCTGCAGACCATTTTAAAACCTTAACTTTTAATTCCATTTCAACTCTTTTAATGTAATAGAAAAAAACTATTTTTATAGTTATCTAATTATTTAGAAATATGCCGGGGGTTTGTTTATTTCTATAAATCTCTAGAATTATAAGGAGGTATGCGATTATTAAAGGTCCTAAAATAAATCCAAGAACTCCAAATAAAAACAATCCTCCGACCATACTTATGAGAATTATAGAAGAATGCATTCTTGTTCTTTTTGAAACAATTATTGGCTTTAACAAATTATCTAATAAAGATGAAATTAATCCGAAAATAGCGACCCCTATTGCTGGCCAGGTATTTCCGGCAATCAAAAGATAAATTGTAACTGGAACCCAAATAATTGCTGTTCCAATGACTGGAAAAATTCCTGCCAAAGAAGCTAATAATGTGAGTATTAAAGGATTGGGAACTTTAAAAATAAAAAAACCAATTCCTGCAGTTATACCCTGAAGAATACCCACTATAACCTGCCCATAAATAACAGAAGAAGTTATTTCTTTTGAAGATTCAAATATCTTATTCTGAATATCCTGAGAAAAAGGCATTATACTTTTTATATAATTAATAAAAGAATCTTTATCTCTTAAAACAAAGAAAAAAGTAAAAAATACCACTAATAATTGTAAAAATAAAGTAGGAAAATTAAGAATTACTTTAGAAAGAAAGTTTACTAAAAAATTAGTCATTTTAGTTAAAAAAGAAGATAAAATAGAACCTATTTCTGCTGAAAATTCGTCTGAAGCAAATAAAGAAGGAAAAATATTTTTAAGAGGCTGGATAAAATCTATTTGCTGGGAAGCTAGATAAATTTTAAATGACTGGTCAATAAGAATAGGTGTTAAAAACCATACTGGTAAAATTATTAACAAAATCAAAAGCAGACAAATTAAAGAAGCAGACAGATTTTTTGAATGAACAAAATTATTTAACCGAGCATATACTGGATTAAAAATAAATGCGAGGATAATTCCGATAATAATTGACAATAAAATAGGTTTTAATAAAAAAAAGGACATAACTGCTAGAATTACGAAAATAGCTGCAGTTACAATTTGTCTAAAATAAAGATTATCCATTTTATAGTATATTATTTATAACAAGTAGTTTAAATTTATAAAGTTTTGTAAGATGATAAAAAGATTTATAAGTTAAGCTTAACAAAAAAAAATATGAATTTTATAAAAAAGATTTTTGATGGTAAAAAAGAGGAAAGCATTCATCTTCAATTTCAAAAATTTAGCAAGGGTGAATTCAGGAACAGGGCATTAATCAGAGTAAAAAAAACAAAAGACAAATTTACAATCTTTACCTCTGCTGAGTTTGCAAATGGATTAGTTAAAAATACTGCTGAAAAATTAGGTAATGAAAAAACTCTTGTCAAAGGAGCTATTGTTTCTACAAATGATTTAACAGGAGAATTAAATTTTAAAGGCAAAAAACAATTTCAGGGAGTTAAAAGATACTTGATAGAAAATGAAATGTCTGGTGAAGAAATTTTAAAACTTCTTGAAAAATTTCCCAGAGCATTTTTTGCAATTAGTTTTGATGCTGGAGAAACAAAATTAAAAATAAAACCAAAAGCCCCAAAATCTGGAAAACCAGGTTCAAAAAAAGAAGAATTACCAAAAATAGATTTTTGCAAGTTAATCACAACTGACAAGCAAAT
Organism: Nanobdellota archaeon; assembly: GCA_018898425.1. Taxonomy (GTDB): domain Archaea; phylum Nanobdellota; class Nanobdellia; order Pacearchaeales; family GW2011-AR1; genus JAHIHG01. The sequence goes on along the minus strand of JAHIHG010000089.1, from coordinate 25,711 downwards.
TGGTGAAAGTTTTGTTTTTGATACCCTGCAGGGCACGAGTAAACCAGATTTTAAAGAAGCAATAATTGATCATACTTTTTTTATTGAAGACATCGTAATGCCAAAAGGAGAAACAGATTATGCTAAGATAAGAGAAACAGCAGTTAGAAAAGGCAGGATAATCAGGAAATCTGAAATTGACGGCAAAAAAATGATTCAAGAGTTTAAGTTTGAAGCTTGAAATTATTCAGAAAAATCTTTAAATAATTTGTTGGAATAGATAAAATATGATTTTTGATTCTGATTGACTATGTGAGAGAAATATTGAACAAGTAGTTATGTTAAGAAATATAACCACAAAAGCTTATCTCAGAAAAGGTATAAAATAAAATGTGAAAAACCTTAAAGATTTTAATCTCTTCAAAACCTTTAAAAAGCTTCTTTTTCTTGATAACTCACCAGGGTAAGTAAAATGATACATTCCGCAAAATTATTTAGAAATGGCAACAAGAAAATCACCAAGAAAAGGAAGTTTACAGTTTTGGCCGAGAAAAAGATCGGCTAAGTTCTTACCTAGAGTAAACTGGAATGCTATTAATTCTGGAAAAAATTTGAAAGGATTTATTTGCTACAAAGCTGGAATGGCTTCTGCTTATGTCAAAAACAATACTCCTAATTCTATGACTAAAGATAAAAATATTATTATTCCTGTCACAATTCTTGAATGCCCTTTAATGAAAATATTTTCTGTAAGATTTTATCAAAACAATATAGTGATTAAAGAAATCTTGGCTGAAAATTTAGAAAAAGAGTTAAAGAAAAAAGTTAAACTGCCTAAACAAAGTTCTAAAAAAATAGATGATATAAAAGAAGAATATGATGATGTTAAAATAATATGTTATTCTCGGGTTAAAAAAACAAACATCAAAAAAACTCCTGATTTAAGTGAAATAGGGCTTTTTGGAAATATTGAAGAAAAAATTAATTTTGTTAAAGAAAACATGAATAAGGAAATATCTGCTTTAGATATTTTTGAAAAAGGGCAATTAGTTGATTTAAGGGGATTAACAAAAGGAAAAGGATTTTCAGGGCCTGTTAAAAGGTTTGGAATCACTCTTAAAGTTAAAAAATCAGAAAAAGGGCAGAGACGTCCTGGAAGTTTGGGCCCATGGCATCCTGCAAGAGTTACATTCAGGGTTCCAATGGCAGGTCAGCTTGGAATGTTCACAAGGGCAATATATAATAACAAAATAATTGATTTAGGAAAATCAGAAGGAAAATTCAAAAACATAAAAAATTATGGAGATATTAAAACAGATTATATTATTGTAAAAGGTTCGATTCAAGGTTCTGCAAAAAGACCATTATTAATTACTGCTCCTTTAAGAGAAACTAAAAAGACAAAAAAACAAAATTATGAATTATTAGATATAAGATGAAAACACATATTTTAGACATAACAGGGAAAAAAACAAAAGAAATAACACTTCCAAATTGTTTTTCTAAAGAAATTAGGGAAGACATTGTTGCAAAAGTCTTAGAGACTAAAAAAACAAAACAGCCTTATTCTCCTTCACCTGTGGCAGGAAAACAGCACTCTGCAAGCGGCATAGTGCAGCATAGACGACATGTCTGGAAAACTCATTATGGACAGGGTGTTTCAAGAATTCCAAGAAAAATAATGTCAAAAAAAGGTAGCAGGTTTAACTGGGTTGGGGCAGAAATTTCTTCAACAGTTGGGGGAAGAAGAGCTCATCCACCAAAAACAATTTCAATGATTCAAGATAAAAAAATAAATAAAAAAGAATTAAAAATCGCACTAGAATCAGCGATAAGTGCGACAGCAAATATAAAGAAAATTTCTGAAAGATATGAAAGATTAAAAGATGCAAAGATAAAAGAAATCCCGTTAGTTGTTGAAACTAAATTAATTTCTTTAAAAACAAAAGCAATTATTTCCAGCATAAAAAAAATTTTAGGTGAAACTTTATTTGAACTTGCCTTGAAAAAGAAAGCAATAAGAAGTGGAAAAGGAAAACTTAGGGGAAGAAAATACAAAACTAATGCAGGATTATTATTAGTTACAGGAAAAGATGAAAAATTAAAAACAGGTTCTTTTGACGTGATTAATGTAAAAAAACTAGGAGTTACTGATTTAGCTAGCGGGGGATTGGGGAGGCTTACATTGTATACTGAAACTGCAATTAAAGAACTTGCAAACAAGTTCACTAGTTCGTCTAAAAGCCAAACTAAAGAATTAGGAGAGAAATTAAAATGAATGAAAATCAAAAAGATATAAATGCAAAGAAATGTGAATTTTATAAAAACATTTGTAAATATGGGGATAATTGTCAAGGAATTTATGAAACTAAAATAGGGGATAAATTAGACAGATGTGTTCGTTATATGGATTCTAAATTGATGATGCAAAAAAATGCTAGAGGTTATTTTAAATGAAACCAATAGTCACTGAAAAAGCTGTTATGTTGATTGAATCTCAAAACATATTAACATTTGAAACAGAAAAAAATAAAACAAGGACAGAGATTCAAAAAGAAATAGAAGAGTTATTTGAAGTAAAAGTTGATAAGATAAGAACTTTAGTAAGAGATAATAAAAAAATTTCTTATGTTAAATTAAAAAAGGAATTTCCTGCTATTGATATAGCAACGAAATTAGGATTAATGTAAAATGGGAAAACGATTAATTGTTCAAGCACGAGGAAAAGGAAGCCATACTTATAGAGTTAAAAAAAAGGCATTTAGATTTAAATTACAATATCCCAAACAAATTTCTGGAGAAGGAACTATAATTAAACTGCTTAACTCGCCAGCGCATACTGCTCCATTAGCAAAAATAAACTGCAATAAAGAAAGCTTTTACATTCCTGCATTTAAAGGAATGATTGAGGGAGAAAAAATAAATTTTGATAATCCAAAACCAGAAAAAGGAAATATAATGAAGTTGCAAGATATTCCTCCAAAAACAAACATATATAATATAGAATCAAGACCGGGAGATGGAGGAGTTTTTATAAAAAGTGCGGGCAATTGTGCAATGATTAATAAATTAATGGGCGATAGTGTTTTTGTTATAATGCCCTCAAAAAAAGAAAGAAAATTCCATAAAAATTGCAGGGCAGTAATTGGAATTATTGCAGGAGCAGGAAGACTTGATAAACCAATACTTAAAGCAGGGAAAAAATATCATATGCAAAGAGCAAAAAATAAATTATGGCCAAGAACATCTGCTGTTAAGATGAATGCAGTAGACCATCCTTTTGGTTCAGGTAGGGCAAAAAATCCAAAAAGCAAGGTTGCTAAAAGAAATGCTCCTCCTGGAAAAAGAATTGGATTAATAAGGCCAAGAAGAACAGGAAAGAAAAGATAAAATGGAAATGGATATAAGAAAAAAAGAATTTACATACAAAGGACTGACAATTGAAGAATTAAAAAAATTAGATGTCAGAGAGTTTGCTAAATTTTTAAACTCAAGACAAAGAAGAACTATTTTGAGAAACTTCCAAGAAGTTGAAAATTTTATCAATAGATCAAAGGAAAAAATAAAGAAAAACAAAAAAGTAAAAACTCATCAAAGAGATTTAGTAATTGTTCCTCAAATGATTGGCATGAAAATTGGAGTTTACAATGGAAATAATTTTATTACAACAGAAATTACAGGAGAAATGTTGGGACATAAATTTGGAGAATTTGCTCCTACAAGAACAAGAGTAAAACATAGCAAGTCAGGTGTTGGGTCAACAAAAGGAAGTAAGCACAAGAGTAAAAAATAAAATGGCAAAAAGAAATACTGAAAAACCAGCAAAAAAAATAGAGCAAAAAAAACAAGAAATAGTTAAAACTTCAAAAAAAAGTCAGCTAAATGATGGATTGTTAAAAGCTGCTAAAAATAATGAAGTAAAGAAAGAAGTACTAGATGAAATTAAGCAGGATGCTCCTATTAACAAACCTTCTCAATTGAGTGACAATGAGCAGATTAAAGATAAATCAGATGAATCAACACCTGCAGAAAAAAAGCAACCAATTCAAAAAAAACCTGTTGTTAAAAAAACAGAAGCAATAGTAAGAGGAATTAGTGTTCCAATCTCCACAAAACATAGTATTGCTGTTTGCAGATTTATTAAAAATAAAAAAATTGAAACTGCTATAAAAGATTTGGAAGATGTTTTGATGTATAAAAAAGCAGTTCCAATGAAAGGAGAAATTCCTCATAGAAAAGGAAAAGGCATAATGTCGGGAAGATATCCAAAAAAGGCTGTTGAAAGTTTCATTAAGTTGCTAAAAAGTCTTTTAGCTAATTCAAATGCAAATGAACTGGAAAATCCTGTAATTAAAGAAGCATTTGCCAATCTTGCTCAAAGACCTGCTGGAAGATTTGGAAGAACAAAAAAGAAAAGAACACACATTAATATAAAAGTTATTGAGAAAAAAATAGTTAATAAAAATAAATCAAAGGACAAGAAAAAATAAAATGGAAGCAAATCAACCAAATAGGTCTATAAGAAGATTTTCATACATTAAAAAATTACACAGAGGTTATTTTTAATGGAAGAAAGAAATTTAGTTAAATTGAAAAAAGAAGAGTTCACAATTAAGGAATTTATTAAAAATTATGTTGGAAAAGGCAAGGTAAGCAAGGTTAAGATAGAATACACTCCGATTGGGAAAAAAATAATTATTTCAACCCATAAACCAGGATTAGTAATTGGAAGGGGTGGTGTAAAAATAGAAGAACTGACTCAAATATTAAAAAATAAATTTAATCTTGAAAATCCGCATATAGAAATCGATGAGATAAAAATACCTGAACTAGATGCTCAATTAATGGCTGATGAAATAGCTCTAACATTAGAAAGATTTGGGCCTTTAAAATTTAAAGTTACTGCATACAGAACTTTACAAAAAATAATCAAGGCAGGAGCATTAGGAGTGGAAATAAGACTGGGTGGAAAACTTCCAGGAGCAAGAGCAAAATCCTGGAGATTTGCACAAGGATATTTAAAAAAAACAGGAGATAGTGCAAAATTAGTTGATAGAGCTCAATCAATATCCCAGACAAAACCAGGAACTGTGGGAGTTAAAGTAAGCATTCTCTCTCCAGATGTAATTTTGAAAGATAAAATTAAAATTGACGACAGATTAATTAATAAATTAAAAGAAAACTCTAATATGGAAAAAGAAAAAGTAATTAAAACAAAGAAAAAAATTAAAAAATGAGCACATTAAAATTCAAAGAAATACAAAAAATGAGTAATGGGGATAGGGATAAAAAGCTCAAAGAATTAAAAATAGAACTCATTAAATCAAAAGCAAATGCTTCAAAAAATAAAAGTTCAAAAATCAAAGAAATGAAAAAAATTATCGCGCGAATACTCACACTCAAAAAATAACAATGGAAATATGTCCAAAATGTGGCTTGCCAAAGCAAGCATGTGTATGTGAACAGATTGTGAAAAGTTCGCAAAGAATAAAGGTAACAACAGACCGGAAAAGATACGGAAAATTAGTGACTGTAATTTCTGGTTTTGAGAGTGGAATAGATGTAAAGTCCATCGCAAAAACTCTGAAAAATGAGTTGGCTTGCGGGGGAACTTATAAAGACAACATCATTGAACTCCAAGGAGACCACAGGAAAAAAATCAAGGAAATCCTTGTCAAACACGGATTTGACAAAGAGTCAATAGATTAAGCATACACAAAAAAACAAAAATAAAATGAAGAAAGTAAAAGAAAGAAAAATACAAGAGAAAGAAAAATCAGGAATAGTTATAACTGAATGCAAGGATAAAGATTGCCCGACTCATGGAAATTTGAAAATTCGTGGAAGAGTTTTTGAGGGGAAAGTTATAAAAAAATTTCATAAAAGAATCACAATTGAGTTTGGAAGCATGACTTATGTAAGAAAATATGAAAGATATAAAAAATCAAGAACAAAAATTCATGCAAGACTTCCAATTTGCATGGAAAAAGACATTAATATTGGTGATTTAATCAAAATTCAAGAATGCAGACCCTTGAGCAAAATAATACATTTTGTAGTTATTAAAAAAATTAAAAGTAAGGAAGAAATAAAATGAAATATTCACAACTAGAAAATATAGGGCAAGTAAATAAATTGAAAATAGGAGACATTATTCCAATTATTCAATATAGGGCAGGTCTTGATGATCACACAAATGCCATGATAGAACATAATGATGAAGAAGGTACTATGATATTTTTAGCAGAACATGGAGAGGGCAATTATTTAAGGCATCTTCTAAAAAATAGATTAGAAGGTGAAATAACACCAGATAAACGATTTGGATTTTCAGCAGATAATACAGATACAGTAATTTGCACTAAAGAGCAATCTTTAATCAAAATGTATAAGGAGATGATTAAAAAATGAAAGCAATATCAGCGAGAGCTACAAATGGATTAAATTTAGGGGCAAAAATGATTGCAGCAGATAATAGCGGGGCAAAAATTGTCAGATTAGTTTCAGTAAAAAGAGCCAAGGGAAAAAAAGGAAAACAAGTATGTGCAAAAATTGGCGATTGGGTTAAAGTGAGTGTTAGAAAAGGAATTCCAGATATGAAAGGAAAAGTTTTTGATGCTGTATTAATAAGACAAAGAAAATCTTATAGAAGATTAACTGGCGAGAGAATTGCTTTTGAAGATAATGCTGTAGCAATATTAAAAGATGAAAAAGGCAATCCAAAAGGAACTCAAATTAAAGGACCAATTGCAAGGGAGGTTTCAGAGCGATGGCCAAGTGTGGCTAAAATCGCTAGCATTGTATACTAAAATGAAACAAAAATTTTCAAGATCATGGAAAGCAAGCAAGCAACCTAGAAAACAAAGAAAATACATAGCAAATGCTCCACTACACCTTAAAAGAAAACTTCTAAGTGCAAATCTTTCAAAAGAATTAAGAAAAAAACACAATAAAAGAAATATTCCAGTAATAAAAGGGGATATTGTAAAAATTATGAGGGGAAAATTCAAAAACAAAACAGGCAAAATTATAAAAGTAAAAATAAAAGCATTAAAAATAATGATTGAAGGAATTCAGGTTAAAAAACAAGATGGTTCAAAAGTAAATGTTCCATTAAGAGCTTCAAATTTACAAATTATTGAATTAAATTTAGAGGATAAAAAAAGATTAAAATCAATAAATGAAAAAAAAGAAGAGTCAAAAGAAATTTTAAAGGATAAAGAAAAAACTATTAAGGAAGACAAGGAAATAAAAACAAAGAATAAGAAATCAAATTCAATTAAAAATAAACCAAAAACAAAATGAGTCATTTAAAAAGACAAAAAATACCAAAAAGCTGGCCAATTCCAAGAAAAGGAACAAAATATGTAGTAAGGCCTAGTTTAAACCCTGAAAAAGGAGTTCCAATTTTAATTATTCTCAGAGATATTTTAAAAATAGCACAAAACAGAAAAGAAGTAAAAAAAGCATTGAATTCCAAAAATATTTTATTAAATAATAAAATTGTGAAAGACGAAAAAATAAATGCATTATTGCTTGATGTAATTGGGGTTATTCCCTCTAAGAAATATTACAAAGTTGAATTATCTGAAAATGGCAAGTTTGCAATAAATGAAATCAAAGAATCAGAATCTAAACATAAAATTTCAAAAATCATTAATAAAAGAACATTAAAAGGCAAAAAAACACAATTAAATTTAAGCGATGGAAGAAATGTATTGTCAAAAATAATATGTGAAGTTAATGATTCTGTTTTAATTAATTTTGATAAAAATAAAATAGAAAAATGCATTTCAATGAAAGAAAAATCAAAAGCTATTGTTTTTAGCGGAAAACACTCTGGAAAATACGGAATTATAGACAAAATAAACAAAGAAAGAAAAATGGCAGAGTTAAAAACAGATAAAGAAATAATCAATGTTTTAATTAAACAGATAATGGTGGTAGAATGAACAAACAAAACATAATGAGAGAGATAAAAATAGAGAAAGTTGTTTTAAGCGTGGGTGGAATTGGAGAAGAACTTGAAAAAGGATTCAAGCTTTTAAAAATACTAACAAACAGAAATCCTGCAAAAATGAAATCAAAAAAAAGAATTCCCTCATTAGGAGTCAGGCCAAATTTAGAAGTGGGAGCAGTTGTAACAATCCGTAAAAATCATGAAGAAATTTTGAAAAAAATGCTTATTGCCATAGACAATGTCTTAAAAACAAAACAAATAAGTGAAAATAATTTTTCATTTGGAATAAAAGAATACCTTGAAATTCCTGGAGTAGAGTATAATAGAGAAATTGGAATAATGGGATTAGATGTTACAGTTGTTTTTAAACGAGCTGGAAGAAGAGTTCGTTTTAAAAAAATAAAACAGGGAAAAATTCCTAAAAGACAGATAATCACACCGCAGGAAATAATTAAATTTATGGAAGGAAAATTCCAGACCAAATTTATTTAAAATGACAACAAGTGACTGGAACAAAATACTGAAACAATTAAAAAATAAACCAGTGGTAATGGCAAAGTTTTTGAAGCACTGCAGACCCAAAAAAAGAAGCACTGGAATAACTATGAAAAAATGCGAGAGATGCGGAAGGTTTGGAGCCCACATAAAATCATATGGATTAAATTTATGCCGACACTGCTTTAGGGAAATAGCAACAGAAATCGGCTTTACAAAATATAGTTAAAATGACAAACAAACAAGAAAATAAATATAAAATAATGTATGTGAGAGATTGCTCTCCTAAAGGTTTTAGAAAGATACACGAAAATTTAGCAAGAATAATCAAAGTACAAGAAGAAATTTATGAAAGAAAAAACGAACAACGAATTAAAATTTATGAAGGAGGTTTAAACTAAAATGTCACAAGATATAATTGCAGATGCATTGAATATGATAAAAAATGCAAAAAAAGCTAGAAAGACAAATGTAAAAATTAAAAAAATTTCAAATGTTTTAATTGAAATTTTAAAAATAATGAAACAAGAAGGAGCAATAAAAAAATATAAGATAAATAGTACTGAAAAATCTATTGAAATTACAATTGGAGAATTATCTGAATGTAATGCAATAAAGCCAAGATTTAGTGTAAATGTAAAACAAATTGAAAAATACAGAAGAAGATATCTGCCTTCAAGACAATTGGGAATTGTTATTATTTCCACAAATAAGGGTTTAATCACACATAAAGAAGCTCAGGAAGAAAAAATAGGAGGATGCTTAGTAGCATATTTTTATTAAAATGCCAAACCCAACAATTCACCCAAATGGAGATATTGCAAATTTTGTAAATAACTATGAATCACGAATAAAACCATATTTAAATAGAGGAAAAATACCTGAAGGAATTAGATCGATTGTAATGGAACATCATATGAGGTATGAAATTATGGATAATTTGCCAATCAAACCAAATGGCGCAGCTAAAGCTTATCATCGTCTTGCACTTAATTTTCTTTTAGAATTAACAGAAGGTTTAGGAAAATGTAGTCAAAATCTTTTTGATTATGTTACTGAAAGAATAGATACACAAGTTAAAAATTTAGATGCAATATTAGCTGATGACTCTCATTATAAATCAATTAGAAAAGAATTAAAATGAAAAAAGAACTTATTGAGACAATTGAAATTCCAGAAGGAATTGAAGTAAACAAGGAAGAAAACATGATAATAATCAAAGGAAAGCTCGGAGAAAATAAAAAGGAATTCAAATTTGGAAAAATAAATTTTGAGAAAAAAGACAATAAAATAATTATCCAATGCAAAAATGCTACAAAAGCAGAGAAAAAAATAATAAACACTACAGTAGCTCATATTAAAAATATGATTAAAGGGGTTTCAGAAAAATTTGAATATAAGTTAAAAATATGTTTTAGCCATTTTCCTATGACTGTAAAGATAGAAAATAACAAAGCAAAAATCAGCAATTTTTTAGGAGAAAAAATTTCAAGAATAGCAAATATTCCGGAAAATGCTGAAGTTACAATAGACAGAGACATCATAACAATAAATTCAACTGATAAAGAAATTGCAGGACAAGCTGCGGCAAATTTTGAAACAGCAACAAAAATTAGAAACAGAGACAGAAGAGTATTCCAGGACGGGATATTTATTATAAATAAGGCAGGTAAAGAAATATGATAAAGAAATTTTTAAGAAGAAGCTGGGACAGATATTCAAAATTAGGAAGAAATAGAAAGAAAAAACAAACCTGGAGAAAACCAAAAGGCAGAGATAATAAAATGAGAGAGAAAAGAAGAGGATATCCTGCAGTGGTAAAGATTGGTTACAAACAAAATAAAAAAACAAGGGGATTAATTGAAGAAAAAAAACATGTAATAATAAAAAATATTAAAGATTTGGAAAAAGTAAAAGCAAATCAAAGCATAATACTTGGAAAAATTGGAAAAAAGAAAAAAATAGAAATAGCAAAAAAAGCAGAAGAAAAGAAAATTCATATTTATAACTTAAATACTGGAAAATTCTTGAAAAAACTCGAAAAACAAATTAAAACAAAGGATAATAAAAAATGAACATAAAACAGAAAAAATCACTAGCAATGAAAGCATTTAAAATTGGAAAAGACAGAATTGTTTTTTTACAATCAAGATTAAATGAAATAAAAGAAGCAATTACTAAGCAAGATATCAGGGATTTGAAAAAAGAAGGAGCAATAATTATAAAAAATGTTAAAGGAAGAAGAAAAAATACAAAAGGAAAAAATAAAAGAAGTGTGGGAAATATTAGAAAAAAAGTAAATAAAAGAAAAAAAGAATATGTAATAATGACTAGAAAACTGAGAAGATATGTTGCTGAACAGAAAAAACAAGGAACATTATCTAGAGAAGACAGTTTAGATATTAGAAAAAAAATAAGAAATAAATTTTTCAAAAGCAAAGCCCACTTAAAAACATATATGCAAAATTTAAATAAATTAATAAAAATAAAAAAATGAAAACATTCAAGCGAAGAAGAAGAGAAAATAAAACAGATTATGGAAACAGGCTTAAATTACTAAAAAGCGAAACACCGAGGATTGTTTTTAGAAAAACAAACAAGTATGTTATTTTGCAATATGTTGTGAGTGAGGAAGCAAGAGATAAAGTGATAATTGGGGTAACTTCTAAAAATTTATTAAAATACGGGTGGCCTAAGGAATTTGAAGGAAGCTTAAAATCAATTCCGGCAGCATATTTAACTGGACTTTTAATAGGGAAAAAAATTCTTAAAGAAAAATTAAAAACACCTATTGTTGATTTTGGAATGATACGCCCGATACATAAGACAAAAATTTATGGATTTTTAAAAGGATTAATTGATTCTGGAATTGAAATTAAGCACAAAGCAGAAATTTTTCCAGAAGAAGAAAAAATAAAAGGAAAAAACCTGAAAAAAGATTTTACAGAAACATTTACTAAAATAAAATCAAAAATAGAACAAGAAAAATGAAAGAAAAAATAGAAAACAAAGAAGAACATCCGGAGACTGACGAATATTCAGAAAAACCTGAAGAAGTGTTAAATGAAGAGGATTTAATAGAATTAAAAAAACTTGAGAAAGACAATGGAATAATTAAAACAAAAAAATCCTGGGAAGAGCCGGCCAAGCCATGGGAACCAAAAACAAAACTTGGAGAAGAAGTAAAAAGTGGAAAAATAAAAGATATTGATGAAATATTAGATGCCAATATAAAAATTCTTGAAGGAGAAATTGTTGATCATTTACTTAATATTAAATCAGACTTAATTTTAATCGGACAGGCAAAAGGAAAATTTGGCGGTGGAAAAAGAAGGGCCTGGAGACAAACTCAAAGAAAAACAAAAGAAGGAAATGTTCCAACTTTCTCAGCTCTTGCTGTGATTGGAGATGAAAACGGGCATATTGGTGTTGGGTCTGGCAAAGCCAAAGAAACACTTCCTGCAAGAGACAAGGCAATAAGAAAAGCAAAATTAAATATAATCAAAATAAAAAGAACTTGTGCAGCATTTGATTGTGCATGTTCAGAACTGCACTCAATTCCATTTAAAGTTACTGGAAAAGCAGGTAGTGTAAAAGTTATTTTAATGCCTGCCCCGCAAGGAACTGGCTTAGTTGTTGCAAATGAATTAAAAAAAATATTCAAATTAGCAGGTATAAAAGATGTTTATAGCAAAACATTTGGTAAAAAAAGAACAACATTTAATTTAATTAAAGCTTGCATGGATGCATTGGAAAAAACAAACAAAAAATGACAAAAATAGTAAACTTAACAGATAAAAGTAATTTAGTAACGAACTCAGTATATGATCTTAAAGGTAATAATAAGCAAGTGGAAGTAATTTTCACAGATTATGATGAAGTTAATCTTGAATTTTTGGAAACATCTGCACAAGGTTTTATAAAATATTTAATAAAAAAAGATTCAATAAAGATGACTACTTCAAGAATAGGTGTTGGATGGAAATATCTCGAAGTGAGTAATGATTTAAAAGGGCAAGAAATACCTAAAGGATTAATGGAATATTCAAAACTATCTAAAAAATTAGAAGGGCAATGAAATGAAATGCATAATAAGAATCAGCGGGCAAGTAGGATTAAGAAAAATCATAGTTGAAACCTTAAACAGATTAAGGCTTCAAAGAAAATATGCTTGCATTGTCATAAACCCTTCAAAAGATCAACTGGGAATGATAAAAAAAGTAGAAAATTTTGTTGCTTTTGGGGAAATAAACAAAGAAACTTTTGAAAAATTAATTGAAAAAAGAGGACAATTAATTGATAAAAAAAAGAAAATTAATGCTAAAGAATGTGCTGAAAAAATTGAAAAAGGTAAAAAATACCAGGAATTAAATTTAAAACCATTTTTTAGATTGCATCCTCCGAGAAAAGGAATAGACACTAAAAAACATTTTCCAAAAGGAGTTTTGGGAAATCATAAAAATAAAATAAATGAATTAGTGGAGAGAATGTTATGATATTTAAAAATTTTCAAGGAAAACAAATATTATCCCAAGGAACAGTAGAACCTCCAATATCAGTAGGTAAAGCATATAATTTAATTATGAAAAATGGTGAAATAGTAAATATTGCAAGAAAGTCTGGAGAAAGATTTGGATTTACCATCTATAAACAAGATGGTGAAGATTATGTTCCTTATTCAGCAGGAGAAATCATGGATTCAACATTAAGAAAAGGGCTGGATAAACTATTATAAATTAAAATGAAACTCAAAAAAAATAAAAAAGCAAAAAAGATGAGAGGAAGAGGCATGGGCACTCATGGATGGGGGGCCAGAAAAAAACATAAAAAATCAGGACATAAAGGTGGAAAAGGAATGGCAGGAAGTGGAAAAAGAGCTGACCAGAAAAAAACACTTGTTATAAAATTATATGGGCATAAATATTTTGGAAAACAAGGAATAACAAGCAAAGGAACACAAAAAGATAAAACACAAAAAATAAACTTAAGGGACATTGGTTTATATCTTGAAAAATATGGTAAAAAAACTTCAAAAGGATTTGAAATTAATTTAAAAGAGTATACAATTCTTGGAGTGGGTGAAGTCAAGCACAAATTAATAATAACTGCGAAACAAGCATCTAAATCTGCAATAGACAAAATAATCAAAGCTGGTGGAGAAATAACTCTTTCTGAAAATAAAAAGATTAAAAGAAAGGAAGAGAAAGTTGGGGAGAAAAAAGAGAAGCGAGGAAAGAGTGAAGAAAAGAAAGAAAAAGATGTTGAAAAGAAAAAAGAAGGAGAAGAAAAGGTTGAATTGAAAGATGAGAATAAAAAGGGTGTTGAAGAGGATAAATAATTAGATGGGAGAAACAAACTAGACTTGCTATTACTTGGGATGTAAGTCAATCTCTGGACTAAAGATTTTTTGTTAATTAAGATGTATTAATCTGCGAGTAAAACGAGCAGGAAATAAAGATTGTTTTTTAAGTTTTTTGCATCATTTAACCCTTAACAAGAGAGAAAAGAGAGTAGTTTATTCTGAATTCTTAGTAGGAAAAAGTTTAAATACTTCTTCATACTAATTATATTATGATAATCAAAAGAGAAATTGGAGAAAAAGGACAAGTTGTAATTCCAAAGGATATTCGTAATAATCTTGGATTTGATGTTGGAGTTAAAATAACTTTTGAAATAGAGGAGGATAAAGTAATTATTAAGAAAGAAGAAGATGCAGAAAAAGTTGTAGAAGATTTTTTCAATACTCCTAAAATCTCAAAAAAGATATCATTTAAAGAACTAAAAAAAATGTATGAAAAACAATATGGATAAAAAATATATTGATGCAAATGTATTTGTCCAAGGCATTCTCAGAGATGACAATAATTCTAAAGAAGTTGTTTTAAAGATGGCTAAAAAAGAGTTTATTGGGGTGACTTCAGCATTAAGCTGGGATGAGATAACTTTTATTGTAAAAAAATTCTTAGGTAAGCAAGTAGCAGAAACTGAAGGAAAAAAGTTCTTTAGACTTCCAAATCTTATTTTTGTAGATGCAAAAAAAGAAATAATTTTGAGAGCGCAAAGACTCTTTGAGAGATATAATATCGGGCCGAGAGATGCTATCCATGTTGCAACAGCAATTCATGCTGGAGCAAAAGAAATAATTTCAGGAGACACTGATTTTGATAAAATAGCCGAGATCTCAAGAATTGATGTAAAAGGATTTAAAATTTAAAAAGGACTTTAATTCTATCTATATTAAGTCCACTTTCTAAGCAAACACTAACCTACTCATCTGAATTTTTTCCTCACTTTGTTTGTCGAGAAAAAAAATAAATTAATAATAACTGCGAAACAAGCATCTAAATCTGCAATAGACAAAATAATCAAAGCTGGCGGAGAAATAACTCTTTCTGAAAATAAAAAGATTGAAAGAAAGGAAGAGAGAAAAGAAAAGGCTAAAGAGAAGATTGCAAAAGATAAATAATTTTATATATGTTAGATTCTAAATAATTTATGAGTATGTGACTAATCTCAAAAAATTAAAGATTTTTCATCACAATATTTTAAATAAAGTTCATACACCTACATTTTAGTCAAATAGCAAGATTTATAAATATGTAGGTATAAGATAAATCATGGTGGAAATTAAAAAACGTCATGTCGGAAATAAAGATTATTATTATATTGAGCATAGTTTTAGAGAAAAAGGAAAAATACAAAAAAAACAAAAATACCTTGGTAAAGAACTTCCAAAAAACATAGATAAAATAAAAAAAGAATTTATTTCTGAATTATATTATAAAAAATGGCTTACAGACATAAACATAATAAAAAGAAATTTTTCCAAAGAGCAAAAAATTATGCCAAATTCTGCAAAAGAAAAAGAGAAAAAAACTTTTGCAGTTAAGTTTACTTATAACTCCCAGAGAATAGAAGGTTCTACTTTAACATTAAAAGAAACTGTAAATTTATTAGAAAAGGGAATAACTCCAAGAGAAAAATCTTTAGATGATGCTAAAGAAGCAGAATCACATGAAAAAGTTTTTTATGAAATACTCAAATATAAAAAAAATTTAAGCTGGCAGGCGGTTTTATACTGGCATAAAAAGTTATTAGAAAACACTAAAAAAGATCTTGCTGGAAAAATTAGAAATCATCAGGTTGCAATTTCTGGTTCTAAATTTATGCCCCCTTTTCCTGCAGAACTATATGCATTGATTGAGGAATTTTTTAGCTGGTATAAAAAAAATAAAGATAAACTTCATCCAGTAGAATTAGCAGCATTAGTTCATTTAAAGTTTGTAACAATCCACCCATTTTCAGACGGAAATGGAAGAATTTCAAGAATGATGATGAATTTTGTATTAAAAGATAATAAATTTCCTTTATTAGATATTTCTTATGGAAAAAGGACAAGTTATTACAATGCGCTAGAAAGAGCACAAATAAATAAGCAAGAAGGAATTTTTTTACAATGGTGTTTCAAGAGATATATTCAAGAATATAGTAGATATTTAAAGGAAGATAAACAATGATAAAACCAATAACCTTTAAAAACTATTTTTCTAATATTTAATCATGGACTTAAGACAAATATTCAATTATATCCCGGAAGTTAGAAAACCTGAAGAAAAAAAATTAGGATTTAATATCAAACTAAAATGGACCTTAATTGTTCTTGGTGCTTTTTTTATCCTGGCAAATATTCCTTTATTTGGATTATCAGTAAATGCCCTGGAAAGATTTGAATATCTTGCTATTATTCTTGGTACAGATTTTGGGAGCATAATCTCACTAGGTATTGGTCCAATTGTAATGGCTTCTATTATTCTGCAATTGCTTACAGGTGCAGGAATATTAAATATTGACACTACAACTGTTGAAGGAAAAAAGTTTTTTCAGGGAATTCAAAAACTTTTGGTTTTATTTTTCATAATTTTTGAAGCAATGGTTTATGTTTTAATGCAAGGACTTCAGGCAGCTCCGGGATTTGCACCTTTACTGATAATACAATTAATTCTGGGGGGCTTGGCTATTTTTTATATGGACGAAGTTACAACAAAATGGGGCTTTGGCTCTGGTGTAAGTTTATTTATTGGAGCAGGAGTTAGCTGGAGAATATTCACCAGTGCATTTCAATTCATAAATGCGCAAGGAAGAAATTGCCTGCTTGATTTTGGAAATACTGCCTGTTCAGGTAAAATCCTTGTATTTATACAATCAATAATTAGTTCTCCTCCTGATAAACTTGGTGCTCTTTCAGCATTAGGGGCAATTCTTGCAACACTTATTATTTTCCTGATAGTTGTCTGGGCACAATCATTAAAAGTTGAAATTCCATTATCATTTGGAAGAATAAGAGGTTATAGTGTTAAATGGCCTTTGTCATTTTTTTATGCTTCTGTAATTCCTGTAATCTTAACTGCTGCCCTAATGGCCAATCTCCAACTTTTTGGGGGAATTATTGAAAATGCTGCTTCTCCTTGTTTAATTGAAGAAGGGGTTTGTGGAGGAATGGCTAAATTTGCATCTTATTTTGGTTTTTTAGGACATTTTGTAGAAGGACAAGCCATATCAGGACTTGCTTTTTGGATGGGTTCTACAAATATCCTTGAATTACTTATAAGAGGGGGTTTTATGTTCAAGTATTTGTTGCAGGGTTTAACTCATATTTTATTTTTTGTATTTTTTTGTACAGTTTTCTCTATATTTTGGGTAAAAACTTCTGGAATGGATTCAAAAGCTCAGGCAGGAAAAATTGTATCCTCAGGATTGCAAGTAGCTGGATTTAGACAAGACACAAGAATTTTAGAAAGCATACTAGACAGATATATCATGCCCTTGACTGTAATGGGGGGTGCTGCAATAGGATTATTAGCAGCTTCTACAGATTTGCTTGGAGCACTTGTTTCAGGAACTGCCATATTATTAGTAATTATGATTATGTTTCAGTTTTATCAAAATATTGCACAACAACATTCAGTTGATATGAATCCTGCAATGAGAAAATTCATGGGAAATTAAATTACTCCGAAAGTGAGAGTAAATAAATTGCAAATTCATGATTAAGCCATAAAAATTCTATTTCTAAACCAGCCCAAACTTGTAATTATGATATTTTTGGCATATGAATTTTGCAAATAGAAAAATTTAAATAGTTAGATAAATATAACTTATTATGGAAATTGAAACAAAGACAAAAAAATGGGGGAGCTCATTAGGAATTATTATCCCTAAAAAAATCGTTATATTGGAAAGAATTAAAGAAGGCCAAAAAATTAACATCAGCATTTTAAGCAAGAAAAAAACAACAGGGGAAGATATTTTTGGAAAATTTAAGTTTAAAAAACCAATTCAGGTTTTACTAGATGAAACAGATAAAGATTTTGAGCCAGAAGTTTTTAATTAAAATGTCTTATTTTTATGATACTTATGCAATAATTTCCTTGATAGAAGGAGACAAAAATTATGATAAATATAAAAAAAATATAATCACCACAAATCTCCTTAATCTTGCAGAGATATATAATATTTTTTTAAGAACCCATGGAAAACAAACAGCCAGTTATTGGATAAAAAAATTAAATTTTAATCTTCTTGAATTAGATGAAGATTCACTTTTTAAGGCTGTAGAATTTAGATTTTATAATAAAAAAGAAAATTTATCTTTAACAAATTGCATAGGATATATTTTAGCTTTAAAGAATAATATGACATTTTTAACAGGCGATGAAAAATTTGAAAATAAAAAAAATGTTGAATTTGTTAAAAAGTAACTTCTGCAACCAGGGGCAATTAACCTCTCAAAAAACCCAATCTTTAAAAACCATTTTTAATTTAATAAAACACGATGGATAAAGGAGGGAGTTTTAAACCTGTTATTTTTGTGATGATTGCTTCACTAGCTATTGCCTTTTTTTGGGATAGTATCACAGCCATAAAAGAAACTGCTCATTTAATTCTAGACCCAAGTGCAGGTGCATTGCTTAACTGGAATTTAACAATTGGAATGCTAATTCTTGTTTTTATAATTTCATTATTCATAACTCTTCTTCAAAAATATGCAACAGATCAGAAAGAAATGAGAAGAATAAAAAAAGAACAAAAAGAACTGCAAGAAGAAATGAAAAAATATAAAGAACATCCTGAAAAACTAATGTCTCTTCAAAAAAAGCAGTTTGAGTTTATGGGACCTATGATGAAGCTTAGCATGAGACCAATGGTATTTTCTGGAATTCCTTTAATTTTATTTTTTAGGTGGTTTTGGGATTTTTTTAATGTACTGGGAGATCCTAAATTTTTTGGATTTTTAAGCTGGTTTTGGTTTTATTTAATAGGTTCTATGATTTTTAGCATGATTCTTAAAAAAGTTTTAGATGTAGCTTAAAAAATGAGAGAAGCAATAAAAAAAGGATTGGGATTTGGCTTAACTTCCGGGATAATCACTACTCTTGGACTTATTATTGGGTTATATTCAAGCACTAGTTCAAAACTAGCAATAATTGGGGGAATTATTATTATTGCTGTTGCAGATTCTCTTTCAGATGCTTTAGGGATTCATATTTCAGAGGAATTTAATCATAAAAATTCTGAGAATCATATCTGGGAATCGACTTTTGCAACATTTTTATTTAAATTTATTTTTGCAATAACTTTCATAATCCCATTTTTACTCTTGAGTATTTTAACAGCAATAATTGCCAGCATTGTTTGGGGATTATTTTTAATAACAGCTTTTAGCTATTATATTACAAAAATGAAAAATAAAAATGTTTACAAAATATGTTTAGAGCATTTATCAATAACAATTTTAGTTATCATTGCCTCATATTATATTGGAATAATGGTGAAAAACATTTTTGGGATTTAAAATTGCTCACTTTGTTCAATTAATATAATATAATTAATAAAAAACATTAAGGTAATTAGATAAAACGTCTACTCAAAAGATTATCAATTAACAACTTTTCTTGGTCTGTAAACAATAAATTATCTATTTCGAAAGATTTTTAAGAGCTCTTTTCTCACAAAACATATGGATGATAAACAACAAGAACTCATATATAAATTCAGCATGTTTGAGCAGCAAATACAGCAGATTCAGCAGCAAATACAAATAATTGAACAAAGCATGGTTGAAATGAATTCTTTAATGATGGGAATGGATGAGTTAATCGGTTCAAAGGGAAAAGAAATTCTTGCTCCTATTGGAAGAGGAATTTTCACAAAAACAAAATTGCTTTCTGAAGAATTAATAGTTGATATTGGAGAAAAAAACTTTGTTAAAAAAAGCATCCCAGATACAAAAAAACTAATAAAAAATCAAATTTTAAAATTAGAAAAAGTGAGAATAAATTTAAATCAAAATTTAGAAGAAATAGGACAAGAACTAACACAAATTATGCAAGAAGCCCAGGAATATGAAGCGAATAAGGGGAATAAATAATTATTGTTCTTTTTTATGATATAAATCCAAAAGAATTATTTTATCTTCATTTTTAAAATATGAATAAGAAAGTCTAAATGGCTTTATATGCAATTCTCTTGTTCTTTTTCGAATATTTGTCATGGGCTTTCCAATTTCAGGATTGTCTTTTATTTTACTTAGTTGTTTTTTTATTTTTGTTCTCAACAAGCCATCTTTTATCTTAGAAAAAATTATTCGGAATTCTTTTGTGAATTCTACTCTTACCATTTTTCCATTTCATTAAGAAAATCATCAAATTCCATTTCAATAAACTCTCCCCTGTCATGAGCCTTCCATGCTTTCTCGGTTCTCTTTGCAAATTCTAAATCCTCTTCAATATTTTTAGCAAAATCCTCTGCTTTTTTTAAGATAATCTGTCCTTTATTTCTCATAACAACTAATTTAACTCCTTTTGCTAAATCTTTTCTCATTTCTAAAGGAATTACCACTTGCCCACGAGAACTCATCTTTGTTATACTTATTCCTTTCATGATAAGATTAATCTTACTTATTATTTAAATCTTTTATTTAGCTTTGCTCAAAAATTCCCCCTAACACCATCAATCCCCCATAAAATAACCCAATAAAGCCCCTAAGATAAAGCTAACTTTAATCACATTCGAAGCAGTGTTAGAATTAATACCTAAAGAATCATTAACAAACCATCCAATTATTGCCCTAATTAAAAGTCCATGAACATATTTTAACCATTTTTTTCATAATTAATAATTATCTCTGAAATTTATAAAACCCCCTCACCTCAACCATAACCAATTCAAAACTCCTGCAAACATTACCCAAGCCAGATAAGGCACTAACAACCATCCTGCTTTTTTGTCAATTGGATAAACAACATAAATCATCCAAATTATAGTCGCTAAAATAAACAGTAAATCAACAAATGCCAATAAAGGTTGCTTTAGGGCAAAAAATAAAAAACTCCATAAAGCATTAAGCGCCAAGTTTGTTCCAAAAATCCATGCAACTTTTCTTTTTTGTTTTTTATTTGAATTTATCCATGCAAAATAAAGTGAAAAAGCAATTAACAAAAACAAAATATTCCAAACAATCGGGAAAACATAATTAGGCGGGGTTATGCTTGACTTGTTATTTAGATACCATTCAGAATCTGTATTTGAAAAGGTAAATAAAGAACCAATAAAAGCAATTAAATAAACAAATACCAGACATGCTATTAAAATTTTGAAATTAATTTTTTTCATTTTACTTTTCTGAGAAATTGATTATATTTTAAAACACCAAGCTCACTAATAACTGCCTTAATGTATTTCTTAGGCACAAACTCAAAAGTGGGGTTCTTGATATTTATTTTTTTTGGAGATTTGTTCCAAATTTCATCCATATCTCTTTGTTCAAGTTTGATATTCTTAGGAGAATATTTCCATGAATCAGCGACTATGTATACAGGTATGTTTTGATTTTTTGCAATTTGTGCAATAACCTCGCTTCCAATTTTGTTAATTACTCCGTTTTTTAGCAAAGCATCTGCTCCTAAAAAAACTCTGTCTGCTTTTTTAGTTCCCTGTTCATCTGATAATGCAACTCCCGATGCAGAATCAACAAACATTGTCACCTTAATTTTAGCATTTTTCAATTCTTTAGCAGTTTTTCTTCCTTGCAACAAAGGACGGGTTTCTGTATTATATACTTCAAAATTTTTCTTATTGTTTTTAGCATAAATCAAGGCATTTACAACATTTGTAGAATGGCAATGAGTAAAAAGAATATCCTTGTTTTTGATTATTTTAAAAACAAATTTGTTTATTTTTTCCTGCGCAGAATCAAAATGTTTTAAAATTTCTTGATAAGAATGGGTTTCAATGTTGTTTAAAACATTTTCCAGCATTGGCTCAGTCGGCCTTAAACTTAGGAGTTTTTTTCTGGATTTTTTTGTAGGAAATAATGAATAAGCATAAAGTGCTTTTTTAGCAATATTTCTGGCACCCTGAATTTTTATCTCTTTGATATCTTTGCAAATTTTATTGAATTCTCTTTTTTTTCTAAAATAAGTTTTTAAACTCATATAAAAAATAAGAAATGTAATTATAAAAATGCTTTTATTGTGTAGATTAATCTCTATGCAAATAATGGGGAGTGCTTAATAAAAATTAAGAACTTGCTTTGCTCGTTCATTTATATTTAACTGTTAATATAAAAACCTCGGGGATTATCTGAATTAATAATGCTAAAATTGTTTATTAACTATCCTCTATCAATTAACTAAAAAAATTTATAGAACAAGCTGTTTCAATCATAAACTGTTTTTAACTTCCATTTTTCACCTGTTTCTGTTTCATATGCTTCTGCTAATTGTAATGCAGTATTAAAATACTCTTCAGAATATATATTGATAAGATTTCTATCACAATGAACATGAATGTTGTTATTAACAAGAATATGGTCTCCCCCTATGTCATTTATTACTTTACATTTTTTAATTGCCTTGGAAGCAAAATCAGACAATCTTTTAACCTTTTTTTCTAATTCTCGCTCTTCATCTGTCCTTTTAATAATTTCTACCATAATTTGAATAGAAGTATTTAGATTAAAAACATTTATGTAATTAACTATATAATTAATAAAACAAATAATTTAAAAGTATTACTTAACATATACAAACATGTTAGAATCAATTATTAATCCAAAAAGAGTTGAAAAAGGTCCGTGGAAAATGTTTTTTGTTGGACTGGTTTATGCCTCATTATCCTTGTTGCTTGTTCATTGGTTTTTTAAAGGAGACCCTGTTTTGTCAGAATATTCTGGAATGATTGTTGTGACTTTTTGCGTGATGTTTTCACTTCCTTTTATCTATTATGTAATTAAGCAAGAGGAAGAGGAGGATGAACACATAGAGGGGTTTTTTAGTGTGTGGAAAACACACAGCGATGCTATTTATGCTTTTATGTGGCTTTTTTTAGGATTTATAATTGCATTTTCATTTTGGTATATTGTATTGCAAAATTCCAGTTTGCTTAATGCGCAAATAGAAACATATTGCATGATAAATAGTCCGGGAAATATTGAAGATTGTGTTGCAAAATATGATTTTAATCAAAAAACATTTTCAACAGGTGCGGCAACAAAAGAAACAAGATTTTTATCAATCATTGAAAATAATGTTTATGTCATGATTTTTACTTTGCTCTTTTCCTTAATTTTTGGTGCAGGAGCTATTTTTGTTTTGGCATGGAATGCAAGTGTGATTGCAGGAGCTATTGGCATATTTACTAAATACCAAATAACAGATATTCCGCTTGGAATTGCAAGATATATGATTCATGGATTTCCAGAAATTGCTGCTTATTTTATAACAGCTTTGGCTGGAGGAATTTTTGGGGTAGGATTTATTAGAAATGGTATAAAAAATCCTAAATTTCTAAGAATACTTGAAAATGTGATAATTCTTCTTTTTATAGCAATAATTATTTTAATAATTGCTGCAGCAATAGAGGTGTATTTTACCCCTATTTTGTTTAAATGAGATGTTTAACTTTGTTTAAAAATATTAAAGTAAACTCTAATTCCATAAATATTAAATTAAAGAAATCTTTATAAGATGTTGTCATAAATTTTTTTTCTATGTCCTATGTTCAAAATCAATATTATTAATTCATTCTCCAATATTTGGTATAGTGCTCTATATTTCCCAACTCTTAAACTCCATAATCCAGAAAGTTTTCCAATCAAAGGTTTTCCTAATTGAGGGTTTTGTTTTAATTCCTTTAATTTATTAATGATTCTTTTTTGTTCATATTTATCTAATTTTTTAAGAAACCTTTTTGCTGGCTTTTTTAAAATAATTTTATGCATATTATAAGCCTCTTTCAAACTCTTCTAAAGGAGTTCCACCTTTTTCCTTTAGTGCTTCAGCAATCCCCCTCATGATTTTAGGGTCAGATAAAACTTCTATTGTTTCTATCAAACTCTCCCGATCAAAATTATTGGGAGAAGAACTTTCCACTAATCTAAATATTAATTCATTATAACTTTCTCTATGATGTATTTTTAATGTATTTAATTTCTCTTTCAATTTATTATCAATTTGTATAGTTGTTACCATTTTCTATATTTACCTATAGGTAGTTATAGTTTATAAATTTTTTGATTTAAATTTTTCATAATTATTAGAATCTTTAGAAAAAAAAGAAAACACAAGCTAACTAAAACTTTTAAAAGAGAGATTTACTTTTGATTTTAATAAAATGAATGAAGACATAAGCAAAGAAATCAAAGAGAGTTACCCAAAGCCAGAAGAAGTTGTAACAAAAGATGTTGCAGAAAAAGAAGAGAAGATTGCAAAAGGTGTTGGAGAAATGCCTGTTATTGGAGATGAACTGGAAAAAAGAAAACAGAAAGTTATTAGTTTTTTAAAAAATAGCCAGACATGGGTTATTGCAATCTTGATTGTTGCATTGATTCTTGGTGTTTATATAAGAAGCATACCAATGCATGCTCATGGGGCAACCCCAGGACTTTGGGATATTACTACAAACACCTGGACATTAGGACCTGATTTAGACCCGTGGTTGTTTACAAGATATGCAAAAACAATTGTTGAGCAAGGCTCTTTGCCTCATATGGATTATTTTAGAAATGTTCCCTTGGGCTTTGATACTACTACAGAAACACTGCTTCTCCCATATATGATTACATGGGTTTATTATTTTTTTCACGCATTTGATGCAACAACTAATGTGGAATTTGCAGCAGTTATATTTCCTGTAATAATGTTTGGATTTACAATTATTTCATTTTTCTTGTTTGTAAGAGAAATTTTTACAAGAAAATCAAGAAAAAGCATAATCAAGGCAAATATGATTGCATTGATATCTACATTTTTTATGATTGTTACTCCTAGTTTTTTATCAAGAACAATTGCAGGAATTCCTGAAAAAGAATCTGCGGGTTTTTTCTTTATGTTCCTGGCTTTTTATTTATTTTTAAAAGCATGGAAATCAGAAAAAATCAAAAAAGCATGTATTTTTTCATTTTTTGCAGGGTTTAGCACAACTTGTATGGCTTTAATTTGGGGGGGATATATGTATATTTTTATTCCTATTGGGGGGGCTAGTTTAATTGCATTTATATTTAACAAAGTTAATAAAAAAGAGTATATTATTTATTCTATCTGGGTTATAACCTCTTTTTTATTAATGACTTTCTTTTCACATAGATTTAATTTAGAGGGTTTAATGGTTTCACTAAGTACTGGTGTTGCATTTTTAACATTTATTATCATGAGTGTTCATTTTTTATTATGGAATTCAAGATTATCAAAAATAAATAATTCATTAAGAAAAATTAATCTTCCTAAAAACATAATTTCTATTATTGTTGCATTTGTTTTAATATTAATTTTATCTGTTTTATTTTTTGGACCTTCATTTATAACAGATAAGATAAAAACCATTCACCAGTTAGTTTTTAAGCCTATTCAGGGAAGATGGAACACTACTGTTGCAGAAAACAGACAGCCAGATTTTAAAGAATGGAGTCAAAGTTTTGGTCCTTTTTTTAAAAATATTCCTTTGTTTTTTTGGTTATTTTTTATTGGAGCAGTGGCATTGTTTAAAAAAATGTTTAACAAAATAAGAAAAACAGATGTATGGATCTTAACATTTTTTTATGTATTTTTACTTTTGGGGATGATTTTTTCAAGATATTCTTCTTCAAGTATTTTTAATGGAGAAAATTTCATAAGCAAG
Source organism: Nanobdellota archaeon (assembly GCA_018898425.1). Lineage (GTDB taxonomy): Archaea > Nanobdellota > Nanobdellia > Pacearchaeales > GW2011-AR1 > JAHIHG01. Next base: position 102 of record JAHIHG010000089.1, on the reverse strand, counting down.
TTATTTTACTATGCAAGTGTTTTATTATTCATAGGATTTTCAATTAAATATTATCTGGATTATTTTAAAAAAGGAGAATGTGAACAATTTAAAAATATTAAT
>JAHIHG010000002.1 GCA_018898425.1 Nanobdellota archaeon | reverse complement strand
TTATTGTGACTAAAAATAAGAAAACCCACAAATCAACTGACTCTGGGGTAAGTTGGACAGAAGTTAACAATGGTTTGTTTATTGTGACTAAAAATAAGAAAACCCACAAATCAACTGACTCTGGGGTAAGTTGGACAGAAGTTAACAATGGTGCCTCTATAAATAAAGAGCCAAGAGGAATTGTTTCTTCTGAAAATAATTTATATTTAATCACAAAGAAAAGTGAAGTTTGGAAATCAACTAATGATGGGGGAACCTGGACTTTACTTACAGCTAGTTTTTCTGATAAAGATAATGATAACAATTTTGGTATTGGTATAAATTCAGAATCAACTGCATTATCCTTCCATGTTCGAAATTGCTCGTCACAAGACTGCTCAGATGCAGAATTTATTGCAGTTGATTTAAATAACATTAATATGCAATCAAGATATTTCCAGTATAAAATTTCTTTTTCAACACCAGATACAAGCATAACCCCTTTAGTGGAAAGCGTAAGCATTGATTATGATTTAGTAAATTCCCCCCCAACAATCACCTTAATAAATCCGCAACAAGGGGTAACTTATGGATATAATGAATCTATTGCTATTGATTTCATAGCCTCTGATATTGACAATAACATTGATTCTTGCTGGTATAATATTGATGATGAAAATGATATCATCATAAATAACTGTTTAACCACAACATTTGATGTTTCAGAAGGAAATCATGTCTTGAATATTTTTATAAATGACACTCTTAATGAACAATCAAGTGATAGTGTTGATTTTTCTGTTCAGGTTGGAGCACCAACAATAATATTAAATGCTCCGATAGATGAATATCTAAACTATCAAGAAAATATTCAATTTACCTACACTCCTGATGATATTGATTTAGATTCCTGCGAATTATGGGGAGATTTTACTGAAAATTTTGAATTAAATCAAACAACTGCAAACCCCTTAAATGGATTAGAAAATACATTTAGTCTTACATTAAGTGATGGAGATTATTTATGGAATATAAAATGCAATGATAGTGCGGGAAACTCTGCTTTTAATGGAAATAAAACTTTTTATGTTGATACTCTGCATCCTACCATAAGCTTAATAGAGCCAATAGGAGCAAAATCAAGCAGAATAGTCACTCTTTCCTGGAATATTATTGAAGAAAATCCAGATTCTTGCTGGTATAATGTTTATCGAGGGGGAAATATTGAAATCACAAATACTTCTGTTAACTGCAGTGCTAATTCAATTACTTTTGATGTTACTATTGACGCAGATTTTATTTTAAATTTTTATATTAATGATTCTGCTGGAAATTTAGCTTCTGCATCTTCAAGTTTTTCAGTTTCTACATCTTCTTCAGAGGTAATTATTCCCCCAAGCACAGGAGGAAGTAGCAGCAGTGGAGGAGGTGGAGGAAGTATAAGCATTGCAAAAAACATAACTCCTATATTGAGTATTGATAAAATTTCAAATTTAATTGTTAAACCAAGTGATGTTAAAAAAATTAGCTGGACTGTAAAAAACATCGGAACAATTTTTGTTAATGACTGCACCCTTAAAGGATTGGGAGAATACTCCTTATGGATTTTTGCAGATGAAACAAAAGATTTAGCTGCAGGAGAAGAATATGAATTTAATTTTAATTTAAATATACCTGAAACTATAAGTGCAGGAGAATATTCCTTGTCAATTTCTTTGGAATGCAAGGAAATTTCTGAATCAAGTAATTTTATTGTAGAAATTATAGAAAAAAAGTTTGGTTTTGATTTAATTGAAATTAAAAGAGATAATAATGAGAATGTTAAGATTATTTATTCTTTAGAAGAATTATCTGGAATTGAACAAAATGTGGAATTGCAATTTTTATTATTTGGTGTTGAAAATGAAAAAGTAGCAGAAGTAAAAGATATTAAAAAGATACCTGCAAATTCAAAACAAGAATTTGAAATTATAATTCCTATAGACCCTTCATTAAAAGGAGAATTAAACTTATTAGTAAATTTAAATTCAGAAACATATTCAACATTTGTTCAGGAAAATATCATTTTAGGCTCTCCTCTAAGCGGTTTTGCAATTTTTGGAGAAAGAACCAGCACAGATAATGCTCTTAGTTTTTTCTTTTTAATTTTATTTTTAATTTTTGCTTTTATCATGATTAAAAAAATTATCAAATTAAAAAGAAAAAAGAAATAAATTATTTTTTGCATAATTTGTAGTGCCTATGGAAATATTTAAATACTATTTGTAGTTACTAATATCATGGCTTTTGTTGTTAAGAAAAAAATTGCTGGAAAAGAATATTATTATCTTCAGGAAAGTACTAGAGAAGGAAGCAGGGTAAAAAGCAAATGCTTGGGTTATCTTGGAAAAACAAAAATACAAGCAGATAAAAAAGCAAAAGAAATAATTAAAAACATGAAAAAAAATAAAGAAAATATGGATAAAGAAAATACACTCAAATTAAAACATGTTGAAATTTCAATAGAAGAATTGACAAATTTTTGCAAGAGAAAAGGTTTTGTTTTTCGCTCAAGTGATATTTATGGGGGGTTTTCAGGATTTTGGGATTTTGCACCTCTTGGAGCAGAGCTTTTTAATAATCTTAAAAAAAACTGGTGGGATTTTTTTGTCCATAAGAATGATAATATGGTTGGCATAGATGCGAGCATAATTTCTCATCCCAGAACATGGAAAGCTTCAGGGCATATTACTAGTTTTAAGGACCTGGCAGTTATATGCAAAAAATGCAAAAAACCAAACAAGCTCGAAGTAAATGAATTTGGAAAAGTTAAGTGTGATTGCGGGGGAGATTATGAAAAAACAGGTGAGTTTAACATGTTGTTTGAAACAGATGTTGGAGCCCTAGATAAAAACAAGGCTTATTTAAGAGGTGAGACAGCTCAGGGAATGTTTATGAATTTTAAACTGATTCAGGAAACAATGCGAATGAAACTTCCTTTTGGCATTGCACAAATTGGAAGATGTTTTAGAAATGAAATTGCACCAAGAGATTTTTTATTCAGATTAAGAGAGTTTCATATAGGAGAATTTGAATTTTTTCTGCATCCAGATGCAGAAAAATGCAATAATTTAACAGACAAGCATCTTACTCTTAAATTCAGATTATTAGACGCTGAAACACAGGAAGCAGGGAGCGAAGAATTAAAAGAAACCACAATTAAAAAAATGCTTGAACAAACAAAACTTAGTGAATGGCATGCATTTTGGCTGGCTGAACAAATTATGTGGTTTTATTCATTAGGATTAACAAAAATAAAAATAAGAGAGCATAAAGCTGATGAAAGATCGCATTATTCTTCTGCAACTTTTGATGTTGATTATGAATATCCTTTTGGAAGCAAAGAAGTGGCAGGCAATGCCAACAGAGGGCAATATGATTTAACCCAGCATATTAAAGAGAGTAAAAAAGATTTAAGTATTTTTGATGAAACAAGCAAGAAAAAAATAATTCCAAAAGTTATTGAACCAACATTTGGAATGGAAAGAGTTTTTCTTGCAATTCTTGTTAATAGTTATTACAAAGATGAAAAAGAAAATATAATCTTAAAGCTCCCTCCAAAACTTGCACCAATAAAAGCAGCAGTATTTCCAATTGTTAAACAGCCTGAATTTGAAAAAATTGCCAAGGAAATTGTCAGTGATTTAAAAAAAGAATACAATGTTGTTTATGACCAATCGGGAAGCATAGGAAAAAGATATGCCCGTAATGATGAAATTGGAACACCATACTGCATAACTATTGACGGAGATTCATTAAAAAACAAAGATGTTACTATAAGATGGAGGGACACTACAAAACAAATTAGAATTAAAATTTCTGAACTTAAAAAAGTTTTAAAAAAATTAATTGATGAAGAAATTGAATTTGAAAAAGCAGGAAAAATTATAAAATAATTTTAAATGTCCATTTAATTAAATAACAACTCTTTTATCACAAATAAAATTAGGGCATGCGATTATCAATAAAAATAATTAATATTGACAAATTAAACTATTTCAAAGGTTTTACTTTTGAGGTTAATAAGTTAAATTGACATTGCTCCTGTTAATTAAAAAGAATACTTAAACGATTAAAAAATTTATTATTAATATTTTTTAGTTGTGGCATTTTCAGGATTTGTTTTAAGATTAATTCTCCCTCGGGAAAATTAATAAAAAAATTTAAATAATTTTATACAACTAAAATTTCATAATTATAATTATTTTGTGGATTATGTATTTATTTTGTGATTTTAACTAAATTAAACTAATACTTGAATTTTTCTTTTTATCGTCGGAAAAATAGAATTATTATTTTTTTAATTTAATAAAAAATATTTTTTACCGAAGAGTTTTTAAAGATTATATTCTTAATATGATTAATTAAAAAAGAGGTTACAACAAAATGGCTAAAGCTAAAACACCAAAACAGTTGGAGATTAGTATCAGGTCTCTTAAAAGAAAGATATCTCTTCTGGAAGCTCAGAAAAAAAGAGCTGTTGCTGCAAAAAAGAAAACACCAGCAAAGAAAAAAAGAGTAGTGAAGAGAAAAGCTGCTAAGAGAAAACCTGCAAAAAGGAAAACTGTTAAAAAGAAAAAAAGAAGATAATTAAATTTTTTAATTTATTTTTATTTATTGGAAAGCTAAATTCTCTGGGATAGGAATTTGCAAAATGTTTTTAAATTATTATTGTTTATTTTATTCATGAATAATGGATGCATTTTTTGTAAAATCATTCAAGGGGAAATTCCCTGCAATAAGATTTATGAAAATGATAATTTTATTTCTATTGCAAATGTAAATCCCCTCACAACAGGGCATACCTTGGTTATTTCTAAAAAACATTTTGAAACTATATTAGACATGCCAGATAGTTTAAGTCCTGAACTTTTAGATTGCATTAAAAAAACATCTTTAAAACTAATGGAAAAATACAAAGCAGAAGGATTTAATCTGGCGAATAATAATTTTAAAGTTGCAGGACAAATTGTAAACCATCTTCATTTTCACATTCTTCCAAGAAAAAAACACGACGATTTTAAATTTGGTGTATAATTAAAAATAAAAATGGCTCTGGGGAGATTTTAATTTTTATGTAGTTAAAAAGATTTATAAGTATTACTGTATTACCTAATAAATGAAAGAAGTGATTACATTTAAGGGCGATAGGAATCTTTGGATTGATTTTGTAGCAAAACTAAAAAAAGACAGAAAACAAGTTTGGGAAGTTCTGGAAAAATTTATTAGAGTATATCTTAAAAAGACGTAAAATGAAAACTAATTATTTAGATTCTCTTAACAAAGAAGAAAAATTTGCATTATTCTTTGGGATAATGGCTGGCGATGGGTGTCTATCTTTTTATATCACCAAAGATAGAAAGCAAAAAAAAGTCATAGTTGTTACTGGAAATTTTTATGATGATAAAGAATTTTTTGAGACTATTCTTGTTCCCCTGTTAAAATCTTTTACAAACAATTCTGTTAAGATCAAAGACAAAAGGTATTGTGGAACTATAGAGATTCATGTTTTTGATAAAGAATTATTCCAAAAAATAGAAGAGTTAGGATTTCCTATTGGAAAGAAAGGTCTTAAACTATTTATCCCAAAATATTTTTATGAAAAAGATTTGTTAAAAAACATTGTGCAAGGATTTTTTGCCACAGATGGTTCTTTAGTTTTAACAAAAAATCCAAATAAATTTTATCCAAGAGTGGAGGGTAATGGAATTTCTAAAAATTTAATAAGACAGATTACAGAATATCTTAATTATATTGGAATGAATGGTTATTTTTATATAGCGAAAAGAAAAAACGAAACTTCTAGATACGATAATCAACAACAATACAGATTTCAATTTAATGGTAGGAACAATTTAATTCTTTTTAATAATTTAGTGGGTTTTGTGAACCCAAAACATAAAAAAAAATTTAATGAGTTTATTAAATATGATGAGCAATATGATAAAACTATTTTTGGTTTACCTCCTATAAAACAAAAATATGCTGGTGAACCCATCACATCAGAATTCGAAAAGAAAATGGCTCTGGAGGGATTTTAACCCTCGACCTCTGCCTCATGAGAGCAGTGCTACTAAACCCTGAGCTACAGAGCCAATCTTAAAAGAAAAAATCAATTTAAAAATTTTGAGGTAATGCTTAAAAATAGGCTTTTCCTATTTTATTAATGGAAATAAGCAATCTAACTGATGTAACATTACTTGAAAATGTAATTAATCAATTTTCTTCATTAATCACTTTATTTCAGGCAATAGGAGGATTAATTCTTTTTTATATAATTATTAATATTATTGGCATGATACTCAATAGAAAAAAGAGCAAGCAACTTGCAGAAATTAATAAAAATTTAAAAAAAATAAAAAGAATTTTGCAGAAAAAATAAAATTTTTATTTAATCAAAATTATCTCAATTATAGATACACTAACTTTTTTACCCTCTTTGTTTTCAAATTCTTCGCTATTAATCTTCACATCTTTTATTTTTAATTTTTTGTCTTTTAAAAATTTATTTTTGACAAATTCTGCAACATCCACTGCCCTGTTTATGAATTTTCCACGCGCTTTTATTGTCACTTCATTTTTTTGCTTTGTTGTAAATTGCATAACAACACTTGTGACATAAGTCATAAACGGCTTTGTTCCAATATACACAATATTTTTATCAATTACTTGGTTTTTCTCTGCCATTTAACTCTCCAATTATTTATTTTTAAGAATTTTAGGTTGATTCTGAATTTCCTGTCTTTTTAATCTAGATAAAAACCCAGCCATCTGATTTCTTACTTTTTTGCTTGGCATTTCTTTTCCAAGAACCTTTTTATTATGCTCAAAATTTTCAGCAAAAATAACTCCTTGTTTTATGAATTCTTTTGCAGATCTTTTTATCAGTTTTGATTTTATCTTACCCATTATAATCTGTTTATTCTATGGTTTTTAAAGATGTCGGAAACCAGAGGTATTGTGCAGTCAACAGACATATGTCTCTAGGTCAATAAAGTTTAGATAAATCATTAAATATTTCTCCAGGAGTTTTCATGTCTAAACTTTCATGAGGTCTAAAATGATTATATCTATATCTGCAAAGCTCTATATCCCCCTTGCAATATTTTATTTCTCTCGCTAAACTTCCAAACCCCCTTTCTATTTTACCTTGAGTAGTTGGACTATGAACCTGTGTTCTAATGTGCTTAATTCCTCTACGACGACACCAGCGATCAAATCTAGAATGCTTACTTTTACTTCCAAAAACAGATCCATTATCTGTTAGTATTTCCCTAGGTTTTCCATATTTTTTAATTAATTTATCCAGAATATGGGTAATAATATCTGTTGAAATTTGTTTTAATCCATCTGCATAAACTCTATATCTTGAACAATCATCCATTACTGAAAAACAATATTGATCCTCTATTTTTTTCTCAGATAAATCCATTTGCCAAAGAGAATTAACGTGTTTTCTTTGCCAGCGAATATATTTCTTTCTATTTTTTCTTCTTTTTGGAGGATCAGTAAGATTATATTTTATCAAAATTTTATTAACAGATTGATGAGATATATCAACATAAGTTGCTAATTTTTTTGCCCCAAAACCTGTTTTGTTTCTTAAATTAATTATCTTATTTTCTATTTCAGAAGTTATTTTATAATGAATTGTCTTCGGTTTTCTCGATTTATCTCTTAAGTCCCATTCAGTTGTTTTTAATTTTTTACTCCAACGAATAAGTGTTTTTCTGCTTACCTCATAATCAAATTTAGCTTTCAATATTATTTTACATTGAGAATAAGAATGCCCCTTATTTTTTAACTTAAAATATTCAAATCTAATTTTCTCCTTTTTCATAAAGAATATAAAATATCTTTATTGAGGTAAATTTGTATGCTCTAAAACATATTTTATACTGGGGACATATGTCCCTTGATTATACACGGAAACCAGAGGTATTGAGTTTTCAGGAGATGAATTCAGAATTAAATTAAAGAAATTTAAATTAAAAGGTTTATGTAGTTATATGTATTCTTATAATTATCCCCCTGTCACTGTGCAGATATAAAAAATAATACTCTATATAAGTTTCAAAACTCAAACATTTAATAAAATATTAAAAAATTATAAAGGCAAATCAACCCTTAGCACCCTCCAAAAAATTTATTTTAATTATTTTTCTTAGCTTTAAAATAATTTATTGCTCCAAAAAGCATTAAAATTCCTGCTGAAAAAATTATCCATTTTTCAAATCCTTTTACATATTCAGAAACATCAATAAAATTAAATGGGTAACTGATAAAATAAGCTCCCAAAATAATATAAAGAAAAAATACAATAAAATTCACCTTTTTTTTAGGATAATAAATTCCATCATCTCTTTTTATCATACATATTAGTGTTAAACATTATATTTAAATATTTCCTAAAACAAGATAATTATGAATAAAAGTTTAATAAAACATAACCTTATCAAGCTTGGCTCCTAATTTTTAAAAGAGGGTTCTGTAGTCCAATGGTTAAGACACATCCTTGACATGGATGAAATCGCAGTTCAATTCTGCGCAGAACCATTTGTTCTCTTTTGCCTGTATTTTAAATAATGCAAGAAAGTTTTATATATCTTGAAAGAATAAATTAAGCATAAAAAAGTCATCTATTAAATTTTAAATATTGGTGATTTTATTGCAAACATAAACACAGAAATTAATACAAAACAAGGCATAAATAATGATAAAAAAAAATAAAAAAAAGTTTTTTGCAGATAATTATGTTAAAAGCTGGGTTTATCTCAAAAAATCTGTGAATTTTATTTACATAATTATCGGAATTTTTTTATTTTTTTCATTAATTGGTTTTTTTATTCCTGTCCCAGAATTAATGCAAGAAAAAATCCTGGATTTTATTAAAGAACTTTTAAATAAAACAGATGGAATGCCTCCTGTGGAATTAATAAAATTTATTTTCTTAAATAATTTGCAAAGCAGTTTTTTTGGAATGACTTTTGGTTTTTTTCTAGGAATTTTTCCAGTCATAGCAGCAATTGCCAATGGTTATTTATTAGGTTTTGTGGCTTTAATAAGTGTTGATAATGGGGGGTGGCTTATTTTAATCAAGCTCTTGCCACATGGAATTTTTGAATTGCCTGCAATTTTTATCTCGCTTGGATTAGGATTAAAATGCGGAACCTGTATTTTTAAAAAAGAAATTTTAAAAAATTTTAATGAATATCTGATAAATTCTTTAAGAGTTTTTTTATTTATTGTGATTCCACTTTTATTAATTGCAGGAGTTATAGAGGGAAGTCTTATTTTTCTTTTAAATAGTTAATTTTATATAATTGATTTACTTGTTAATTTGATAAAATAATTATTAAATTAAACAAAAGGAGGTTAAAATGACTGATTGGAAAAAATGGGTAATTGTTGCTGGTGGTGTTATCGCAGCAGTTGGACAATTTTGGGGTGTTGATTACTACCTACCATTAATTGGTGGAGCAGTGGCAGCAATAATTGGATTGCTCATGGAGTAATCCTATTTAACTTTTATTTCTTTTTTATTATTTTTTAAATTCAATACTTTTTTAAAAAATATTTAGGAAAATTTTATTATGTGAAATTACATAAAAATTCAACTTTTTTAAATTTTGCAAAAATCAATTATTCTTTTAAGTCACTTATTCCAAGCATAATTAAAAGCATTCCTATCATAATTACAATCCAGATTAATCCTCCCTTCAAAAACTCCCATGCAGCAGTTCCAAAGTTCCAAAAAGCTCCCCATTGAGAGGAATAGCTCCAGACAAGGATTGCAACATTTAGCAAAATTAATCCAAGTATAATTTCTACCCATTTGTTCATTGTATTAATTTATATTTCTTTTTGTTTAAAAAGATTTTTATTGTGTAGTATATCATTAAATGACTCAAAACCATATTTTGTAGTATCCGAAAATTAGTTCGCTTAGAAAAACTAAGCGAAGATATGTCAAAATTAAATAATAAAAGAGTAAAATATATCATTGATCAGAAGCGAACTAATAAGCGGAAAAGTAGTGAGCTTGCAGGTATTTATGGGGT
>JAHIHG010000088.1 GCA_018898425.1 Nanobdellota archaeon | reverse complement strand
TATATATTTGAAAACAAGTAAAATTAAAACAAAAAAAAACGCCCACAAGGATAACATTTTACTCGCTTGCATAATGAGAAATTAAGATTTAGTGAATTGGAATAAAAAATTCTTGAATAGAAAGATTTAAATAATAATTACAGGTTATTATATCATAACTTGGAGTTATAATGATAGAACTAACAAAAAAGGAACAAGAAGCATTGCTAACTATCTATAAAGATATTGCTAATTTTTATAATGCAAATTCTCTGAGTAAAGAACTTGAGATAACGCAGGTTGGAACTATGAAGCTTTTGAAGAGGTTTGAAAAAAACAATATACTTACAAGTAAAAAAATTGGAAAATCAATTGTTTACAAAATTAATATAAAAGAGGAGTTTGTACAAAAACTAATTGCATTTGCTTTAATAAATGAGGCAGGTAAATATCAAAGATGGAAGGATGAATTTAAATCTTTGAATCAAAAAGATAGAATTTTATTGTTTTATGGATCTGCATCAAAAGATTATTCTCATGCAAAAGATATAGATATATTTGTTATTCTTAATAAGGAAGATTTTAAAGAAGTGAGTAAAGAACTTGGGAAAATTCAGGGGATATTGCCCAAAAAACTTCATGCAATTAAAGCGACAAAAAAAGATTTAGTAAAAAATATAAAAGAAAATAACAAATCCATGATAGAAATAATTAAAACAGCAATTGTTTTATATGGATATGATGAATACATGGGGGTTGTAAATGAATTCGCAGAATTCTAAGCAGGTTGATTGGTGTCTGAGAAAAGCAAGAGGAGAGCTTGAAGAATGCAAAAGGCAAAAAAAGAAGGCTCGCCATAGGGGCTTATTGAAAGTTGAACCAAATAAGGAACTTGCTTTTAAACATTTACAAAAAGCAAAACATAATTTAGAAGTATTCAGGCTTCTCAGAAAAAATAAATTTTCAGACTGGTCTATAACTGCAGGTTTTTATACAATATATCATTGTTTTCTGGCAATTGCAGTAAAGCACGGATATGAATCAAAAAATCAAACTTGCACTATTGCTTTAATAGAGACTTTACAAGCACAAGGCAAAATATCAATTGATCGTGACATTATTGATTTCATGAAATATGAAGAAGAGGAAAATAATCATAAGAACAGCATTATTGAACTTAGGGAAGATTATGCTTATGGTGTGGATCTTGAAGTTAAGGACAAAGAACAGCTTGATAAGGTAGAAAAGTCATGTATTGAATTTATTGATGCTGCTAAAAGTATCATTTATGAAGAAAACTGAGAAACTAAAGGTTAATAGTACAGGATAAATATTAAAAATAAATACTAATCCTAATTTCTTCCAACACACATATCACTCCCACCCTGACAATATTTATAAATCAAGCCAGGCACACAACACACGAATGAAAACAGCAAGGCTGACAAAAAAAGAGGATGAATTCTGGGAGGAAGTTTACAATTGCGTTATAAGGAAGTTGCCAATTAAAGAGTACAATTTTATCGCCATAAATAAGTTATGCTGAGAAATATTTGAAACAAATATTGTAAAAATCTTTTCATCAGAAAGAACCATTACAATTTTAATGCAAAAGTGCACCCATTTTTTAAAAACCCCTTACTTAAATCTCTTCAACATTAAAGAATTTCCCACCACAATCAAAGAAGACGCTGCCATTAACAAAGCCCCAAATTCAGGCCTCAATCTAATACCAATAGGCATTAGAACTCCTGCAGCGATAGGGATGGCAACAATATTATAACCCGCAGCCCACCATAAATTTTGTTTCATCTTTTTTCTAGTTTCTCCACTTAACCTTATTAACTTAACAACTTCCAATGGATTACTTTTAACAAGGACAACTTCTGCAGATTGAACAGCAACATCAGTTCCAGCACCAATAGCAATCCCAACATCTGCTTGAGTCAAAGCAGGAGCATCATTAATACCATCGCCAACCATCGCAACCTTTCCTTTTTGTTGAAGTTCTTTAATTTTATTCACTTTATCTTTTGGCAATACATCTGAAAAATAAATATCTATTCCTAACTCTTTTGCAACATATTCTGCAGTATGTTTATTATCTCCAGTAATCATTGCTGTTTTGATATTCATTTCCTTAAGTAATCTGAT
>JAHIHG010000087.1 GCA_018898425.1 Nanobdellota archaeon | reverse complement strand
ATATGAAGCAAAGAGAATTTGGTTGGCATGTTATTTTATATAATATTAGAATGAATCTAAAAAATTCAGATTCATCTTCTCAAAAAAGTTTGAATTTTTTTATTTTTCAAATCAGAATTTATCTCTTTTCGGACAACGCCTAATTTATTCCAGATAAATTCCTGGCCTGTTTGGTTTCACTTTTTTAGATTTATTTTCAGGATCATACTTGTTTTTGTCATTAACTGCATAAAGATTAATTTCTTCAACCTCTTGATAAGTTTTTAATTCATTTGGCAGGACATAAACATAAATCTTTGGATTTTTCTTTGCCCCTTGTAGAGCATTCCTTGCTCTCGGGGTACGCCTATGGTGTCCAGTTAATTTTTTAATTTTTTCAATATCTGATTTTAACTTTTTAATCAGTTCTTCTTGTTTATCTAAATTCTCGTCAATCTTTTTTTCATCTGCTTCAGGCCATCGAGATAAGCTAATAAAACCCTTGCCTTTAATTTTTTCCCATAATTCTTCTGTAATATGAGGGCAAAAAGGATGTAATAATTTTAAACTCTTCTCTAAAACATCTTTACTTTCTTCAGAAGACAGAGAATTAAACAAATCTCTTATTTTGATTATTGCAAGATTATATTTAAAATTCTCTATTTGAGTTGTTACCTCTTTGATAATCTTGTTCAATTTACTTTCAATTTTAACATTAGATTTTCCAATTTTAACATTATTAAAATAATCTAAAATTTTTTTAAGAAATTTAGAACTTCCCTGAATTCCCTCTTCACTCCAATCCCTTGATTTATCAGGCAAAGCAAGTGCTAATAAAAAAAACCTTGCAGAATCCATCCCATATTTTTCAGAAACTTCGTCTGGATTTATAATATTTCCTTTTGACTTGCTCATTTTTTCACCATCAGGCCCATGAAGCATTCCCTGATTAAACAATTTTAAAAATGGCTCATCAAATTTCAAAAAACCCAAATCCCTTAATGCTTTTGTAAAAAATCTTGCATAAATTAAATGCATGCATGCATGTTCTGCACCCCCTATATACTGGTCAACAGGCAACCAGTATTCAACTTTTTTCTTGTCAAATGCTAAATTTCTATTTTTATTATCAGAATATCTTAGATAGTACCAGCTCGAATCAAAAAAAGTATCCATTGTATCTGTTTCTCTCTTTGCATTCCCCCTGCATATAGGACATTTAACACTTACAAAAGCCTTATTTGTTTCCAAAGGATTTCCCTTGCCAAATTTAACTTTGTCAGGTAAAACAATGGGCAAATTTTTCTCAGGAACAGGAACAATCCCGCATTTATCACAATAAACAACAGGAATCGGAGTTCCCCAATATCTTTGACGAGAAACCAGCCAGTCTTTTAATTTATATTGAACTTTTTTTCTTCCTAATTTATTTTTAATTAAAAAATTAGTAATTTCTTGCTTTGCTTTTTCATTATCAAGCCCATTAAATTTATCAGAATTGATTAATTTTCCTTTGCCAATATGTGCTTTTTTATTTATCTCTTCACAATTAATAACTTGCTTTATTTCAATCCCATATTTCTTAGCAAATTCAAAATCTCTCTGATCATGAGCAGGAACAGCCATTACCATCCCGCTTCCATAATCTGCAACTACAAAATTTCCAGAATAAATTGGAACTTTATTTTTTGTAACTGGATTAATAGCATAACTTCCTGTAAAAACCCCTATTTTTTCTAAATTTTCCATTTCTTTTGCACTAACAGATTTAATTTTTTTCAAAAATTTTTCAACATCTTTTTTTTGATTATCAGTTACTAATTCCATTAAATTCGGATGTTGTGCAGAAACTACCATAAATGTAACTCCAAATAAAGTATCTGGACGAGTTGTAAATATTGGCCAAGATTTATTACCAACAATCTTACTTAACAATTCTGGAAACTCCTCTGTTCCCATATCTCCAAGCGTAAAATGCCCGTGATTTTTCAATTCAATAATTTCTCCACCAATTAATTTATTAAAAATCTTTACACTTTTCTTCCCATCTTCTTCCTCGTCATTTGATGTAAAAATAACAATTTCATCTATCCTTGATTTTATTGATTCATCAATTTCATAATTATAGAATTCTTCTTCAGCATTTCCTGATTGAGCTATCTTCCAAGGAGCAACTAAAATTAACTTTTTAATTTTCTTTTTTGTTTCCCCTAACCATCTAACTAAAAAAGCACAACCACAACTATGCCCAATTAAAACACTCTTTCCATTAACATTCAGTTTATCAAATTCTTTCTTCCATTGAGAATAGTTTGCCTTCCAAGGTTCAGGCATTAAAGGAGTAAAAACTTTAATTTCTTTTTTTTCTAATTTATTTTTTATCCAAGGAATCCAATGTTTATCATAAGTTCTTGTTTTGGGATTCATGGCTTTTTCCTCATCTCCAGGACAACCATGCACAATCACAACATTTGAAATAGTTGTCTTATCTGAATTCTCAACTTCAAAATCAATTTCAATCCCATGACTCTTTCCAATCCAATTTTTCTGCATAGTTTTTATTTTATCAGGCCATTTTAGATTATCAATGCAATCCAAAAGCTCGTCTGCATAAGCAGTTGTTTTAATAAACCACTGCTCTAATTGCTTGATTTCAACTTCAGTGTCTTCATGTCTCCAGCACCTTCCACCCTGAACCTGCTCATTAGCTAAAACTGTTTTGCATTTTGAACACCAATTAACAAAAGATTTTTTTCTATATACAAGACCTTTTTCTAAAAATTTCAAAAACCAAAACTGATTCCATTTGTAATATTCTGGTTCAGAGGTGCTCAAAATCTTTGACCAGTCATAACTTAATCCTAAGGCTTTTTGTTGTTTAATATAATTGTTAATAGCTCTTTGTGTATATTTTTTTGGATGTTCTTTTACTTTTATTGCCGCATTTTCAGCAGGCAAACCAAAACTATCAAATCCCATTGGATAAAATACATTAAACCCTTTCATTCTCTTAAACCTGGCAAAAACATCTCCAATTGTATAATTAAGAGCATGCCCCATATGCAGCCCCTCTCCTGAAGGATAAGGGAACATTTCAATTATAGTGTATTTCTTTTTTCTTTTCTCAACCTCAACCTCAAAAACCTTTTCCTGCTCCCATTTTTTCTGCCATTTCTTTTCTATTTTTTTAAAATCATATTTCATATTAATTAACCTGTTTTTTTGTTTAAATTATTTGCTATTTCTAAAATATCTTTTTTTAAAATATCTTTTTTTATGTCTGCTAATTCTTTTAATTTTTTGGTAATTTCTCTTATTTTTGCCTCTTCAAAATCATAGCCATTTTCTTTTAAAATTTTTTCAATTGCATTTTTCCCAGAATGCTTTCCTATTACAAAGCTCTCTCCCAGCCATCCAACATCTTCTGGAACCATTATTTCATAAGTAGATTTATCTTTAATCATTCCATGCTGATGTATTCCTGCTTCATGAGCAAAAGCATTTCTTCCAACAATAGCCTTGTTTCTCTGAACCTCTAAATTTGTCAGCTCACTAACTATTTTTGAAGTTTTAAAAATCTCTTTAATATTAATATTTGTCTCTAAATTAAAATAATCTTTTCTTGTTTCTAAATTCATGACAACTTCCTCTAATGCGCAATTTCCTGCTCTTTCTCCAATTCCATTAATTGTGCACTCAACCTGTCTTGCTCCAGCCCTAACTGCTGCAAGAGAATTTGCAACAGCATTTCCTAAATCATTATGACAATGAACGCTAATCACAACATTTTTTTTAATTATTAAATCTTTAAGTTTTTCCAGCACCAATTTTATTCTTTTTCCAAACTCCTCAGGTTCAGCATACCCCACAGTATCTGGGATATTTATTGTAGTAGCCCCGGATTTAATTGCAGTTTCAATAGCCTTAATCATAAAACCCGCATCAGTTCTTGAAGCATCTTCAGGAGAAAATTCAATGTCTGGGCATAAACTTTTAGCATAAGCAATCATTTCCTTAATCATTTCAATAATCTCTTGTTCAGTTTTTTTAAGTTTCTTGTCCATATGAATTTTAGAAGTAGCCACAAAAACATGAATTCTTGGTTTATCAGAATATTTTACTGCTTCCCAAGTCCTATCAATATCTTTTTTTATTGTTCTTGCCAAGCCACAAATTACAGGGCCTTTTATTTGCATTGCTATTTGCTTAACTGCTTCAAAATCATCATTACTTGAAACTGGAAAACCTGCTTCAATTATATCAACATTTAATTTTGCTAATTGCCTTGCTATGATTAATTTCTCCTGTTTGTTTAAAGAAGCTCCAGGACTTTGTTCTCCATCTCTAAGTGTTGTGTCAAAAATCAAAACTTTTTCTGCCATTTTACAATATAAATTTTAATCCTTAAAAACCATACGTTTTATAAGATTAAATTCTTAAATTCTTTTTTTCAAAAATAGATTCTATATTTCTTGCTATTCTTTGACATTTTTTATAAGCTTCTTTTGGAACTGCAAAACCTACATTTTCTTTTTCATGCCCATTATAAGATATATGTTTTTTAAGGTTTTTAAAAGTGTAATTAATTCCATCATGGATTAATTTGTATTTTCCTTTTTTATATATTAATTCTATCATTTTTATCCTCCAAAAATTTAATTGATAGAGCTCTCTTAACTAAACAATAAATTCTTTCATCTTTAAAAAAAGATGAAATTTATAAGACTAATAAAACAGTTAATAGAACTCCGGTTACTAAAACACTTTCCAGAATCTGGTGTGAATTAATAATCATGTTTTATGTAAGAAAAGCATATTTTTAAATATTCTTCTTTTTTAGAACAACTATGGAAAAAATAAAAGCCCACATCATAGGGGAAATAATTTCAAGCAATTCTTCAGAAGCTCATGCACTTTACAAAAAAAGTTGTTTTGGGGAACCTTCTGAAGAAAAAATTCAATACTCTCTTTCAGAATCATTATTTCTTGTTGAAAAAAATAAAATAGAAATTTTTTCAGGAAATAAAAAAATATCAAAAGATGATTTAATAAAAAAATTGACAAGAATTGACAAGAAAATGCAGATTAAATACGCTGTTTTTAAAGATTTAAGGGAAAAAGGATATGTTGTAAAAACAGCATTAAAATTTGGTGCAGAATTCAGGGTTTATGATAAAGGGGCAAAACCCGGCAACAAGCATGCAAAATGGATAGTATTCACAGACCATGAATCAAGAAGATTAACATGGCATGAATTTTCTGCAAAAAACAGAATTGCACACTCAACAAAAAAAAATCTGCTTTTGGCAATTGTTGATGAAGAAGGGGATATTACTTATTATGAAGTTAAATGGGTAAAGCCCTAGAATATAACCAAATCAATTTATAACTTAGCAAACTTATTTCCAACTATCTCTTGCCCCAAATAATTATTCCAAAGAATTTCAGCAATTGCTCCAGAATCCTTGTCTCCAAATCTTAATCTCTTTTTAATTGCCTTTAACATGCTTTTTTTAGAATTTTCATGAGCATCATTTGTAGAATTGCCTTTGATAATACTTAAAGGAACTTTATTTGAAGTTTTAAAGAAAATTTCAGCTATTTTATCTTTAAAAGGATTTGCAATCCAAGTTTTATCTATAAGAAACATAAAAGGAATTTTATATCCAATAAAACATCCTTTATTATCCTCTTTCATAGATTCTCTTCCCAAACCATCTACTGCCCAGCAAAACCTGGCATAAGTAATTCTTTTTTTTTAGTAATGCTTCATTTTCACCTAATTTGATCAATTCGCCATCATTATGCCCACAAATGCAAGTCTTAGAACCATGACCATTAAAAATAATCATCTTAAAATTCAAATTCTTCAATATACTTTCAAAATTCTCTTTATTTGATTTATTTCCTTCTAATGTTTTAATTTCAATTAATCTTATAGAACAAGCATCTATTATTGGTTTAGAAAAAACAAATAAATATTCTGTAACATCATCTGACTTTGGCAAAGTCATTAAAATGCCTCTTCTCATCATACTGAACTAAGTGCAGATGCTAACTGTCCACTTGCCTGAGCTTTAATAAAATTAAGATGGACTTGGATTATTTGCTTTCCCACATCATCTCCTTTCATCACATGTTCAATCATTTGATTTTTATCCAGACTTTCACGAGAACCTATAGATAATTTTAAATTTGGAGATATTTGTGCTTCTATTCTGGCTATAACTAATCTTTTCATTTCTTCATTAATTTCATCTTGAGAATCTTTTTTATTCATATTATCTTAGTATTCTCTATTGTTTTTAAAATTTTCTTTCCCAATTCAGTTTTATCCTTTATCTCAAGAAATGCTGTATTCCACGTGTAAGTTTTCCCCTCAACAACAGCAATTATATTTCTTCTCAAATCTTCAGGAACATTGGCAAATACTCTAAGAAATTTCTCTCTCTTATTTTCCATGTTTAAATAAAGGACTTACAGGATTTAAATGTTTTTGTTGGTAAATTGTTGAGCATCAAAAATTTACTCCTAATGCTTTTAAGATTATATATCCTAAAATAATTACCCCAAAATTTTTATCAGATTTATCAAAAAATTATAATTAACCTGCGCTTTTTTCATTTTCTTTTTTCCAAAATTTCGTTTATAAAATTTTCAACTTGTTTAGAAATGACCAACCCTCTCTCTTCACAATATCTTTTATATTTTTGTAATAATGTTTTGTTAACAGATAAAGTTAATTTAATATTCCCTTTTTTAATTGCCATATACGTACTTATACGTATATCTTTATAAATATAATTATGAAGTTAAATGGGTAAAGCCTTGATTATTTATTAACAATATATCTTTCAGTTCTTAATGGCCAGGCAAAACTTTTTTTAAGTTTTTTATCCTTTTTTAAAAGAAGTTTTTCTACAAGATTATAACCTTTTTTAGAAGATTCAATTAAATAAAGTTCATTATTTATCCAAGGAATAATCTCACTAGCTATTTCAAAATTTTCTTCCTCAAACTTATGAACGCATAACCGCAAAAGCGAAGCATTTTCTAGGCATGCCTGAGAATAGCAATCTTTATCTAAAAGACTCTTAAATAAATCTTCTAATTTCAAAACATTTTCTGCAACAGGAGCAAGATTTCTTAAATAACGTCTGCTGTCATCTTTACAACCAAAAGGGGCATCTGCATCTATTGGAGAACAATACCATAATTCCAATCTTTTAATCATCAAATTAGATTATTTTATTTACTTTTAATAATTTCTATACTTAATAATCACTATCAAAAACCTTATAAGATATTTACATTTACTATTTTTATGCCAAGCCCAAACACCTTTGAAATTAAAGAGAAAATATTGTCAACTATAAGAGCAAAAGGCCCAAGTCTTCCAGTACACATAGCAGGAGAAATAGAAATGAGCATTCTTTTTACTTCAGCATTTTTATCAGAATTATTTTCTGAAAAAAAATTAAACATGAGCCACATGAGAGTTGGAAGCTCTCCAATATATTTTAATCCAGGACAAGAGCCCCAATTAGAAAAATTTCATCAATATCTTAAAAGCAAGGAAAAAGAGGCATATACTATTTTAAAAGAAAAAGAATTTTTAAAAGATAATGAGCAAGATCCGGCAATAAGAGTAGCATTAAGGGAAATCAGAGATTTTGCAATTCCATTTAAAAAAAATAATGAACTCATCTGGAGATATTTTACTGTTTCTGAAATAAATTTCAAAGAAGAGCAATTACAAAAAAATGATTTTGAATCAAATGAAGTTAAAGAACCAGAAAAAGAAATTCAAACTCCGCAAAAACACACAAAACCCCTGCAAAAACAGCCTCCTGAATTAAATATTTTTGAAAAAAAAGAAAAATCAAAAGAGCATATAAGAAAAAAAGAAAAATCAAAGAAAAAACAAACTGGGAAAAAAACTCAGAAAAAAAATGATAAATTTTTCAACCAGGTAAAAGAATATCTTTCAGAAAAATCAATTGAAATTCTGGACATAAAAAGTTTCAGCAAAAATGATTTAATTTTAAAAATAAAAACAAATGAAAAAGAACAGCTTCTTGTAGCATATAATAAAAAAAGACTAACTGAAGAAGACATAATAAAAGCAAATCAAAAAGCAGAAGAAGCCAATCTCCCTTATATTTTATTAAGTTTAGGCGAACCATTAAAAAAACTGCAAAATTTAATCAAAGCTGTTCAAAATCTTTCAAACATTGAAAAAATTGAATAAATTTTTTAGATTATTCTTAATAAAGGCGTTGTCCGAAAAGAGATAAATTCTGATTTGAAAAATAAAAAAATTCAAACTTTTTTGAGAAGATGAATCTGAATTTTTTAGATTCATTCTAATATTATATAAAATAACATGCCAACCAAATTCTCTTT
>JAHIHG010000086.1 GCA_018898425.1 Nanobdellota archaeon | reverse complement strand
ATTTGAAGAATGGAAAATTTTAACTAGTTGTTTTTCTAGTTTATTTTGAGGATGGGCAAGCATCATTTGTCTCATCCTCACTTTAATATTCTCGAGAATAAATAATTTTCGGTTCTAAATTTTTAAACTCCGGACAACGCCCACAAAACAACAAATTTAAATAATCCAGATATTTATATTTAACATGGAACAAATGAATTTAGCTCATATGAATAAGGAAATAATTGCTTTAAAAAATGAAGTTGCAAGAATGAAAATAATACTTGAAGAAGATCTTGAGTTTGCAAAAAGAACTGAGGAAGCATGGCAGGAAATTGATGAAGGCAAATTTAAGGAATATTCTACTGAAGAATTTTTTGAAAGATTAAAAAAATGAGAGTTGAGTTCATAAAAGAATCTGATAGATTTAGACATATTTTTAAAAAATTAAATAATTTTATGAAAGAAAGGGTGGAAAAACAAATTAGAAAATTAGTTCTTAATCCGCATATAGGCAAGCCAATGAGATATAATCGAAAAGGAACAAGAGAAGTTTATATAGGACATTTTAGACTTTCATATGCCTACTTTATTGAAGAAAATAAAATAATTTTATTAGATTTTTATCACAAGGATGAACAATAATCTTAGCAGAGAATCAATAGTTAGAGGATTTGAGTGAGAATGAATAATTCATTATTAAAAAGAAAATAATTTTATTGCTTTCTTTTTTATTAATGGTAACATTTCTTTTTCAGCTATTCCTTTAAAAACATCTTCAATTATAGCTGGATAAATTTCATCAACAAGTTTTGTTTTAATTTTATTTATGTTTATCAATAAATTTCCACTATTTCCGTGTTCTATGGCATAGGCTGATTTATTGTTTATAGTAATTAAATATCCTGTTCTTTTATAGTTCCCACTTTTCAAAACTCTTAAGTGAGAATGATATCCTCTACCATGGTTTTCTCTATTTTCAAGAATAAATCTTGGAGCCCAAAATCTTACTGGCATTAAAACCGTATATTCAAGTTTGTTGGACGGGTTCATTTAATTATTCTACTAAAACCACTTATAAATTTTATGTTTAAAGAGAATCAATAAATTTTATTCTACAATTATTTTTTCCAATTTACTATATATTTCAATATCTTTTTTTAATTCTTCTCTGTGCGCTTTTGCTTTTTTTGAATATTCATTTTTTAAAGAATTATATTTCCCCCCAAGAATATTAATAATAGTATTTGATGCAATAAATGAACCAATTCCTGCTGTAAATGGAATTCCAAATGCAACTCCTGATTGAATAATTCCTGTTGCAACTGATAATTTGGGAATATTTTTATTTAAATAATCTGCAATGTGAATAGAAAAATCTACTCCCCATGTTAGATAACTATAAAGTCCTACTACAACCCCTATTAATCCTGTTATGTTTGTGACCTTCTCCTGATTTTGCTGAGTGAATTCATAAAATGGCTTTTTTTGTTGCACTTCTAAATATTTTATAGAATCTTGAAAAGATTTTTTAAGAAATTGGTTTAAATTAAAGTTTCCAGAATCTATTTTATAATCAGTTATTTCATCAGGGAAAGAACTTAAATCGTTTTTTATTTGATGTCCAATATAATCAATTAAATCTGTTTTATAATTATAGTCAATAATTCCACTAAATAATCCTTTATTATGAATGGGTTCAAATATTTCTTTATATGTTTGTATATAGCTGGGGGATTTAATTGTAAATGCAATTTCTTCTGGTGCCATAAATAAAATTATTAAGATGCCTATTTAATAATTATTGTAATTAAAATTAATAATCTAAAACTCTTTAAACTTAATTTATATTAGTTTATTATGGGAAAGTGGTGGATTTCAATTATTTCTATAGTATTGGTTTTAGTAATTATAACTGCAATTATTATTTTTAAAACTTCAAAAGATACTAAGATTGAAGAACCTGAAACAGTTAAATTTGGAGATTTAAGTTTTTCAACTTCTGAAGATACAGGGGAATTAATTAGAAAAGCCACGAATATAAATGTTTTCAATGATATTAAATTAAATCCATTTGAATTGATGCAAAATGATTAAAAAAAAGTTTTTATTAATTTTTACTTGTTTAGTATTTTGTTTTAATTTAGTTTATGCTTTGAATGAAGTGAGTTATCCTGTTACAGAACTTGGGAATTGTGAATCACAAAAAGCATGCGCAATTTATTGTGACCAGATTGAAAATATAGATGCCTGCCTGAATTATGCTGAAAAAAATAATCTTTTAAATGAAAAAGAGATTCTTGAAGCAAAAAAAATTCTTTTATTCATGAAATCTGGGGATACTCCTGGGGCATGTTCTTCTAAAAATGAATGCAATGCTTACTGTAAAGATGAAGAAAATCTTGAAGAATGTGTTAGCTTTGCTGAAAAATCAGGTTTTATTTCAAAACAAGAGGCAGAAATTGCAAGAAAAGTTAAAGGCAAAGGTCCTGGAGGATGTAGCGGAGAAGAATGTAATAAATACTGCAAAGAACATGAACAAGAATGCATGGATTTTGTAAAAAAATATGGTTTAACAATAATGAATCAGGAAAAAATAAAAGAATCAGGAGAGCAAGATAAATTATCTATTACAGGGGGAGTTGTCAGGGATTCATATTCAGAAAATTCCCTGCTTTTAAATTTTTTTAAATCAATTAAAAAATTGTTCATTAAAGTATAACAATCTTTAAAAGATAAATTTAATTCTTAGATAATGATGTCAATAGTTTATGCAGGAGATGATGATTCAATGAACTTTTTTTTTAAAAATTTAATATTTTCTAACGGGTATAATCCAGTTATTTGTTCTGAAAGAGCTGAATTATTTAATTATATTTCATTTGACCATGCTAGAAAGGAAAAAAATCTAGAGGAAATAACTCCTGATTATTTAGTACATAATTTTAAAAAAATGTGGAAGGATGCAGATTTTATAATTACTGATGATTTATGGGGAGATTTTAAATTACTTGAATTATTCACGAATTATTATCAAAACAATAAAATTAATAAAATTAATGCAATAATTGTGGATGAAATGATAGATTCATATGTTAGTGAAATTTTTCAAACAATAAAAAATATATACAATAACTCGGTTTCTTTAAATGATTGCATAAACAGGGCAGAAAAAATTAAACAAAAACAAATTAATAATTTAAAAGAAAGTCTGTCATTAGTCAACCTAATTAGAAGAGTGGGGTATCATAATCCAATTATTATTAATAATGAATTTGAAAAAATTGGGGGTTATGATGTTTCT
This sequence comes from Nanobdellota archaeon, assembly GCA_018898425.1. Lineage (GTDB taxonomy): Archaea > Nanobdellota > Nanobdellia > Pacearchaeales > GW2011-AR1 > JAHIHG01. The sequence goes on along the minus strand of JAHIHG010000086.1, from coordinate 1,149 downwards.
TCTTCTTTTCTTTATGCAGGTTCTGATGTTGTTGTAAAAAGCTTGGAATTATTAACAGGATTTGAAGATTGCTTAGAGAGAGCTAAAAAAATAAGCATGGCAAAGAGCATGAAATTTGGACATTGCTGAATAAATCCATATGATTAAGGCGTTTAAAAGTTAATGATATGAGTGTAAGAAGGAAAAAGAAATAAATTAATCGCAAAATAACATTGCACCCTCTGGCCAAGGTTCAATATTTCTTAATTTTAAATCTTCTTTTATAGTGTTGGGTGATTGTTGGAGTTTTCCATTTTCATATAGTTCAATTGCTTCTTCTAATGTAACTTCTTTGGGTGTGCATTTTTTAACACCTAAGTAGTTTTTAATTCCAATATCTTTATAGTAACAGATATTGCTATGATAAGCTCCACCAGTATTTTCGTCAATCATTAAAAATGGATTTCTTATTTGTGTTTGGCATGCAGGATTATCACAATATATAATCGGTTTGTTTTTATTATCAATTTTTTTCTTATTTTTATGCATTTCTGGATTTGATGGAGATAAAGACTCAATTTCTAACATCCCAGCTGGAGTAAACATTAATCCTAATCTGTGCGCTAAATCTTGTTCTTCTTCTCTTATAATTGCATACCCTTTTTCAAAATTTATTCGGCCTTCATATGTATTTCCCCATCCCAATGCATCAATTTGAATTAAATTTCCAATTTGTCTTCCAATTTTAATATTTGGCAGAGGATTTTCAGGATTATAAACACAAATTTCTAAATCTTTTAATCCAAATAATTTTTTTAATTTAGATTTTGCATATATTTTAGAGAAAAAAATTTTCTCAGAGTTATATTTATTCTGAGTTAACCAATCTTCTCTGCCTTCTTTTAATTTTTCGTAATCAGACATAGCTCCTGTTTGTTTTATTATTGATTCTTTATTAATAATTGAGGAAAATATATTTGAAGAACCATACCAAAATCTAATTTTTGGAGCAACTCTTTTTGCTGCTTCGGTACCTGGTAACACTCATACATAAATCTTCATAGTTTCTAATAAAGGCTTACTTTGTTTTTTCCAAGTGGCAATCATTGTTGAAATAACTTCCAATGTTTCAGCACCTTTCTCAGACCTTAATCCACCCATTATCTTTCT
>JAHIHG010000085.1 GCA_018898425.1 Nanobdellota archaeon | reverse complement strand
GGAGCAAATATAACTACCCAGCTTTCACAGTTTAGGCAAAACCCTTTATTGTCTTCTATGGCAAACCAGCCTAATTTTGATTTTTATTTAATTGATTCAGACATAATTTATACAAAAAATCTGGATTTGGAAAAAATCAATAAATATGATTTTATTATATTTGCTTCAAAACATGCATCAGAAAAAAAAGAAAAAACACTAAGCATTCATGCTCCTGGAAACTGGTTAAATCCTAATCTTGGCGGTGAAAAAACAAAAATATGCAAGACTTCAGCACTATTCCAAAAACAAGCTTTTGAAAAATTAAACCAGATTGCAAAACAGCATGAATTAAAAGAGTTTAAAATCACCCTTGAATGCACTCATCACGGACCATTAATTGATAAACCCTGCATCTTCATAGAAATTGGCTCAACAGAAAATGAGTGGCAAAACAGAAAAGCAGGATTTATAATTGCCAAAACAATAAAAGAAATAATCAGTGAATTCAAGGAAAATCCGTATACTGAAGTTGCAGTAGGAATTGGCGGTCCTCATTATTGCCCTAATTTTAATAAAATTCAATTAAACTCAAATATTGCTATTTCACATATAATTCCACAATATGCTTTGCCTCTTTCAGAAGAAATGATTAAACAGGCTATAAGCAAAACACAAGAAGAAGTGGATTTTGTGTTGCTTGACTGGAAAGGAATTGGAAATTCAGAACAAAGAAAACAAGTTCTGGATATCTTAAGCAAAAATTATATTGCTTGGAAAAAAACAAGTGAGATTAAAGATTAAAAAATTAGACAGATTTATAAATATTAGAAGAGAATTTATTTAATGACGAGTGAGGTGGTGCAAATTGTTGGAGTATCAAAAAAATTTAAAGGAGTAGTAGCTTTAAATGATGTTTCAATTAGTGTTAAAAAAAATACTATTTTTGGATTGCTTGGAAGCAATGGTGCTGGGAAAACAACTCTTTTACATATATTATCCGGATTATTAAGTTATTCTCAAGGAGATGTATATATTTTTGATGAAAAAACTAAAAAACATTCTAAATCTCTAAAAAGAAGAATAGCAATTGTGCCACAAAAAATATCATTATATGAAGAATTGACAATTAAGGAGAATATTCATTTTTTCGGCAAAGCTTATGGCATAAAAAGAAAAGAACTTAAAGACAAAATTCAAATGTGGGCAGATATTCTGCAATTAGGAGATTTAAAAAGAAAAGTAAAATTTCTTTCTGGAGGATATCAAAGAAGAGTGTCTATTGCAGTGGCATTAATTGGAGACCCTGAAATCATAATACTGGATGAAGCACTAGTTGGCATAGACTTGGAAACAAAAAGAATAATCACAAATCTTTTGATTGAATTAAAAGAAACTAAAACAATAATTTTAACTACCCACTCAATACATGATGCTGAAATACTTTGTGATGATATATGTTTTCTCCATAGGGGTGTAAAAATAATGGATGGGAGCACAAAAGATATAATATATAGGTATGCTTCAAGACAGGGAAATAAAGTTAATCTGACATTTGATGATTTCAAAATAGCAGAAAAAATTATGATATTGATTCAAGACAGTGTTAAAGAAGTTACAAGGGAAGGAAATGTTCTGCATGTTAGAATTTTTTCAGATAGGTATGGTTTATCCTATATTCTCGATATTATCAGAAATGCCAAAGAAAGATATAAAGATATTGAAATTAAAAAACCCGGGCTTGAAGAAGTAATTTTTAGATTTATGCAATCCGATTATACTAATATTTAAAATGTTATTCACAGTACTTTTAAAAGAAGCAAAACAACTTTTCAGTGATAAAGGGTTTCTTCTTATAGCATTAATAGAGCCAATTATTTTTATTGTTATGTTTGGCAGTTCATTCCAGGGAGGAGATATAAATCATCTTGATACAGTTGTAATTGATGAAGACCACACTAATTTTTCAAGTTATGTTGTTGATGCAACTGAAAAATCTGAATATTTTGACATTGTCCCATCTTCAAATTCTTTAGAAGATAATTTAGTTAAATTAAGAAATAGTGAAATCAGGGCAATTCTCTTTATTCCGGCAGGGTTTGGTGAAAATCTTGATAATAGTATAACAGGAGAAATAGATATGTATCTTGATAGTTCTAATTTTTTAACATACAATTCTCTTTCTGGAGCAAAAGCCGAAATAATTGGAGAGACTCTTAAAAATGTAACAAGTGATATCATGGATGATGTGGAAAGGGAAAAAAAAGAAGGCAAAGAAAAAATTGATAAAGTAAAAAACATATTTGATGAGGTAGAATTTGAAAGCGATATTCTTGATATAGAACTGGATGATTTAAAAAAACAAACAGATGAATTTAATGTATCAGAATTACAAGACTTTGTTGATGAAACAAAAGATTCCTTAAGGGAAAAACAAGATTGTTTGGATAATGCAAAAAATACATTAGAACTTATCACAAGCGAGGTTGATAATCTTGTTGTTTATGGTGAATCTATAGAATTAAAATTAACTATCCTGGCTCAGCTTTCAGCAATCATAGAAAATTTTAATAATTTAAGTGAAGAGCTTGAGGACATATTAGATGAAATAAATAACTTAAATATTCCAGATATTGAAGATGATAATCTTTCTGAAAAAATAGAACAAAGACTGGATAAAATAAAGAATTTATTTGAAGATGCTAATACCATAGCTAAAGATATTAATATTGATTTTGAAAAACTAGAGCAAAAATTTTTGTCTGAACCTGTGAAATTAAATGAAACACCAAGTTTTGGCCCGATTAAATATTTTGATTATATCGGACCAGGCATTTTATCCCTTATTGTATTTTTTGTTTCATTAATGGCACCTGTTCTTAATGTAATTTCTGAAAAAGAAAAAAATACTTTATATAGGCTTTCCACAACCCCTGTTTCCAGTGTAACTATTTTCTTTGGAAAATTCATTCTCTTTATAATTTTTGGTTTTTTTGAGATGATATATACACTTTTTTTAGCTATTTTTCTTTATAGTCTTCGTATTACTGGTTCTGTTTATGATGTTATTATAGTTTTATTTTTACTTTCTTGTTCAGCAATTTCAATAGGATTATTTATTTCATCAAAAGTTAAATCAATGCAGCAGGCACTTGTAGTTGTCCCCCTTATTGTAATTCCCTCATTTTTAATTTCCCACTCATTTTTCCCGCCAGATATAATGCCTGATTTTATGAACCATGTTTCAAAAATCACACCAATGACATTTTCAAATCATGCCTTAAATAGTATAATGATAAAAGGTTTTGCACTTTCAGATATTATGGTTGATATTTATGCACTTTTAGCATTTACAATAGTCCCGATTATTCTTTTTATCTGGAGTTATAAAAGAATAAAATATTAAATAATATTAGAGATTGCGTTAACTTAAAAGGTGATAAACGCCCTTAAATTGATGATTAACCGGCGACATTTGCATATTATTAATTAACTAAAAAAATAATTATTGAAAATTCAGTTATCTATTGTTTATGGACGATAAAACTGCAAAATTTGCTATTCCATTACCTGCTGACTTAACATATCCATATTAGAGAATATTTAAAAACTTAGATTAATTTTAATAAATTATGGAGTTTGTTAAAAAAAGAGGGGGTAAGCGAGATTGTTCTAAAAATATTTTCTCGAGAATATTTTATATTTTTTATATTTTTTATTTAATTTTTTACCATAGTGGAAAAATTTTTTTAAAAAATCTATCAAAATTAATACATTCTTTGCAAATATGTGCAGGAACAAAAAATAAAGTAGATAAAATAAATATAAAAAGTATTGAGGAAGCAAAAAATGAAAAAAAAGAGTTAACAATTCTTCTTCATGGAGTTGGAGCAAATTACTTTAGAACAATGTATGGAACTATTAAATGGTTTAGAAAAAGAGGTATTGCAATAGTTTCATTAGGTTATAATTCACTTGATAGTGATATTGAATCAACTCAAAAAGTAAAACTGGAAATAGAAAAGATAATGAAGCAAGCTAATGTAAAAAAAATAAATCTAATTGGAATAAGTCTGGGAGGAAATATTGCAAGACTTTATGCAGAAGAATTTGGAGGTAAAAAAGTAATTGATAAATTAATTACAGTTTATACACCTTTAAAACCGGTTAAAACAGACACTTTAGGTTATAATTTTTTCTGGATTTTAGGCAAAAACCCTGATTTGACTAATCAATTTATAAGAAAAATACAAAATAAATTTTCTGTAAAAAATTATCTGGCTATTTATGGTTTTAATGACTGGGTAATAGGAACTCATTATCCAGTACAACAAAAAATAAAACAAGTGGGCATACTTGGGGGACATACACTTATTTCTTATAATAAGGAAACCAGAGCAATAGCACTCCATTATCTTAAAGGAGAAAAAATTTCTGAAGCAAGAAATAGAGTTATGATAAATTAAAATTTTAAAGTAACCTTTAAAAATCTTATCAACTTATCATTTTAATGACAGGTTTTGAATCAATTATTTTAGGTATTAGTTCAAATCCAATTATTACAGTATTTTTAGTTACATTTTTTTTAGGGGATGAAACAGTTTATTTTCTTTCTTTTCTTTCTGGACAAGGAGTTCTTGCTTTATGGATTGTTATTCTTTTTAGTATTATTGGAAATGGGGGGTGTGATATTTTATGGTTTAGTATTGCCAGATCCAAATATTCAAAAAAAATAAGAAAATTTTTGTGTTTAGATAAAAAAGCAAAAAAAACTAAATTTTTAAAGGGAATTAGTAAAAAGAAAATGTTTACTATTCTTTGTCTTTCAAAGTTTTTTTATGGAACAAGGATTCTTGCTATTTTTTATGTAGCTAAAAAAGAAAAAAAATTTGGAAAAATATTTTTAATTAATACTCTGTCTGTTATTTCCTGGGTAATGGTTATTGGAATGTTAATGTGGTTTGCTGGAAAATGGACTTCTGTATCTTTTGATATGCTTAATAATGCCCGTAAAATTATTGGTTTTGCAGTTTTTTTCGGGGTTTTAATTTTCCTGATTAGAAAATTAATATTTTCAAAAATAATTAAAAAACTTAATAAATAAATCTTAATATTTTTTTAATTAATTAAAGAACAATCATATTTAAGATTAGAAATCTATATAAATGAATAAGTAATAAATATTATTAACAAGGTTATTGACAATTTTGTTAAAAAGAGAAGATGAAGATAGCATTGATATTAACAAGTGGGGGAACACGTGGTGCTTTCCAGGTAGGAGTTTTAAAAACATTTGTAAAAAAAAATATCATTCCAAATGCTATTATAGCTACAAGTATTGGAACAATAAACGGAGCAAAATTTTCATCCACAGCCAATTTTAAAAAAAGTGTCTTGGAACTGGAAAAGGGGTGGCTTAAGGCTACTTCAAGGCAGTGTTTTCCAATAAAACTTAAGCTTAATTCCTTTAATCCTTCATTTTATTCAATAAAAGGATTAAGAAATCTTGCCCATACACTTTTTTCAGCGAGAAAATTTGAAGATTTAAAAATTCCATTTTATGTTCACTGCATTACACAAGAACAGGAAAAAGATGTATTTTTTGATAAAGGAAATCTTATTGACCCTATTTTAGCTTCTTGTTCTGTAAGACCTTATTTTCCTCCTTATGAATTTAATGGGGTAAGGTATATTGACGGATGTTCTAACAAATATTTTGGAATTAAAAAAGCAATTTCTCTTGGATGTGACAGGGCTATTTTAGTAGATTCAATTCCCCGTAAAATTGGGTTTAATTCAGAAAATTTAGATATTATACTTGATGATAAAGCTATAAAAAAATTCAAGGAAAAAGTTTTAATAATAGAACCCTCAAAAAAATTCAATATAAATCGAAAAAATTTCAGGAATATTAGTAAAATGATAGAGGATGGAGAATTACAGTCTAAAAAAATTTTAAAAAATTTTCTTTAAAATGATATTAAGTAAAATTAGTAATATTATTCCCTTGAATATTTTAAATTTATTTACAAAAATAATTGAACAAAATCCTAAACTAGCACTAAAATTTTTAACAATTGCGGATTCTGAAACAATTGAGGAAATATCCAAGAGAAAAGCAGTTAAACAGGCAAAAAAAGCGTTTAAAAGAGTTAAAAATTATAAGAAATTTTTAAAATCAAAAGATTTTAACAATAAAATTAAAAATTTTAAAGATTTTAACAAATTGCCTTTTACAAGCAAGGAAAATTACATAAAAGCATGTAAAGATATTAAAGATTTGCTTATTGATTCTGATTTAAGTTTTGCAACAACAGTCTATAAAAGTTCAGGAACAACTGGAAAATCTTTTATTTGGGCACATAATTATAAAGAAGGAAAAGAGGGAATAAATTTATCGCGAATTGGCTTGGAGAATCTGTTTAAAATCAGCAATGAAAATGCATTGTTTGTAAATGGATTTGCACTCGGCCCCTGGGTAAGTGGTATGAAATTTGCATTTATTATGAATAGTATAGGCCCTACTATAAATCCCGGAGCAGATTATGCTGAAATTTTAGGCATAATAAAAACACTGAGGGATAAATTCTCACAAATAATCATTGGAGGTTATCCCCCTTTTGTTAAAAATCTTTTAGAAAAAGGAATTTTAGAAGGAATAAATTTTAAAGATTATAATCTAAATTTTCTTTTGGCAGGAGAGGGTTTTTCAGAATCGTTTAGGGATTATCTTTATACTTTAATTAAAAGCTCTCCAGCAAATGCAAAAAGCAAGATTTATTCAGTTTATGGAGCAGCAGATATTGGGGTATGCGGGATAAATGAAAATAAAGATACAGTGGAAATAAGAAGACTAGCAGAAAAAAATAAAAAATTAAAACAAAAATTATTTAGGAATAAAAAATCTAAATTAATTCCCATGCTTTTTCAGTATAATCCATTAAATTTTTTTATAGAAGAAAGTAAGGGAGAAGTAATAATAACAACAATTAATTTGGATAAAATGCTGCCTGTTATAAGGTATAATATTCATGATTCTGGGGGGGTAATTTCTTATAAAAAAATAAAAGAAATTTTCAAACAACAAAATATAGATATCAAAGTTAAATTAAAACTTCCTTTTTTATATATTGACGGAAGGACAGGCGGGGTGATTTCAATAAACTCGGCAAAAGTATATCCAGAGACAATTTCAAAAGCATTATATCAAGATAAATCTCTTGCAAATTTAATAACCGGAAAATTTAAATTAAAAAAGCAACAAACTTCAAAACAACAAACCATGTTCATAATAGAAATAGAATTAAAAGAAAATATAAAACCTAATATTCAATTAAAAAATGATTTTGAAAAATTAATAAAAAAAGAATTATGTGAAACAAATGTTGAATATAAAGACATGATAACTCATTATTCAAAACATGCCCTGCCAAATGTTAATTTAATTGAATTTAAAAAATCAGATTCAAAAATGATAATCAAACATAAATATATTTAATTAATAAGATTTAAAAATAATCAAATATAATTAAGAATAAAGGGGTTTTAAAATGAATTTATCAGTCGATGAATATTACAAAAAGGCATTTTTAAGAAATATTGGTCTTTTTTCACAAAAAGAGCAAAAAAAATTGCGAAATTTTACTATTGCGATTGCGGGAATGGGGGGTGTTGGGGGGATTCATGCTCTTACTCTGGCTAGAATGGGCATTGGAAACTTTCACATTGCTGACTCAGATAATTTTGAAATTGTAAATATTAATAGGCAAATCGGGGCAAATGTTTCTTCTTTTGGTAAAAGCAAGGTAAAAACAATTGAAAAAATGATTAAAGATATAAATCCGTTTGCAAAAGTTAAGGTTATTAATGAAAAAATAAATGAAAAAAATATAGATTTATTTCTTAAAGATGTAGATATTTTTATTGATGGAATTGATTTTTTTTGCATTGAAGCAAGAAGATTAATTTTTAAAAAAGCAAAAGAAAAAGGAATTTATGTTATAACTGCAGGCCCAGTAGGTTTTGGAGCTCCTTGGCTTATTTTTGCTCCAAATAAAATGAGTTTTGATGAATATTTTGATATTAATGATAAAATGAGTTTTGATGAAAAAATAATTGCATTTGGTTTAGGACTTGCACCAGGAGGCCTTCAGTTAAAATATATGGATATAAAAAGGGTTAATATCCATGAAAAAAAAGGACCTTCATCAGTAATTGCATGTAATTTATGTTCTGCAATAGTAGCTTGTGAAGCAATTAAGATTTTACTGAAAAAAGAAAAAGTATTAGTTGTTCCACATTACATGCAATTTGATCTTCGTAGATTAAAATTTAAAAAAGGATACATGCCTTTTGGGAATAAAAATCCAATTCAAAAATTTAAAAGATGGTATGCAAAAAAAATTCTTAAAAAATATAATAAAATTTAATTCATAATTTATTGGATTTTGCAAGTTTATTGCTGTATTTATCGACTTTTTCACATATTTTATTTGTCCAGCCATAATTTGATGACACAATATCTTTTATACTTTCTTTTTTGAATTCCTTCACACCTTTTTCTCCCAAAAAACCTGCTGCTCTTAACATTAAAAAATGCTCATCACTTACATCAGTTGGAACACTGATTTCTTTAATTTGATTTCTTAATTCATTACATTCTTCCAATAATATGATAAATTTTTTGTTATTTAAACTAAATTCTAAATCTGGCCAAAGTGTGGGAGGTTTATAAAGAACATATTCATAACTCATCATATTTTTTATTATATTCTTGCCAAATTTAAAGCCAAACTTTTCTTTTTCAAAAAACCATTTGGTATTTTTAAAAGGACCTGGGGGAGTAATCATAACACTATTTGGAGCAGTTGTTTTTATTAATTTAATATTATCTTTTCTTACATCATCTAAAGAAACTCCTTTAATAAGAGGCACAGGATAAATCAGGGCTAAAATAATATCTATTTTTTTACCTGTTAATTTTTCAGCTTCTCTCATTGCTTTTACAGTATAGACTATATCCTCAGAATTAACCCCCTTATTCATAATTTTTTCGTTTATTAAATCATTTCCTGTTTCCCCCCCAATAAACACAGATTTCAAACCCGAATTTATCATTTTTTTGTAACAAAAAACAAGTTTTTTGTAAACTTTTGAATTTTTGCTATTTCTTATTGCTCTTGAACCAATACTATATTCTAACTTTAATTTATTTTTTAAAATAGCATCTGCAATTATAGCTCCAACTTGCGGAGGAGTATCAGAACCAGCAAATCTAAACAAACCTATGCCTTTTTTTAGCATAATTTTAATTTCTTTTACAAGTTCACTCACAGGTCTTACAAGATACCACGGATAAATAAAAGGATGAACACAAAAATTACATTTTCCATAATCACACCCATATGATTCAACCATGACATGAACATTCATCTTACCATCATTTTCACGATAATCTGGAATAACATTATTTTTAATATTTGGCAGCATTTTACCTGTTTTTTTAATTAAATCATTATCTCTATAAATAAGATTTTTAAGATTTCCATCTTCTGCTTTTTTAGAAATTTCAATTAATATTTTGTTTTTACTTTTGTTTTTATTTGTTTTTATTATATCTAAAATTTTTTTTAAAACATATTCTCCTTGTGTCACAACAGCGAGGTCAAATTTACTGTATTTTAAAAAATCATCCTCATATATTGTTGGATGATATCCTCCCGCAATAGTGATTATTTCAGGGTTTAATTTATTAATTTTTTCAATTAATTTATTTGCCCAGTAAAATGCTTCACCATACCATACTTTTACCCCAAAAGCCAGAATATTTTCTTTCGCGATTTTTTTCGCAAGTTCATTAAGAAAATAATTCATTCTTTTTTTCTGGATATAAGTAAGAATGCCCTGAATAAATAGGTTAAAAATTCCGATTAATTTTATTTTAAAATTTTCATTGTTTTTTTCCATATTTTCAAAAAGATAAGAGATTATTTCCCTGTTAATTTTAGTTAAAAAATCAGGTGATAATTTGTTATAAAAGCTGGGAATTGCCCAATCTATTAATTGAACATCATAATTATTAATTTCAAGATAAGTTTTAATTTGTGCTAATCCATTTTCCTTAAAACAATCACTTACAGATCTTCTTCTGCTTGCTAATGAATTCCATAAAATAATATCCGTCATTGTTTTTAATCATTTTTCTCTTTTAAATAGTTTAATATGATTGCAAATAACTTTTAATGTGACATCCTTCACACCCCAGGGGGTGTGGTTTCCATTGTTTAATATTTGAAAATATTGAATTTCGCAATTTTTTAAAAAGCATGGTTTATTTTTAAGTCTGCTTTCTAAATGCACATTTTATATTTAAAAATTTATACTTGCTCATACTCTCCATGTGTGAAATTTATTAATAAATAATAAACTATTTACCCTTAATATTTTGTATATAACTATGTCCTATCAATCGAACGAAAGTGAGTAATATAAAGACTTATTTTTTTAAATAATCTAAAATTATTTCAGAAATATCCAAATTATAAGATATAAATAAATGCCCCCCACGAATAGCTATTTCCTGCGCTTTATATGACTTAGTATCCTTGCGAGGAAGAATCCAGTCTTTTAATGAATAAATAGAAAGGTGATTTTTCACAGAATATTTATTTTGCAATTTTTTGAGCATTATATTGTCTCCAACAGGATCTCCTCCAGTAAATTTGCTTATCCAAAATGCCAGGCTTTTTTTAGGAGATAATGGGTTGTAGGGTCCGCAAACAGTTACAATTTTATTGATTATTTTATACCCCCCCAGCATTTCTGAATAATATCTTATAACAAATCCCCCATAACTAAAACCAATAATATTTATTTTTTTTGCATTTGTTTTTTGCATTATTTTTTTAATTTGTAATTTTATTTTTTTTGCAGAATAAGGTACAGAACCTTTTGACTCACATTCTATGGGAATCATAATCAGCCCCCTTTTTTTAAACCAATTAATTGCATTGAACAATGAACCATATCTTCCAATTCTGATTCCATAAACAAAAATAGTTAATTCTTTTTCTTTGTTTTTTTTAAGTTCTTCAAGATTTTTCTCAATTAATTTTTCAACATTTTTTTTTGTGGTAAAAAAATTAGTCAGCATAGTTAAAATTGATATTACATAAATTTTAAAAAAACTATTTTTTGAATTATAAATTCTATTTTTCATATGGTAATTTATAAGAATTTTAATCTTATAAGCTTTATTTCTTATTAAATATTACTTAATCCCTTATTTTTTATTTTTCTTAATTAGTTACAAAATTATATCCCTTCCAGAATTTTTCTTTTAATTGATTTCTCATTATTTTTCCACTTGCATTTTTAGGCAATTTATCATAAAATTCAATTTTTTTTGGAATAAGCAATGGATTAAGTTTTGACCTACAAAAAGATAATATTTCATTTTCATTTAATTTACTTTTTTTAACAATTGCTGCACATATTTCTTCCCCAAATCTAATGTCCGGAATTCCAAATACACAACATTCTTTAATTTTTGGATGATTTAAAAGAATTTCTTCAATTTTTTTTGGAAAAATATTCATGCCTCTTTTAATAATCATGTCTTTTTTTCTTCCAACAATATATAAATAATCTTGTTCATCAAAATAACCAAGGTCGTTTGTGTAAAACCAACCATTTCTATAACTTTTTTTTGTTGCTTTTGGGTTTTTCCAGTACCCTTTTGTTACAGTATCACTCTTTACAATAATCTCTCCAATTATGTTTGATTTAACTTCTTTTTCATTTTTATCTATTATTTTTAATTCAACACCAGAGATAATTTTTCCAGTAGATAAAAGTTTTTTCTCATTTTCTTTATTATTATCAAGAACATGTTCTTTTTTCTTGAGATTTGCCAGGGGGGGTAGTACTTCAGCCATTCCATAACCTTGTTCAAGAATATTTCCAAATCTTTTAATGCATTTTTTTAAATGCTCTAAATACATTGGTGCCGAGCCATAAATAATTGTTTTAAGACTGGATAAATTTTTTCCAAGATTCAAAAAATTTGAACATAAAAACCATAGCTTGTAAGTTTCTTTTAACAAGCCAAGCAACATTGCCGGAATTAAAAATATGCTTGTCACTTTTTCTTTTTTTATTGTTTTTAAAATATATTTTGGATCATAATCTTCCACTAATATTTGTGATGCTCCTTTTAAAAAATATGGAAGCAAAAATATGCTTGTTGCATGAGTTAAAGGAGTTATGTGCATCATCACATCTTTTTCTGTAATTTCTGTATCAGCATTCTTATGCAAATTATTCATGCTGCAAATCCAGTTTTTTTGTGTTGAAACAATACCTTTTGGTTTTCCAGTTGTTCCAGAACTATAACCCATCATTGTAATATCTTTTTCATTAATATTTACTTCAAGTTCTTTGTTATTATTTTGTTCAAGAAAATCCTTATATCTCGTGTAATTTCTGGATTTTTTATCTGTTTTAACAAGAAATTTTTTAATTTTTGGAAGATTTTTTTTAAATTCATCTATTAATTTTATAAATTTCTCGTCGAGGATTAATATTTCAGAATCAGAATCAATAATCAAATCAATTAAATTTTTAACATCAAACACCCCCATATTTAGTGGGACAAAAATCATGCTATTTTTATACAATGCAAATCTTATTTCAACAAACTCTATACAATTTGGAAGAATTACCCCCACCTTAGAACCTTTTTTAACTATTTTTAATAACCCATTTGCAAGTTTATTAGAATTAGAATTTATTTCATAATAACTAATTTTGTCATCATAGCACTTAAATGCTGTTTTATCTGCATATTTTAATGCACTATTTTTTATAATCTCTTTTGGCAACATTATTAATTAAAAAAAGAAACATATTATTAAATGTTTTTATATATTTTAATTAACCACCACTATTCCTTTGACTTTTGCATAGCATTTACTATCTATTGGATAATAACTAATGCCTTTTAAATCTGATTCAATTAAAATTCTTACTTTTCCCTCAATTTTTTCTCTGCAAAAATAACATGCAAAATTACTTTTAAACTTTGGATTAAAATCTTTGCTTTCAATAATTTTTATGAGATTATTCTTAATCTTTTGCTTTAATGCTTCAAGAGTTTTTTCATATTTATTTTCAATCATTTGAATTGAAATCTAATTAAATTTTTAAGTAAATAATTCTCTTAAATCAACAATATTTAATTTTTTCATGATTCTTTTAATCAAAATTATTAATACTAAAAGAATTAAAATTCCCATTAATAAAAAACCCATTAATTGATAATAAACAGGTAATGAACCAGAATATGCCAGGAAAAATGAAAGAGGAATAAATCCTATAAATGAAGCTAAAGTATATTTTTTCCAACTAACACTGCTAAAAAGTCCAATAGCATAACTTACTACATCAATAGGAATCAAGATTCTAAGTAAAATTATCCCTATAAACAAGTGCTCTTCAAGAATTAATTTCTCTACTTTTTGTATTTTTTTTAAAGGAACAAATCTTTCAATTAATGGAACTCCTCCTTTTCTTGCAATAAAAAAAGCAAGTAAAGAACCAAATGTCCATCCTATTAAGGTTAATAATCCTGCTAAAAACCATCCCCAAAGCCCAGTAGCTAAAGGAATAAGGGGAATAATTGTTATTGGAGCTAAAACTGTCTCTAAAATAACTATTAAAAAATAAGCTCCCATTCCAACAAAAGTATTAGATATTAAACCCTGAATATAAGGTAAATTTTCCTGAGTAAAATAAGACACTATAATAAAAAGACTTAAAATTAACAACATTCCCAGCAAACTAAAAAAAGTTTTTTTTCTCATAAAATAACTAGTGAAAAAAATATTATAAACTTATCTGAAATAACAAAAGTTTATATTAGAAAAATTTAGTTGTTATAATTTTGATATTTCTTATGAATAATAAAAATTATTTTTTAACATGGACATCTATTTGCGGGAATGGGATTCCTATATTATTCTTGTTAAGTGCATCATAAATTACTGTATTTGCTTCATCTATAGCAGTAAATCTGTTTTCAAACGAGTCCACAAAAAAATAAACTTTAAAATTTAAACTTGAATCTGCCATTTCCAAAAATCTTATTAAAGGTTCGGGCTCTTTTGAAATAAGTTTAATTTTTTTTATTTCTTTTAGTAGAATTTTCTTTACTTTGTTTATATTTGAACCATAGCAAACACTGAATTGGATAACCACTCTTGATTTTGGTTCTGGCAATGCAACATTCTGAATTATGCTTTCTGATAACTTTATATTTGGAACAATAAGCATTTCATTATCAAATGTCCTGATTCTTGTGCTTCTTAAACCAATCTTTTCTACTTTCCCCTTGGTTTGTTGGTCAAGATAAACTAAATCTTCAATTCTTACAGAGTGGTCTAATACCATAGATACTCCGGCAAAAACATTGCTTAAAACAGGTTGCAATGCTAAAGCAATTGCAAGTCCTGCAATTCCCAAACCAGCTAATAAAGGTGTAATTTGCACTCCCCATATACTCAGAATATATAACAAAGAAATAACTATTAATGCTATATTTAAAACACTATGAAACAAAGAAATTATTGAATCATCAACTTGAGACTTTGTTTTTGAAGCTATTTTTTTCATAAAATTAATAATAACAATATTCACAACCACATAAACCACATAAGCAAGAACTATAATTAATAAAGAAAAAATAGCATTTGACAAAATCATTTCAACATGTTCCTGAAACAAAATTTCATTTATAGTTATTTTCAAGCTAACTAAAAAAGCAATTATTGTCAAAGGCATAGAGCACTTTTTTACCAGTTTATCGTCTAACTCTGTTTTTGTTTTTTTTGTTATTTTTAAAGAAATTTTTTCTAAAATAAAAAGAACTATCCTAGTTCCTAAAAAAACCGCTATAAAAATTACAAATGCTCTAAAATAACTATTTGCGATATATTGTTCAAACATATTTTAAAAAATAGTTTTGAAGTTTATATTATTTTTGGTTAACTTTTTATTATCTTTAATATTGTTTGATTTTAAAAACGCCCTGAGCAAAGAAGTCAGGTTTATGGCATCCTCTCATAGGACTCAGTTTTTTATACTGGAGATTTGCATTTATTATTGATTTACTGGCACTGGCTTGATTCATAAGTATTGTCGAGGTAAGAGTGATGTGTTGAAAAAATTATAAAGAAAAATTTAAGTGGAAAGACATAAACATAAATTCGCATCTTTTCTTATCTAACTAAAGCCAGATAACCTTAACTGAAATATAATTTCAGAAAATTATTTTACTATAAGAACATAAGAAAATTAAATCAAATGTATTTAGGGCAGAAACACAGAAACATTTAAAAGTAATTTCATCATAAATGTAAAAGAAAGCGTGAGCAAAAATGAGAAAAAAAGAGAGTATGAAAAAATTAAGAGAAGAGCACTTAATGGGTTTGTTAGATATGGCTGAAGAAGGGGGAATAAAAACTATAAAAATTGCAAAAGATGCGATGATTAAGCCAGTATTTCTTTATCCAGATGATAATCCTGATACAATCATCCAAAAACTAAAAAGAGAAGATACAAATGTTTGCATTGTGGTTACAAAAGATAAAAAATTTATAGGGGAGATTGGAGACGAGGATTTAATTAAATTTTTTTTGCATCAAGTCAAATATGAACCTTTGGTTCAAGTATTAAATATTGGATATAGAAGAGAGTTCTTATATAAGCCTGCTAAAAACTTGGTAAATAAGCACAAATCCACTGTAAAACTCAATGATTCAATAAATAAAGTAATAAAGTTAATTTACAAAGAGGGATTTAATTATATTCCGGTTCTTGATGATAACAAAAGAGTTGTAGGGGTTATAACTCCCAGTAGTCTGATTAATCTCTTAAGAAATGAATAAAATGGATTTACATAAAAAATTTATCCTTGCAATTATCATATTTTTGACCTTATTGTTTACAGGCACATTTGTTTATTCCTTTCTTGAAGGATGGAGATATATTGATTCAGCATACTTTACTATAGCCACAGTAACTACTATTGGATATGGGGATATTGTCCCGCAAACAGACATGGGAAAGATATTCACAATGTTTTTTTCTTTTCTTGGAATAGGGATGGTATTTTATTTTTTTACATTGTTTGGAAAATATATTTATAAAAAAACTTTTCAGAATGAATTAAAAAAACATCATGACAAATTAATAAAACATATTAAATTAAATGCGCATAAAAATTATCATCTAAAAAAGAAATAACTAACCATGGAAGTATTTATTGAATTAAGCATAATTCTCGCAATAACTGTTTTGATTGCCGGAATAATGAGATTGTTAAAACAGCCATTGATAATTGGTTATATTCTTGCAGGAATAATAGTAAGTCCTTATTTTCTCGACGTTGTTAGTTCTACAGACACAATAGCAGTATTCTCACAAATAGGGGTAGCACTTCTTCTTTTTATTGTTGGTTTAAGTTTAAGTCCAAGAGTTATAAAAGAAGTTGGAAAAGTTTCCTTAATAACTGGCATAGGACAGATTATTTTTACATCTTTAATTGGTTTTTTTATAAGCAGATTATTGGGATTTTCTACGATTATCTCAGTATATATTGCAATAGCTCTTACTTTTAGCAGCACAATTATTATTATGAAGCTTTTATCTGATAAAAAAGATATAGAGAGATTATATGGAAAAATTTCAATTGGTTTTTTACTGGTTCAGGACATCTTCGCAATAATTTTATTAATGATAATCTCTTCTTTTTCAGGCAGATTAGACTTAAGTGATGTTTCTTTTCAGTCTCTTATTACGGGGTTGATGTTAACTGGAGGGTTTGTATTAATCAGCATTTATATCTTGCCTAAATTATCCCTCTTTTTTGCTAAATCTCAGGAGTTTTTATTTTTGTTTTCAATTGGATGGGGGATGGGGTTAGCAGCACTATTTTATTATATTGGTTTTTCAATGGAAATTGGAGCATTAATTGCAGGTGTTGCTCTTTCAATGTCTCCATTTCACTATGAAATAAGTTCAAAATTAAGACCTTTAAGAGATTTTTTTATTATTTTATTTTTCATACTTCTTGGTTCTCAAATGATTTTTGGCACTATTAGTCAACTCATTGTTCCAGCAATAGTATTTTCATTATTTATCTTAATTGGAAATCCTTTAATTGTAATGATATTAATGGGATTTTTAGGATATAAAAGAAAAACAGGATTTCAGGCAGGTTTCACAGTAGCTCAAATAAGTGAATTTTCATTAATTCTAATCGCGTTAGGAGTTAGTGTTGGGCATTTAACTGGAGAAATACTCTCTCTTGTTACAATTGTGGGTTTAATAACTATCTCAGGTTCAACTTATCTCATTATGTATTCAGATAAAATATACCCTTATTTCTCAAAGTATCTTTATATATTTGAAAGAAAAAAATTAATGGAAAAAGAAAAAGCATCAGAAAAATACAATGTTGTTTTATTTGGGTATAATAGAATTGGTTATGATTTATTGCAATCTTTTAAAAAATTAAAAAATAAATATTTGGTTGTGGATTATAATCCGGAAACAATTCGTGAATTGTCTAAAAATAAAATAGAATGCAGATATGGGGATGCAGATGATGAAGAATTTTTAAATGAATTAAATCTAACTGAAACTAAAATGATTGTTTCAACAATCCCTGAGTTTGAAACAAATTTATTATTAATTAATGAAATAAGGCAAATAAATAAAAAAGCAATCATAATTGTCATGTCTCATAATATTGAGGAAGCAAATGAATTATATGCTCAAGGGGCAACATATGTTATCATGCCGCATTTCTTAGGAGGAAGTCAGGCATCAAAGATGATTGATGAATATAAACTTGATGCAGATAAATTCTTAAAAGAAAAAGAAAAGCATCTTAAATATCTTAAAGATAAAAAAAGATTGGGTCATGAGCATCCAAAAGCCGAGAAACATCAATGATTGAAAAAATATTTAAATATAAAATGAAATTATAATAAAATGCTAAGAAAGAAAATTAATTTAAAAGAGAAGGACTTGCTTAAAACACTTAATGAAAAGCAAAAGGCATATGTTAATCTTAATTTAAAAAATCCAAAAAATGGAGAATATCTTTTAACAATTTCTCATTTAGTTTCAGGAGGAGACTTGAATATTTTGCAGGCAGCAGCTGAAGTTGCAGCCGAATCTTCTACAGGAACCAATTTTAAAGTAAAAACAGAAACTCCTTTTTCAAGAGAATTAAATGCAATTGTTTATAAAATTGATATAGAAAAAAACTTAGTTTGGATTGCATATCCTTGGAGAATTTTTGACAGAGGAGGTAATATCCAGAATATTTTGACTTTTATTGTTGGGAATGTTTTAGGCATGAAAGAGATTTCAGCATTAAAAATGCTTGATGTTTGGTTTCCTTCATCTATGCTTGAACAATATGACGGACCTTCTTATACTTTAGATGATATGAGAAAATATCTTGATGTTTATGACAAACCAATTCTTGGGACAATTATAAAACCAAAAATTGGATTGACAGCAGCTGAATATGCAGAAGTTTGTTATGATTTTTGGTCAGGAGGAGGAGATTTTGTTAAAAATGATGAACCCCAAGCAAATCAAGACTTTTGCGAATATGAAAAAATGGTTAAATTTGTGAAAGATGCTATGGATAAAGCTGTAAAAGAAACTGGAAAGAAAAAAGTCCATTCATTTAATGTTTCTGCTTCTGATTTTGATGAAATGATAAGAAGATGCGAATTAATAAGAAATGCTGGTTTTGAAAAAGGAAGTTATGCATATCTAATAAATGGAATAACTGCTGGATGGATGGCTGTTCAGACTTTAAGAAGAAGATATCCTGAAGTATTTATTCACTTTCATAGAGCAGGTCACGGAGGATTTACAAGACCTGAGAATCCAATCGGTTTTAGTGTTTTGGTTTTATCTAAATTTGCTCGTTTAGCAGGAGCCTCTGGAATTCATACAGGAACAGCGGGAGTTGGAAAGATGAAAGGTTCTCCAAAAGAAGATATTACTGCAGCAAAAAATATACTTCATTTAGCAGCAAAAGGGCATTTTTTTGAACAAAATTGGGCACAAGTCCCTGAAAATGATAAGCAAGTTATTGAATTAGTTAAAAAAGATTATGCTCACTATATTATTTTAGAAGAAGATTCTTGGAGAGGGATGAAAAAATGTTGTCCGATTATTTCAGGAGGATTAAACCCTACAAAATTAAAAACGTTTATTGATGTAATGGGAGAGGTTGATTTTATTACGACTATGGGGGCTGGTTGCCATGCTCATCCAAAAGGAACAAATTCAGGAGCAAAGGCATTGGTTCAATCAATGGATGCCTATAAAAAAGGAATTGATATCAAAGAGTATTCAAAAAGTCATAAAGAGTTAGCAGAAGCAATAAAGTTTTTTTCAAAAAATAAAAAAGAATTTCAACAGGTAGAAAGTTTAGAAAGAAGTTAAAAGGGAGGGAAAAAATAATTTTAGAGTTAAAATGAAAATATTAGGAAAAACACTAAAAGAATACATTTGGCCAATTAAGTTCTACATTTTAGCATCAATCTTAATCGTAGTTTCACAATATTATATTGGGTTGCCATTACAAGAGCAATATCCTATAATTCTTAGAATTACACAAGGCTTGTGGGCTACTATGGTTGCACTTTCAGTTTTAACTCTTATTAGAATGTATAAAGATTTTGATATGAAAAATGTAATTGTTTTAGGAATCTTTTATTCAATTATAATTCATGGATTAAAAGCGTTTGTTTTTAGAGTTTTCCTCTTTCCTTATGAACATATCCCCTCAGATAAAATTCTTATGTATCTTATAAACAAATTTCTGTATGGAAGTTTTCTTGTAATGGTTGTAGTTGTTATCATTGGAATAATCTTTATTTATTTAAGAAACAAAAATCAATTAGGCAACAAAGTTTAACTTTAACTTGCTTTAAAATTTGGTGGGGGTATAAAATTTTAAGTCAAGTATCCACGCCGAGTCTGGGACAAAAATGATTAAGAAGTATCTTCCTTGTATTTCTTAAATATCCTCATTATATTTTCTATATTTCCAAGATACATCAAAACTTTTTGTTTTACTTTCCCCTTTTCATCCAACTTTCCTTCAACAACATAATAATAGGTTTTTCCTTTAATTTTTTTATTTCTTACGTATGCCATCATATTTTACTTAGGCACAATTCTTTTATAAATATTTCTATATTGCATTACATAAATATATTTATATTAGTTAGGCACAATAAATATATGGTAACTGAAAAAGCCGTAAAGAGAAAATTGAAAGAATTAGATAAATTTCTTCTTGCTCGATATAAAAAAGAGTTTAGCTTCAAAAGAAAAAACTCCCCCGATTATGAAAAGGAATTTTTAAAGAGAATAAAATTAGCAATAAAGAATATGAATCCATTAATAGAAAAGGCGACAGCTAGGATAAAAATTATTAAAGAAAAAGGCAGACCTGCCAAACTTAATTTAAAACAAAAATTAACTCTAATTTTGTTAAAACAGCTTATAGGAAAAAGTAACAGGATGATGACTTATTTATTAGATATATTTTTTATGGCATTTGGAATAGATATTAGTTACAAAACTATTGAAAGACTTTATTCTGACGATGAAGTAAGGTTAGCACTTCACAATTTATGCATGATAATATTAAAGAAAAAAGGAGTAAATGAAATTGATTCTTGTGGCGATGCCACAGGATATAGTTTAACAATTAAAACATATTATAGAGATTATGCTCAAAAAT
Source organism: Nanobdellota archaeon (assembly GCA_018898425.1). GTDB lineage: Archaea > Nanobdellota > Nanobdellia > Pacearchaeales > GW2011-AR1 > JAHIHG01. Next base: position 4,172 of record JAHIHG010000085.1, on the reverse strand, counting down.
TAAAAGAAAAATCTAAATTTTCCGACGATAAAAAGAAAATTTTTGCATACAAATTTGCTTTGATGGATTTAAGTTCAAAAATGTATGTTTGCTATGGCACTAGTTTGAAAAGTGAAAAAGATGCCTATGAAAAAGCAATGAAAATGTTAAAAAATACTGGGATTAAAATTAAATCAATAAGATTGGATAGATATTATAGCAACCCTGGAGATGTAAATAAATTCAAGGGTAATAAAATTTATTTTATTCCTAAGAAAAATGTGACGATGCAACATGGTCTTTTTTGGAATGAGAGATTGACTGAATTTGTCGAAGATACCTTTGGATATCTGAAAGAATATTTTAAAAGAAATAATTCTGAAAGTGGTTTTGCAGAAGATAAAAAACTTTTAGGATGGAAAATAACACAAAAAAGAGAAGATAGGATTGATATGTCTATATTGACTAAAGTTGTCTGGAGAAATTTATTTCACTTATACTCTTGACTTTTGTCCCAGACTCATCCACGCCTTAAGATTTTTATAGTTCTTTTAATTTTGTTAAAACTTCTTCAACATTTCCATTATGAACTAAGAAAAAGTGCAGATTTTTATCCGAAAGATAAGCTTAATAAACATAATTAGAATATATTCATTATGAAAAACTTAAAGGGGTTGACACAAAAAGAAGCTGAAAAAATATTTGAAGAATATGGGGCTAATGAATTAAAAGAGATTGTGAAAGTTTCTTTATTAAAAATTCTTATAAGGCAAATTAAAAATAATTTTATTATTTACTTATTGTTTGTAGCAATGTTTCTTTCGTTTTTTGTGAACAAATCAGTAACCGCATATACTATTTTAGCAGTTATAATTCTTGTAATAAGTACTGGTTTTTTCCAGGAATATAAGGCTGAAAAAGCAATTGCAGCTTTAAAAAAAATGATTATGCCGGTATCGATTGTTATTCGGGATGGGAAAGAAATTGAGATATTCTCCAAAAATATTGTGCCAGGAGATATATTAATTTTAAGAACAGGAGAAAAAATACCTGCAGATTGCCTTATTCTAGAATCAAAAGAATTACGTGTCAATGAATCGGTGCTGACAGGGGAATCCCAAGAAATGAAAAAAGTTGAAGCAACAAGTGAAAGAAATTATAAAAGAGAAAATCAATTATTTATGGGAACTTTAATTATTAATGGAAGATGTGTAGTTAAAGTTTTGCGGACAGGAATGAACACTGAATTTGGAAAAATAGCAGGAATGATTTCAACTGCTGAAAAAGAACTCCCATTGCAAAAAAAAGTTAATGGCATAACTAAATACATGGTTTTTGTCGCACTAACTGTTTCTATCTTAACAGGAATTGTAATGTTAATAAGAAGTGTCCCTTTATCACCTGAATTAATCATAGAAGTCTTAATTGTTGTGATTGCATTATCTGTTTCTGCATTTCCTGAAGGATTTCCTGTAGTTTTAATGACAACTCTTGCTTCAGGAGCATATAGAATGGCTCAGAAAAATGCAATAGTTAATAGAATGTCAATTATTGAAACTCTTGGTGAAACTACTGTTATTTGTTCTGACAAGACCGGCACTATTACCACTGGGGAAATGACTGTGAAAAAAATATTTTGCGATAACAAATTATTTGAAATTTCTGGGGCAGGTTATGAAGCAACAGGAGATTTTTCTTATAATGGTAAAAATATTAATGTTCAGAAAAATAATTCATTAAATCTTCTTTTAAAAGCAGGAGCATTATGCAATGATTCAAAAATTGAGAGAAAAGGAACAGATAATGAATATTCTATGAGGGGAACTCCTACTGAAGCTGCATTATTAATTGCATCTGCAAAAGCCGGAATTTTTAGGGATGACTTACATTTCTTAAGAGAGGGAGAAATTCCATTTAATTCCGAGAGGAAAATTATGTCTGTAGCAATTAAAGAAAAAAGGGAAAATTATGTATATTCAAAAGGGGCTCTTGAAATTCTACTAAAAAATTGCAAATTTATTCAAAGAGAAGATGGAATTTTCACGCTTCTTGAAAGAGATAAAAAACAAATAATGAAAATGAACCAAGAATTAGCTTCAAAGTCTCTTAGAACACTTGCCATTGCTTATAAAAAAATTAAATCACCAGACAAAGACTATTTTGAAAAAGAACTTGTTTTTTTAGGGTTAGTTGGAATGGAAGATCCTCCAAGAGAAGAAGTGAAAGAAGCTATTAAGCTATGTTATACTGCAGGAATAAATGTAAAAATGATAACTGGTGATAACAAAGAAACTGCTATGGCTATTGCAAAACAAATAAATCTTAAAAAAGGGGAAATTTTAGAGGGATGGGAATTAGATGAACTTAGTGACAAGGAACTATTCAAAGTTGTGAAAAATACTGTTGTTTTTGCAAGAGTTAAACCGGAACATAAATTAAGAATTGTTAAAGCATTAAAAGAAAATGGGGAAATAGTAACAATGACTGGAGATGGGGTTAATGATGCCCCTGCATTAAAAGAATCGCATATTGGGGTTGCAATGGGAATTGGAGGCACTGATGTTACAAGAGAGGTGGCAGATTTAACATTAAAAGATGATAATTTTGTTACAATTGTTTCTGCAATTAAAGAGGGAAGAACAATTTTTAATAATATACAAAAATTTGTCACTTATCAACTCTCATGCAATTATGCTGAACTATTTATAATATTTTTCGGGATTCTTTTAGGATTGCCTCTCCCATTACTTGCATTGCAAATTTTGTTTATGAATTTAGTTACCGACAATCTTCCAGCAATAACTTTGGGCTTTAACCCCTCTTCCCAGGATGTGATGAATAAAAAACCCAGAAAAAAATCTCATATTTTAGAGAAAAAACTTATTTATTTAATTATAATTGCAGGCACTATAATTGGTGTGATTACACTTGGGGTGTTTTATTTTGTTCTTAATGTTTTAAATCAAGAGCTTGTTGTAGCAAGAACAACTGCTTTAGTGACTCTTATCTTTTTTGAAATAGCACATGCTTTTAATTTTAGGTCTTTTAGAAAAAGGGTTTTAAATCGTTCTCCTTTTGTAAACAAATATCTTGTATATGCTTCACTAATTTCACTATTGGCAACATTTTTAATTATTTATACCCCTTTAAATAAAGTGTTTGAAACTTCCCCAATTGGATGGCTTAATTTGTTAATAGCTTTTGTTGCTTCATTAATTATCATATTTGTTTTTGATATTATGAAAGTGAAAAAAGGAGATTTAAGTCAGGAAAAATAGATATTAAAAAATTATAAATGAAAACAAGCAGAAATTAAAAGAGCTCAACAACCAAAAAAATCTGCTGTAAATTTATATTCACCTCCATCTAATCTTCTTATCTTGCCGTTAGCTTAATAATATTATCTATTATGGCCTCTTGAGCCTTTTGCACTTTGATTGGAAATATTTATTCCAAGACCCATATCAGAAAGATACTTTAAAAATTGTTTTAAAAAACAATTTGCATTAATCTTGAACACAACTGATTCTCATCAAGATGCCATAAAGATAAAACACCCTGAGCAGGAATCGGTGTCGGAAACAAGTTCCTCACTGAATCGAGTAAACTCGACACAAACCAACGCACAAAATATTTTTGAATTTAATAAAGATTCGCATGGCTTAACAGCCATGAAACGCCCACAGCAGGAATCGAACCTGCGAGCCCCGAAGGGCCGAGATTAGCAATCTCGTGCAATACCATTATGCGATGTGGGCATATATTTTTGTGTCCTTTTAGTGATTTAAAATTTTGGATTATTATTAATAATCTTTATCATTATTTACTAACTGCCATGTTTTGTTGGACTAGTTTAGCAATCCTGCTCCCAAAAGCAATTTCTTATTTTAAAACTTTTACTAAAATTGCTTTTGCTCGGCAATACCATTACCTGCTTGCAGGTCTTGTCCCTCCTTGGGATTCTCGTAACCTTTAGGTTATGCGATGTGGGCTTATAGAAATATACAATATTTTAACAATTTAAAGCTTTGTGTTATCAAAATTTCTTTCAGGGCGTTGTCCGGAGTTTAAAAATTTAGAACCGAAAATTATTTATTCTCGAGAATATTAAAGTAAGGATGAGACAAATGATGCTTGCTCATCCTCAAAATAAGTTAGAAAAACAACTAATTAATCTTTTCCATTCGTCAGAT
>JAHIHG010000084.1 GCA_018898425.1 Nanobdellota archaeon | reverse complement strand
TCATTCATGATTTTTATTTTCTTTTTTATATCAAAAACACCTGGAGAAAACTTTATTATATTATTTAATTTTTTTTCTTTGATTAAATTATCTAATTTGATTTTATACTCTTTTTCTGCATCTCCAATAAAGTCTGCACTAATGGATGTATTAAGATTTTTATCTTTAATCAAAGCCATAGCCTTGATTAAAGTCTCTAAATTTTTTACAGGAGAGATTCTTCCAAAATAAAGAATTTTTTGAGGTTGTCTTAGGTTTATTTTATTATTAAAAAACTCCTGAGGAATTCCGTTTGGAATAAAATTTAATTTCTTTTTTAACCCTATTTTTTTAAGAAAAGGAATTTCCCATTTAGTGATTGCGATAATTTCATTGAATTTATTAAGAATTTTTTTGCCAATAAATTTATCATAAAAAGCTTCCAGAACTTTTCCTGTTTTACTTCTTCTGGATTTTTCAACAAAAGGAGCATGAGTTGTAAGGAAAACTGGTTTTTTTAATTTTTTAGCAGAATTTAAAGCAAACAAAGTATGAGGATGTCGATAAACCTCTGCCACAATTATGTCTGGGTTTATTTGTTTTAATTTTTTGAAAAAGCTCCAGAATTTTAGGTTTCTTCCAAATTCTAAAAAACACGGAAATCTGTAAATATTTATTCCTTTATAATTTTCAAAAGAATCTGCTTTTAAATCAGAGCCTTTTATATTATTTGTAGATAAAACAGAAATGTCATAATTTTTTTTAATTAAAACTTCTGAAAATTGCCTGACTCTTCCCCAAACTCCGCAACCTCCTTTACTGTATATGCAGATAAATGCTATTTTTGTTTTATTTTGTTTCATTTTCTTATTAGTTTCATTTTTTCAATTATTTTTGAGCGTATAAAAATATAAGAATTTATCTGAGATAAATTTCTGTCAATTAAGTCTGCAATAGCTCTTAAAGGCTTATATGTTAAAAAAACCCTGAATCCAAAACTATTTCTTATTCTTTTAAGTTCAGCCTGCGTGAAATTAGGATTTTTAATGTTTGACTCTCTAAAATAAGATTTGGAATAATTTTGTTTAAGCAAATTATTTTTTTTGCATAAGTCATAAATTTCTGTGCCTTTAAATGCATTAAAAATGCTTACTCCTACAAAATCGGGCTGGCATTTTCTATTAAGCTCTATTGTTTTTTTAATGGTTTGTTTTGTTTCAAAAGGAAGTCCAATCATGTTAAATGAGTAAGTCTTAAGCCCGGCTTGTCTTGCTGATTTAAAAGTATTTATTATTTGCTCATCAGTCATATTTCTTTTTAAAATATTATTTCTTATTTTAGAATCTCCTGCTTCAACACCTATTGAAACTCTTACACATCCGGCTTTTTTAAGTGATTTTAAAAGCTTTGGATTTACTGCATTTACTCTTGCATTTATATTAAAAGGAATTCCTATCTCTTTAGGGTATCTCTTGCAAAACTCGTTTATTCTTTTTTCATCTAAAGTAAAAGTATCATCATAAAATTCTATATTCTTTATATTTTCTCCATACATATCGAGTGCTTGTTTTATTTCTGTAAAAATATTATCTATGCTCCTAAATCTAACATATTTGCCTTTTCCTTCATACATTTTAGTTAAGAGATGATTTAAGCAATAACTGCATTGATATGGGCATCCTCTTGTGGAAATAACTGACAGTGTTTTATGGTTCCAGTTAAGATATTTGTCATAATTAAATAATTCCCTGTCTGGAAAAGGCAAATTATCCAAATCCTGAATAAGAGCACCAAGAGGATTTTTAATAATAATTAATTTTCCTTTTTTATTTGTTTTTTTAAACCATAAATTTTTTATTTTAGTGTTTATTTTACCTTGTTCTAAACTTTTTATAAGTGCAATCAAGGCTTTTTCTCCTTCACCCACACACACTATATCAAAGCAATCTTTACTTATTACTTCTTCTGGAGCAATAGTTGGATGAAAACCTCCTGCAATTATTGGAGATTTAAAATTTTGCTTTAATAAACTTGCTATTTTGCATGCATAATCAAAATCATTTGTTGCAGTAGTTATTGCTATTAAATCCGGGCTGAATCTTTTAGCCTTATTTAAAATTTCTGGTTCTGAAATTCCAAATGTTGAATCAATCAGGCTTGTTTGATGTCCTTGTTTTTTGCATACTGCGGCTAATGTTGCCAAGCCTGTTGAAAAATCTTTTGGAGATTCTACTATATTTGGGTATATGAATAATATTTTCATAATTTACGTAGATAGATAAGGTTTAAAAATTTAAGGATAATCCAGAATATATGGATATTTCAGTAATAATTCCAATATATCATCCAGATAAAAATCTATTAAAAAAAATAGAAAAATCAATCAAAGATCAAGATTATCCAGATAATATAAATCTTATAAAAGTTGATAAAAAATTAGGATTAGCAGATTCTTTAAATTATGGGATAAAAAAAGCAAAAACAGAAATTGTTATAAGTTTGCATCAGGATTGTGTGCCTGCTTCTAAAAATTGGCTTAAAAAACTTGTAGAACCTTTAAAGCAAAAAGAAAATATCACATCTGTCAGCAAGGTTGAACTTCCTTATGAATTCTGGAAGGGTTTTAAATTATTTGCAAGAATTATGTCTGTCAAAGAGCAAAATATAATCACCCCTTTAATGGATGAAAAAGGCTGTGCATATAAAAAATCTGCAATAATTAAAGCTGGTTTTTTTGATGGAAAAAATTTCAAGACAGCTGGCGAAGATTTTGACATGTGGATTAAATTAAATAAAATAGGAAAAATTGCTTATCCTGACTGCAAAATACTGCATTACCACAAACACACTTTTGCAAATAGGATTAAAAAAGAGCTGCAACTTAGTAATGGTTTTGGTGCATTGACAAGAATTCATAAAAATCATATGCCAAAATACTGGCTTGGTTTTTTAAAATCAATTCCAATTTTAGGGTGGCCAGTTTTTCTAATTAATTTTCCTTATTTAAGAATGGGTTTGAGCAGTTTATTCTGGATACCAATTTCATTAATGATTAATCTGATTTATTGCTATGGATTTTGGAAAGGATTTTTAATGAAAAAACAAACTATTTAATTTTTTTGTATTTTATTAATATTGTTTTATATATGAATATAAGATTATATTCTAATATGGATTTATATTCCTATTATTTTTTCAAATCAAGTTTCTAATTACACACCCTTTTATTTTATATAAAATTAAAAATCATGATTATCAATGTAAATTGTTAATAATTAAAGATTTTGTTATTAGTTTAATTAATCAAGCTAAACAGGTAAATTAGAAGAATTATTTATTAGAAGTGTATACTTTACATATTACCCCACAACTATTTTATTTTTCTGCATAAAAAACACATATGATGACCTCCAAAACCAGCAAGATACAATGGCTTATCAATTATTTGGATTATTTTTCCAATAATCTTATGCTTGCCTGGATGGAATTCACTTAAAAAATATTCTTTTATTTCAAAACCATTTTCTTTAAGCAGTTTTGAAAAATTTCTTTTAGTAAATGATTTTTCATACCCGCATTTCCATATTCCAAAAAATTGCTGAATTTTTTTTGTGATTGTGAATATTGAAATTTTATGGGGAACATGAATTAAAAGATAGCTATTTTTTTTCAGCACTCTTGATAATTCTGAAATTGTTTTTTCTGTTTCTGGAACATGTTCAACTATACCTCCTGAAATTATAGCATCAAAAGAATTTTCTTTAAAAGGCATATTTCTAATATCTCCTTTTACAAATTTTATATTATAATTTAAGTTTTTTGCATTTTTTCTGGCAAGTTTTAAAAGTTCTTGAGAAAAATCCATTCCAATAATATTTTGAAATCCAATTTTATAAGCTGAAAAAGTATATTGCCCGATGCCGCATCCTTGGTCAAGAATTTTATCTGATTTTTTAGAAACTTTTGACAACCATTTTAAAAACAAGGTATTTTTTGAATAAAACAAGTTTTTTTCCCAATCTTTTGTTTGATTTTCCCATGCTTTTTCATTTTCCATTTTAAAATTATATTGAAAAACTATATAAATATATTCAATCTTTTAAGAAAATGTTAAAAGTAGTTCTGGTTATTGATTGTGAGAGATTTATTTCTTTTAAACAAGGAAATCCAAGGTGGAATAAGTTTGAAAAGTTTAAAGGCAAAATCAATAATTTAATTAAAAATTTAAGATATAATGAAAAAGGCTTTGAAATTGTATATAAAACAATAGTCAGGGAGGAATTTCCTGCAACATTTATGCTTGTTGGAAAAATGTTCAAGCCAATAAAAAGCCCAAGTTTTATAGAATTTGGAAGCCATACTTTAAATCATCTTCCCCTTACTTTGGTAGACGATGATTTATTAAAACAAGAAATAGAAAATAAATACAAATTTAGCTCAATTACTCCCCCAATGTGGATGGTTGAAGATACTCAAAATCCCTTGAGAATCTTTAATGAACTAAAAAAACAAAAATATACTCATTGTGTTTATAGGGGGAAAAATACTGGAATTAAGCATTTTCATTATAATGCTGTAAAAAAACCATTTAAAAAACAAGGAATAACATGTGTTCATGTTTCTAATTTTCTTGAAGGAAATTTTAGTCATAAAAAAATTAATAACCTAAAAAAAGATATTTTGAAAAATACAGATAAACAAGGAGTTTATTTATTAACTACTCATGATTTTACTCATAAAAACAATAAAAATTTAAAAAACATTATTAAATTTCTCAAACAGCTTGAAAAAAATAATAAAATAAAAATAATGAGGTTAAAAGATATAAAATGAGATGGAAAGGATTTAAAGATGTTCAGGCAACAATTGAAATTGA
>JAHIHG010000083.1 GCA_018898425.1 Nanobdellota archaeon | reverse complement strand
ATTTAAAAGAAAATGCAAAATATGTTCAGGCAGTAAAAGGAGAAGTAAAAGATATTTATCTTGATATTTCTTTAGCAAAAAAAGAATTAGGTTGGAACCCAAGACATAATATAAAACAAGGATTAAAAGAAACAATAAATTATTTTAAAGAAAATTTCGATAAAAATTAAAATGTACCCAACACAGCACTTAATTTTAGGAGCAATATTCTCCCTACTTTTGCTTTTTTTATTTCCTCAAATAGGATTTTTAGGAGCATCAATTATAATTTTATCAACTGTTTTAATTGATGTTGATCATTATGTTTATTATACATTTAAAAAAAAGGATTTAAGTTTAAAAAATTCTTATAACTGGTTTATAAGAAAAGTTACCACCTTCAATAATTTACCCCGTAAGCAAAGAAATAAATTTTATATTGCATTTTGCTGCTTGCACGGATTGGAAGTTTTGTTAATTCTCTTAATATTTTCAACAATGTTCCAATACTTCTTTTTTATTTTCATAGGATTTAGTTTTCATTTGCTTTTAGATTTAGTTTCTGAAACTAGGCACAGAGATAGAATTGATAGAATTTCTTTAATTTATGATTTTTTTAAATTTAAGAAATTAAAGTTTATTTAATTTTAATCTATATGATTTATTTCATACTTTTTTGAAAGATCATTTAATCTAATCCTGAACAAATCTGCTAGCATATTTAAGGTATCTTTTATTATTCTAACTTTGCTATCTTGTTTACTAATCCAAGTAACAGGAGTTTCTTTAATTTTGCAGCCTATTTTTTTTGCAATAAATAATATTTCAACATCAAAGCAAAATCTTTCAATGGTTTGCAAATTAACTATTTTTTTAGCTACATCTGTTTTAAATAATTTAAATCCGCATTGCGTATCTTTAAATTCACTTAATGCTAAAAGACGAACTAATAAGGGAAATGTTGTCCCCATAATCTGTCTGTAAAAAGGCTGTTTAACAATAAGTTTAGATTCTTTTAATCCTCTTGATGCAATAATAATATCAAAACCTTGCTTCATAATTTTTAGAAACTTTGCCAACTCTTCAATAGGTGTTGCTAAATCAGCATCTGTAACAAGGACAAGAGGGTATTTGGCATTTAAAATACCTTTTTTTACAGAATATCCCTTACCTTTGTTCATTTTATTTATTAAAATGCGGATCTTTAATAATTTCTCAAATTCTTTTATAATTTCAATTGTTTTATCTGTTGAACCATCATCCACAATAATAATTTCATATACAAATTTATTTTTATTAAAATAAGAAACCAGTTTATCTAGTGTTTTTCTAATCTTCTTCTCTTCATTATAGGCAGGCATAATTATTGATATTTTTTGCATTTTTTTAACATAAATTTTTCATATAAATGTTTTTATAATATTTTATTTCCTTTTGTAAATCAGATATTCTCCAAAATTTGTATCTAATTCAAATTCTACACTTATAATTTCTTTTAATGTCCCATTTATTCTTTCTAAATCTTTAGGATAAAACTGCATAAACTTGACATCTTTGTTTTCAGTTATGTTTGTCATGCATTCTTTCGAATTATAACATAACATTGAATTATACCAGTTTGAATTATTTTCATTCCCAAAATAATATCCAACATGTGGAAATAAAAGTAGTTTATCTTCAGGACTAGTATTGTTTTTTAAATACTCAAGGGTATTTTTTAAATCTTCATGCGAATCCCCGTAAAGATTATTTGTAGAATATGGTTTTATGAGTTGCATAATTCCTACTGAAATAAAAATAACTAAACTGCTTATTATTAAAACTTTATAGAATTTATCTTTATTTAATTTCCATCCTTTATAAAAAACAAAAACAAGAATTATTGGGAAAATAATTAAATCAAAATTAAATAAAACTTTTCCAGCAAGTTGAAAGTATGATTTTGCAGTAAAAGATTCACTCACTTCAGGAAGATAAGGGTCAGGAATAATTAAAAAATAGTTTATTATTATAAATAGTAACAAGCTAATTTTTAAAAAATCTTTTTTAGTTAGCTTGATTTTTTCAATTAGGGGAATCATAGAGAGAAACATAAATGGAATAAATTCAATATAATATCTTGGGAAATTCCATCCATATGTTCCAATTGGAATTAATTCTAATAAAGTTATTATTGAAATAATGATGGGAAGTAGTAATTTTTCGTGTTTTTTCCAATTTTTATTTTTTACATAATTAAAAATTCCCATTAAATAAAGTAAAAATGTGCTTGGAACAACCCAGATTAATAGTTGTTTAATAGTCCAAAAAGAAGTTAAAATTGTTTTTTTGGGATTTAAAATTTGCTTTTTTATCCCATCTAATATTGAACTATGAGTAAACATTCTTGAAAAATCAATTCCAATGTAGCTGGTATAAAAAAACATTATTATGAAAAATAATCCTGAACCAGCCAAGATGATTAAAAAAGCATTAAGATAATCTTTTTTGCATTTTTTAGTAAAAATCAAATAGAAAAACAAGGAAGCAATTATTATTGGAACTCCCTGAATTTTTGTAAACCAGATTAACATGAAAAATAAAGAATTAATTATTATTTTATCTGGATTTTTAAGATAAAAATAAACAAATAATAACATAACTAATGGCAAAACAACATCTAAATCAATTAAGCAAGAACCCTGAACTATAATTGGAATAAATAAAAATAAACTATACAAAATAATTATTGTCTGATTTGAGATATTTTTAAAAATCAATCTGGAGGTTTTGATTAGCAATATTCCTGTTAATAAATTTATAATTATGCTTGAGAAATTTAAAAACCATATTTGTTTAAATATGATTAATAATAATGCAAGAAAATAATTATACAACGGAGGATGATTTAATCCCACATCGCTTTGCTGCATAAAAAGGTCATAATTTGAAATAGGATTTAAGTGATTTTTCAAAATTCCTTGTGTAGTGATTATATGAAAATAATTATCCCCTCTTTCTAACGTGTTTAATGATGTAATAATATTTGAAGAAGCCAGAGCTAGATAAATAAGCGAGATAATAATCAAAATTTTTGTAGTTTTATTCATTTTTCATATTTTGAGCAACTATTGTGAAAGTAAATCTAAAGTCATTTACAATTTTTAATATGCTGAAATTATTTTTTTTTAATAAAATACTTAAACTTTTTGGAGAAAAGTGGTTAATATGCCCCCCTTTATTTAAAAAGTATTTATTTCCTTTTATTATTCCATCCCAAATATATCTCATAAACATTAGTGGTCTTATCAAACTAAAAAAAGTATCATAAGGAACAGCAATGACTAAAATTCCCCCTTTTTTTAATAACCTTTTAAATTCTTTTAACATTATTGAAGGCTTTTCTAGGTGTTCTAATGCTTGCGAACTAATAATCATATTAAAAGAATTATCTGCAAGCTTGTTCTTTAAAGCGTCTGATAAAATAATCTCCCTGATTCTTCCAGATTTTTGAGCTATCTCAAGTGCTTTTTTATTAACATCTAAACCCTTTATTTTAATTTTGTCTATGTTCCATTCACATAAACCGCAGCACATATCAAGTATCTCATCATTTTTATAAGAGTATTTTTTAACAAGCTTATTTATAGTACCAAATCTTTTTTTATGTAGAAATCTTCCCAAGGGATTATCATTTATTTTAGCATATTCATCTAATTCAACATATTCCTCTGGTTTAATATAGTTTTTCATTTTAATAAATTATTTTTGTTTTTTAATAAACCCCATCAGCAATCTGAGTCCTTTTAAATATCTGAAAATATCTTCTAATGAAGTTATTTTTTGTATTCTTGAAAAAACATACCCTGGTCTTAGATAAAATTGCCTCATGGCTTGTTTTTCTATTTTTTTTATTTCTTTAGCATTTTTATATCCTTTTGGAATAAACACCGGCTCCCAGATATTAAACTTGGAATAATCCTCCAGAAGTGTGCCATATTTATTAACATTATCATACAAATCTGTTCCAGGATAAGGGGTGGTTATGCAAAATTGAGCATAATCTGGATTTAATTTTTTTGCAAATTTTATTGTTTTTTTTGCTAATTCAGGGGTTTCTCCTGGAAGAGCAATCATAAAACTTGCCCTGACTTCTATACCTATTTTTTTGCATAAATTATTTGCTATTTCTATTTGTTTTAAAGTTATTTTCTTATTTATATTGTCTAATAGTTCCTGAACTCCTGATTCAAATCCAAAAAAGATATTCCAGCATCCTGCCTGTTTCATTTTTCTTAATAAAGGCTCATCAACAGAGTCCACTCTTGCATAGCATGTCCAGGTAATATTTATTTTTTGTTCTATTAAAAGATTGCAAAATTCATACATCCATTTTTTATTCACAGTCATCATATCATCCCAAAAAGAAATTTCTTTTGCATTGTATTTTTTTATAACATGTTTTATTTCTTCAACAGATTTAATAGGGCTTCTTGCCCTTATTTTTCTTCCAAATATTTTATTATTTGAGCAAAAACTGCAATTATAAGGACATCCTCTTATAACAGCCATATGGATAACTGGTTTTCTTTTATACTGGTTTGGAAGAGGAAAATATTTTTTCATTGGAAGTAATTCTCTGGCAGGATAAGGCAATGAATCAATATCTTCAATTAGTTTTCTGGGTTTATTTATAATAATTTTGTTTTTTTTATCTTTAAAAGAGATTCCATCAATTTTTTTAAGAGCTTTTATGTCCAATAAAAATTTTTTTAAATCCCATTTTTTAGTTTTATATAAATTAATAATCTCCATTATTGTTATTTCTCCTTCTCCGCAAACACCCAAGTCAAATTCACACTCTTCCATGACTTTTTCAGGCATAATTGTAATATGATGTCCTCCGATTATTGTTAAAATATCTGGAAATTCTTTTTTTATCTCTTTAACAAGTTGTTTTGCCCTATGATATGTTGGAGTTATAGAAGTAATTCCAATAATTTTTGGGTTTTTGAATCTAATTATTCTTAATATATCTTTTGAAGAGTAATTCATAGCAAATGAATCAATTATTTCAACTGCATAGTTCTCTTTTTTAATTACTGCAGCAAGCATAGCTAGTCCAAGAGGAGGCAAATCCCCTCCAACATCTCCAACATCTCTCCCATATCTCTCATTAACAGATAAAGGAGGCTGCACTAATAAAACATCTATTTCTTTTTGTTTTACAATGTTTTGATTCATCATATTATCTAGAGAAATAACAAATCTCTATTAAATTTAATTTTATTAACTTATAATTCTCTGAATAGTGCTGAGCAACTCTCTGCTGATTTTTATTTAATAACATTTTATTTTATTTGGTTTTTAATCTTGATATCTCATATTTTAGTGCAAGTTTGTTCATTTTGTTTTAATTAAATATTTTAAAATAGCTATGCTTTTTTTTGGATTTTTTAATAAATTTGCATATTTGACTACCATCGAAGGTTTTTTAAGAATTTGGAGTATTTGCAGAAAAATCATTTGCGTATAAAATTTCTT
>JAHIHG010000082.1 GCA_018898425.1 Nanobdellota archaeon | reverse complement strand
AGAAAATGGAGAAAGCTGGTGTGTTTATGATGGTTATATTGGGGATGGAAAAGATGTTCCTGGAAGCAGGCACTGGAAAAGAATGTGTATTGAGGGGAAAGTAAAATATGAGCCCTGTGCAGATTATAGAGGACAAATCTGTGCCCAGACAATAATAGAACAAGATGATAGGGATTTTTCAATGGCATCCTGCATTGTAAATGAGGCATTTATGTGTATTGCAGCAAATGGTGGAGAAGAAGGGTGTGAAGGAAATAAACATTGTATAATGAAAAATATATTTGTGGACAAGTATTTTCAGTTTGAGCAGTGTGTTCCAAATTATCCAAGAGGTTTTGACTTGCAAGATGCTTCAATTGCAAGCAGTTTATGCAGCATAGCAAGCAGAACTTGCACTATTTATTATGAAAAAGATTGGTTGGGGAATTGGAAATGCAAAGAAAATTGTAATTGTAAAACAGAAATATTTACAAGCCAGTTAGAAGATTTTTGCACTTCTCTTGGAGATTGCGGTAGTTCTGTTAATTACCTTTACTCAGAACCAGTAAAAGGACAATATGCAGAGCCAAAAGATATGGCTGAATTCTTAGCCAAGGTTCTGAGAGAGCAAGGAGAATATGGGCAAGGTGCTGAAGAAAATCAAATAAGTCAAGAAGAAAAAAATGCTAAAACAATACAAACATTTGGAACAGTTACTGGTGCTTTAGGAGGCACAGTTGCGGTTTTAGGCTGGGCCTTTGGAACTACGACTGCAATAATTACAATTCCATCTGTTGCAGGGGCAGCACCTCTTGTAGCAGGAGGGAGTGCAACTAGTGGTATGTTTGGAAGTGGTTTAATTGGTCCAGGACTAGCAGCTTTTGGCATAGCAGCAGCAGCATTTGCAATTGGTGCTATTGCTGGATTTTATATTGGTAAATCATTGGGATTTCAAGGATATGGGTTGATGATGTTTGCTCTTGGAATGGGTATTGCACTAGCTTCAATATCACTTATGGTTTTTACAACCATTTGTGGAACAACAGGTTGGTGGAGCTTAGGGATAGGGTGTATTATTGGAGTTATCGTTGGTGTAGTAATAATGCTCTGGGGTGCATTTAGTGGCTGGGGACAAACAAGAAAAGAAAGAGTTAGTTTTGAATGTTATGCTTGGCAGGCACCTGTTGGGGGGGAAGATTGTAGTAAATGCAATGATGATGTTTTAAAGCCGTGTTCTAAATATAGATGTGAGAGTTTGGGGCAGGCATGTGTGCTATTAAATGAAGATGAAGAAAATCCTATTTGCGAAGCAATCAAATATGAAACAAATCCTCCTGTAATTTCTGCCGGAGATGTAATGAATCTTGATTATGAATTTTTTAATGAAAAAAGCAAGAGTGTTGAGATAAGAAAAGATACAGGAGAATGCATTCCTGAATTTACTCCTGTTTTATTTACTTTAAATACAGATGAACCTGCTCAGTGCAGATTTGATTTAGAACAAAAACAAAATTATGAAGAGTTTGCAAATTATCCTCTTGGAGGAAGTGTGTTTGCTGAAGAACATAGTTTTGCCTTTATGATGCCGAGCTTGGATAGCTTTGGGATTTATAATATTACAGGAGATTTAAAAGAAATGTTTGGAAATATAAATTATTATGTAAAATGCATTGATTATCACGGCAATTATAATCTGGATGTTTATAATATTAATTTCTGTATTAATACAGGTCCTGATATGACATCCCCAATAATTACTTATTCAGAACCTCGAAATTATGCATTTTTAAAATATAATTTAACAGAAACTCCTCTTGCAATTTATTTAAATGAACCAGCAGAGTGCAAGTATGATATTGCGGATAAAGATTATAATAATATGCTAAATGAAATGAATTGCAAAACAGAAATAGATGATGCTGAATTATATGGTTGGGAGTGCAATACTACTCTTGTTAATTTAATTAATGATTCAAATACAATTTATATCAAATGCAAGGACCAGCCATGGAAACCTGCTGAAGAAGATAAGCTAAGAAATATTAATCAAGAGAGTTATACTTTTACATTGCAAAAAACAAAATATGCACTGAGTATTGATTCTATTTCCCCCCAAGGAGAGATTGAAGAAGGGTTTGAACCAATTTCTATTAATTTAGAAGTTAAAACTTCTGGGGGGGCAAGTTATTCTGTCTGTTATTATAGTTTTTTAGGAATTGAAAGCATGTTTCCATTTTATGAAAATTCATTTGAATACCATGAGCAAAAATTTGACATGATGATACAAGGCAATTATAGGATTTATGTAAAATGTGAAGATGATGTTGGAAATATTGATTATGCAAATGCAAGTTTTAGTTTGAATTTAGACACTTCTGCTCCTGTTGTTGTCAGGGCTTATAATGAAGCAAGCAAATTAAAATTAATCACAGATGAGCCAGCAGAGTGTTATTATGATTTAAATAAATGCAATTTTAATTTTGATAATGCAAAATCAATGACAATTGCACTTTCAACAGAACACACTGCAAATTGGAATGACGGGCAAAAATACCATGTCAAGTGCAGAGATAGTTGGGGCAATACAAATTCAAATTGTGCAATTGTTGTAAAATTATAAAAAATTTAAATTAATGCCAAATATTTATAAGGATAATTTGATTAAATAAAACATGATAAAAAGAGGAAAATGATAAAAATAAATAATAAATCACAAACAACAATATTTATTATTATTGGGATTATCCTAGTAAGTATTCTTGGGTTGTTTTTTTTATTGGGTGGTAAGGGGGTTATTGATATTGGAAAAACCAAAGAGATTAATCCAAATATATTTTTGCAGTCATGCATTGAGGATAAGGTTCGTGAAGGAATTGACTTGATTTCTCGTCAAGGAGGATATATTAAGAATCCTTTAAACAAGACATTCAGGTTTACTGGTGAAATAGATTATACAGATATTTCTTATCTTTGCTATACTGTGAATTATTATCTTAGCTGTGTTAATCAAGAGCCAATGCTAATTACTCATTTAAAAGACGAGGTTGAGAAATATATTTTTGATGAAGTTGATAATTGCTTTAATGATTTGGTTTATAGCTTGGAAAAAGAAAATTATATTGTTGATGCTGATTATAATGGGTTTGAGGTTGGTCTTGAACCTGGAAGGGTTGTTGTGGAAATTGATGCTGGGCTTGATTTAACTAAATCAGATGAAAGCCTGAGCATTGATGATTTTAAATTGATTATTCCTTCAAAGTTTTATGACTTGGCTATTGTTGTGCAGGAAATTATCAGCCAGGAAGCAAGGTTTTGTCATTTTGAACATCTTGGGTTTATGGCTTTGTATCATGATTATGACATTGACAGGTTCAGGACAAGTGACTTGATTACTATTTACACTCTTAAACATAGACAAAGTGAGGAGATGTTCAGGTTTGCTGTTCGTGCTTGTGTGATTCCTCCTGGATTTTAAAAATGATTAATTTCAGGAAAACAAAAATCACATTATTATTAATTGTATTAATTCAGATTTTTTTATTGATGAACATGAATATTGCAGAGAGTTATTTAATTCATCAGACAGATGAAGTTATTGGTAGGGAAAGAAAAATACAAGAAGAAAAAGATTTAATTGATATTGGACTTAATTTATTAATTGGTATTTTTTCTATCAAACAAATTGGAATTGTTTCTGCTGAAGAGATTGTAAATAATACATGGGAAATGTTTAGCATGAATAACTCTTTTACTGCAGAGTTTTCTCTTGATGATGTAACCTGGAACTGTTGTCCTCAAACAATAAATGGGGCAATATGCCAAGATATTTCCTCACTAACTCCAGGGATTTGCGCATCAGAACCATTGCCTACAAAATGCGAAAATATTGCAGAATGCAAATCAGGATGTTGTTTTGATTCTGTTGAAGGTTTATGCACAACAAACTCTCCTAAACAAGAGTGTGTAGTTGATGGAGGAAAATGGAATGATAATGCATATTGTTTAATACAAGAATGCCAGAGAGGATGCTGTGTTATTGGAAGTGAATCCCAGTTTGCAACAGAAACAAGGTGTAAATATATTTCTTCAATTTATGGCTATGAAAAAGATTTCAGAGATATTCAAACAGAGCTAGAGTGTATTTTAATTTCTGCAAGCCAATTTTTAGGAGCCTGTATTGTTAATGATGTTTGCAGTATTGAAACAGAACAAGAATGCTTATCTTATAATGGAAGATTTTTTCAAGATTATTTATGCTCTCATCCTAGTTTAGAAACAGATTGCACAAAACAAAACTCAACAGGATGTTATGAAGGCAAAGATGAAATTTACTGGTTTGATTCATGCGGAAACAAGGAAAATATTTATTCTTCTGATAAAGAAAAAAGTTGGAACAATGGGAGAGTACTAATAAAGGAAAACAGCTGCAATTCTGATTCAAGCAATGCTGGCTCTGAAACATGCGGAAATTGTAATTATTATGCTGGAAGTATTTGTTCTGAAACAAAAGCAGAAGAGATTCATATTTTAGAGGGGAATTATGTATGCAAGGACTTAAAGTGCAGATATACAGATGAATGGGGAGGCAAGGTGGTAAGAGAAAATGGTGAAAGCTGGTGTGTTTATGATAGTTATATTGGGGATGGAAAAGATGCTCCAGGAAGCAGGCACTGGAAAAGAATGTGTATTAATGGAGAGATAAAAGTTGAGCCATGTGCAGATTATAGAGGACAGGTTTGTGCCCAAACAATAATAGAAGAAGGAGATGTTAGTTTTTCAATGGCATCTTGTGTTGTGAATGAAGCATTTGCATGCATTGCAGAAGAGGGGGGAATGGGAGGAATATTTGGTTGTGAGTTTAACAAGGACTGCATGATAAAACATATTTATATTGATGAATATTTTCATTTTGACCAGTGTGTTCCGCGTTATCCTCGTGGTTTTGATTTAAAAGAAGATTCAGTTGCAAGTAGTTTATGTGGAATAGCAAATAATAAGTGCACTATTTATTATGAAAAAAGTTTTTCTGGGAACTGGAAATGCATAGAAAACTGCGATTGTGAAGGAGCATCATTTACAAATCAATTAAATGATTTGTGTATTTCTCTTGGGGATTGTGGTGGTTCTGTTAATTATCTTTACTCAGAACCAGTAAAAGGGCAGTATGTAGAACCAAAAGAAATCAGAGAAGATTTAGGTGGAACAAGGTTTGGGAGGAGTGAAACTTACGGGGGAGCTGAAGAAAGTGGCTTACAAAAAGGAGTGGAAACATTAGGGACAATTATGGGTTCATTAGCATTTTTAGCTGTTTATTACAAATTTGACATTGCATGGTCTCTTAGACAGTTAATTGGAGGCATGAAAGGTATTAAAAGTAATATAAATAGTTATGGAACTGCAATAACATGCGCAGCACTTGGTGCAATGGTCGGAGCATATTTTGCAAAATACCTTGAAATATCTGGAGATGCGGCAACAGCAATGACTCTTTCTGGAGCAGCCATGGGTGTGGCTCTTTGGGTAGCATTTAAATTCACCGAGATGGGTAATTGGTATTTTATTCATTATAATTGGATTGGGGTTATTATTATGGCTTTAATAATATTATATATTTGGTATTCAGGATGGGGAAAAACAAAAACAAAAGTGGTTAATTTTAATTGTAATGCATGGCAAGCACCTACTGGTGGAAAGGATTGTGATAAGTGTGATGATGATGTGCTGAAGCCGTGTTCTAAATATAGATGTGAGAGTTTGGGGCAGGCTTGTGTGCTGTTAAATGAAAATGAAGAAAACCCTGTTTGTCAGGCAATTACATATGAACCAAATCCTCCGATAATTTCTGCTGGAGAGATTTTAAGTATTGGTTATGGATTTTTTAATGAAAATAATCACAAAGTTGAGATAAGAAAACAAGATGGTGAATGCATTCCGGAATTTACTCCTGTTTTATTTACTTTAAAGACAGATGAAAATGCCCAGTGCAAATATTATTTTGAGAAAAAACAACTTTATGAGGATTTTGAAAATTATCCTGTTGAAGGAACAAGTTTTGGGCAAGAGCATAGTTTTGCTTTTTCAATGCCAAGCTTGGACAGTTTTAATGTGTATAATGTTACAGGAGATTTAAAAGAAATGTTTGGAAATACAAATATGTATATAAAATGCATAGATTATCACGGAAATTATAATTTAGATAATTATAATGTTAATTTTTGCATTAACTCAGGACCTGACTTGACTCCTGCTACTGTTGTTTATTCAGAGCCAGTAAATCACGCATTTATAAAATACAACACAACAGAAGTTCCCCTGACAATTTATGTAAGTGAGCCGGCAGAGTGCAGACTAGATATTGAAGATAAAAATTATGATGAATTGCTTGGAATAATGGAATGCGATACAGAAGTAAATGCTGTTGGATTATATGGATGGGAGTGCAACACAATTTTAACTGATTTAAATTCTAATGAAAATACAATTTATATAAGATGCAAAGACCAGCCATGGAAAACAGATAATGATAGTTTGAGAAATATTAATTCAGAAAGCTATACACTTACACTTCATAAAACAGAAACCCCATTAAAAATATATTCTGTTTCTCCTCAAGGAGAAATTGAAGCAGGGTTTGAGCCAATTTCTGTTGAGCTGGAAGCTAAAACTTCTGGAGGCTCTAATAATGGAAAAAGCACTTGCTATTATCAGTTTTCAGAAACAGAAAAACCTGCGCAGTTTTTTAATACTTTTTCAGAATTGCACACACAAACATTTGACATGATGTCACAAGGAAATTATAATCTTTTAATAACATGTGAAGATAATGCAGGAAATCTTGCTTATGAAAATGCTATTTTTAATTTAAATGTTGATTCTTCTGCTCCAATAGTGGTAAGAGTTTATAATGAAGCAAGTAAATTAAAATTAATCACAGATGAAAAAGCAGAGTGCTATTATGACTTAAGCAGGTGCAATTTTGATCTTAATAATGCTACTGCAATGACAACATTTGCTTCTACTGAACATAGTGCTGTATGGAGCACTGGACAAACTTATTATATTAAATGCCAGGATGTCTGGGAAAATTCGAACCCAAGCTGTGCTATTGTTGTGAATGCGAATAAGCTGGGGGGATAATTAATAGTAAATCCAGAAATATTATTTGATTAGGCTCCTTGATGTTTTTTATATAATTTGTGTGATTTTATGAACAAACTAATTTTTAGTTTCTTACAACATAGATTTATGGGAAACATAAACAATAAATTTCAGTTAAATATTTAAAGAATAAATTCTTCCACAAATTATGGAATCAATTAAAGTAGAGCGAATGGACTTTCATAAAATTTTAAATACTGCTGAAATTCTGATTGATAAAGTGGAACAGATATTTCAAGATGAAATTGTGAGAAACAGGGTAAATGATATTAAAACAAGCAAAATAAAAGGCAAAACTGAAAAAGATTATAATGAGTATCTTAAAAAAAGAGGAATTAAATTCCAATAATTTGAGTGTAAGATTTCATGATAGTTTTTTCAAAGATTTAGATAATCTATCTTCTAAAAATATTAAAATATTTGAAAAAAAGAGGAAAAAAATTCTTGAAAATCCAAAAAGACAAAAACACCTTGTAGGCAGTGCACATTGCTATAGAGAGCCAATAACAAAAAATATCCGGGTTGTGTATTTTATTCACAAGAATATTATCTGGTTTTTAACAATTGGTCCTCATGATAAAGCTTATGATAATTTTAAAAAAAGATTGTATCAAATAAAAATTAAATATGGATTATGTTAATATTACAACAAAAATACTGCATAACTAAACCTGAATAAATCCTGCTCACTCAAAATTCCCGCAGATTAATAAATAATTATTAATAATTTAAATTAATAAGTTTGTTTGGTGATTAATCCCATGACTTTTTTCATTAATAATCTTAATTTACCATGAGCAAAGCCAGTGTAATTCAAGAATATAAAGTATTAAAAATTAATTCAACAATTATGAAATATTTATAAATACTTTTTCCTTAATTTCTTTATGAATAAAAGAGGGCAAATCACAATTTTTATAATAATTGGAATTATTATTGTAGTTCTTGCAATTTTGCTGTTTTTATTTTTTCCCCAGATTAAAACAACTCTTGGATTTAGTGATTTAAATCCCTCTGAATTTATCCAAGATTGCATTGAAGAAGAAATTTCAAATAATGTACTAATGCTTTCTGCACAAGGAGGAAGCTTGAATCCAGAACATTATATATTATATAACAATGAAAAAATAGAGTATTTATGCTATACAAATGAATATTACAAAACATGCGTGATGCAACAGCCAATGCTAAAAGAGCATATTGAAGCTGAAATAGCAGACTCAATTAAAATTGAAACAAATGATTGTTTTAATTCTCTGAAAGAAAGTTTTGAAAAAAGAGGATATTCTGTTAATTTAAAACAAGGTGCAGCAGAAGTTGAACTGCTTCCAAACAGAATTAGTGTTAATTTTAATAATGCCCTTACTCTGGCAAAAAATGAACAAACAGAAAAATATGATTCGATTAATGTGGTTTTAAACAATAATCTTTATGAATTAATAAGCATAACAAATAGCATATTAAACTGGGAAGCGAGATATGGTGATTCAGAAACAACAACTTATATGAACTATTATCATGACTTGAAAGTTGAAAAGAAAAAGCAATCAGACGGCACAACAATTTATATTTTAACAGACAGAAATAATCAAAATAAATTTCAGTTTGCATCAAGAAGCTTGGCATGGCCTCCGGGTTATGGGGTAGATGATGTTGTAATGACTTAAATGGCAGTATTAGAAGAATGAAAGAAGAAACTAAAAAATGGATTAACAAAGCAAAAGATGATTTAGATACTGCTAAGTATAATATAAAAGGGGGGAAAATAGAAGCAGGAATTTTCTTTTTGCAACAAGTAGCAGAAAAATCATTAAAAGGTACTTACATAGAGAAAGCAAATATTTTGTTAAAAACGCATGATTTGATTTTATTGGCAAGAAAAGTAAATGCTCCAAAAAAAATATTTGATTTTTGTAAAGAATTAAGCCCAGCTTATCTATATACAAGATATCCTGATATTCCGTCTGAAGATAATTTAAATATAAAAGTTAATGAATTTGTAAGATATGCTGAAGAAATACTAAAATGGGTAGAAAAAAACATATAGAACTTTTGAAAGAATTTAAGGAAAAAATATCAGAAAAAATTCCAATTAAAAAAATGATATTATTTGGAAGCAGGGTAAGTGGAAAGCCTCACAGATGGAGTGATTTTGATTTGATAATTGTAAGTGAAAAATTTGAAAAAGAGGGCGGTTTAAGAAGAGGTGTTTGGTTTTATGATTATTGGAATCTAGATTATCCCGTGGATTTTTTATGTTATACTCCAGAAGAATTTAATAAGTTAAAAAAACAAATCACAATTGTAAAAGAAGCTATAAAAGAAGGTATTGAAATAAAATGAGTAAAAATAATCTTTATTTAGGAATAATTTTTGTAATGTTTTTAATTAGTTTTATCTCTGGTGTTGGGGAGGTATCTTATTGCTGTGAAAAGACTAATAGTGGAGCATGGTGCCAGAATGCTCCTGTAACAGACTGTGATGAAGATTTTAGAAAAGCTCCGACATCCTGTGAATCAACTTCTTATTGCAGAATGGGTTGTTGCTATAATAGCCAGGAAGGGACATGCATGGAAAATACCCCTCAAAAAGTTTGTGAAGATTCAGAAGGAGTATGGGAAGATGATGCCCAGTGTGATGTTCCGCAGTGTGAATTAGGATGTTGTTTAATTGGAGACCAGGCAGCATTTGTTACCCAAACAAGATGCAAAAGATTATCTTCATTATATGGATTAGAAATTAATTTTAGAACAGATATGGGAAATGAAATTATGTGCATATTAAGTGCTACTTCTGAAACAAAAGGAGCTTGTGTATTTGAGCAGGAATTTGAAAAAACATGCTTGTTTATTTCACAAAAAGAATGTTCTGACATGGAAGCTGGAGGAAAATATTTAGATGTAGGCTTTCATAAAGATTATTTATGCTCTGCTGAAACACTGAGCACAAATTGCGGGCCAACAGAACAAACAACTTGTGTGGAAGGAAGAGATGAAGTTTATTATATTGATAGTTGCGGAAATCTGGCAAATATTTATGATTCTGCAAAACAAGAAGACAAAGAATACTGGTCAAAAATTTATGCAAAATCAGAAAGTTGCAATCCAAATTCAGGAAATGTCGGTTCTGCTAGTTGTGGAAGTTGTGATTATTATTTAGGAAGCACTTGTAAAAAATATGAAAGAAACAGGGATAAAGTTAAACCTAATTTTGGTGACAACATATGCAGGGATTTAAGTTGTACTTATGAAGGCAAAAAATACAGCCATGGTGAAACCTGGTGTGCAAATGTTAAAGGTGTAAGTAAAATAACAATAAATAGTGAAACAGGGAACATAAAAACTACTGGAACAGATTTGCCAGGAGGAAGATATTTTAGATTAGTTTGTTATAATGGGGATGTGAGTGTAGAGCCTTGTGCAGATTTCAGGCAAGAGGTTTGTATTCAGTCAGATATTGGTGGATTTAAAACAGCTGCTTGCAGGGCAAACCAGTGGCAAGACGGAATAGATAGAAGTGATGGAGATGCTACTCCTGGATTTGATTTTTGGAACACAGAAGGAGATGCTCAGCAAATATGTGCTCAAGGAAATGCTGAATGTATTGTTGAATTTGAGAAAAAACTCGGCGGAGATAAAGAGTGTGTGAAAAATTGTAATTGCCTAGATGCTGGATGGAAAAGCAGCATGAATAAACAATGTATTGAGATTGGAGATTGCGGGGAGTCGAAAAATTATCTGGGGTATTGATTTTTATTATTGTAATAATTTAAAATTGGCAAACCAAAAAGAATAAAAAGAAATGTTTGTTTCTCAATGTATGAAAAATATAAATAAAATAAAAAACAAAATTTTGCCAATATTAAAAAAACATAATGTAAAAAAAGCAGGCATATTTGGAAGTTATGCCAGAGGAGAGGAAAAGAAAAATAGTGATATTGATATTTTAATTCAACCTACAAAAGACATGAGTTTATTTGACATAGTAGGCATAGAAATAGAATTAAAAAATATTTTAGGCAAGAAAGTTGATTTATTGACTTATAAAAGCATTAATCGTTATATTAAAAAATATATTTTAAATGATGAAGTAAAAATAATATGACTTTTCATAAAGATCTTCCATATTTAATGCATATATTAAACGAAATAAAAGATATTGAAGACTCTACCAAAAATGTCTCAGAAAAAGATTTTTTGCATAAAAAAGATGTCAAAGATGCAAATGTAAGAAGATTAGAAATAATTGGTGAAGCTGTTAAAAATATCTCTAATAAAATTAAATCTAAATATCCGGATGTTGAATGGAAAAAAATTTCAGGGACTCGTGATAAAATTATACATCATTATTTTGGAGTAGATTTTGATGTTGTTTGGAAAATAATTGAAAAAGACCTCCCTGTTTTAAAAAAGCAAATTCAGGAAGTGAAAAAAGACTTGGAGAAAAATTAAAAGAATAATATTTTCTGTTTAGTTTTCTTTAATCCATAACCCCTTAAAAGTGACAGAAACATTTAAATAGGTTATGTCTTTGTAATATTAAGTCAAATGATTATACCTTCCTGTATTTGTCAGGGAAGCAGACATTGCATCTGCAAAGAGGTTGATTCTTTAGGGACTTATGTGCCAAATTTTCAAGATGAATTAAATTATGAGGATTTGAGAGATGGCAAGTAATTTAGTTAAAAAAATTGCTCAGGGAACTGCCTTGTTTACAGGGCTTGTTATCGGGGCTGCTGGTTTTGGGGGATGTAGCAGTGACGATTTTTACCGTGAAATGTCGCCAATAAATAATCTTCTTCCAAGAATTGTTCAACCAGGGGGGCATAGAGATTATGTTGAAAGAAAGGAGAGAGAAAGATATGAAAATCAAAATAGGATGAATGGAGAAAATCAAAAACAAGCACAAATTCTTTACCAGATAATTGATGTTGAAACACAAAAACTAGCAATTGCAGTAGTCGGGCAAGAAGAATGTGATAATTATATTTTACTTCAATATTTAAATAATAAATTTCCCGAAAAAGGTTATAGAATTGATGGATATAAAAAAGGAAAAGCTTGCACAACAACATGGGCTTATGATGTAGAAGAAATAAATGGGAAATATAAAGTAAAAAAAGGCATTCCAGGTAGGCATTTTTAAAAGAACTGATTTAAAAAATTATGAAATATTTATAAATACTTTTTCCTTGATTTAAGCATGAATAAAAGAGGAGCAATTGCAATTAGTCAAATATTAATTCTTGTGATGGAAAAAGGTGGATATATGCAGCGATGGCGAATTTTGAAAATGATATTGGACTAAGTAGCCTGAGAAAAAGTAAAGAATATTACAAAGAAAAATGCATATATTTTCCTGGGGGTGGAAAACCTCCAATACATTTGCCAGAAGATATTTTAATAATCTGGCCTCAAAAATATAAATAATTTATTAATTCTTTATTAAATTCAATAATGAAATATTTATAAAATAAGTTTCTTTAGTTTTATTATGAAAAAGAGATGTGCAAGTTTTTTTATATTTAATTTAGTTCTATCAGTAATAGCATTTAGTTTTATTTTGAATATTGGGTTTGTTGGTGTAATAATTTAAAATTGGCAAACCAAAAAGAATAAAAAGAAATGTTTGTTTCTTAAGGAATGGAAGAATTTGAAAGATGGATTAAACAAGCTAAAGCAGATTTAGATACTGCAGAGTATAATCTAAAAGGGAAAAAATATTATGTGTGTGCAAATTATTCTCAACAAGTAGTTGAAAAATTATTAAAAGCTGTAATAATTAAAGATAAAAGAAAATTGATTAAAACTCATAGTATCACTAAAATGGCCAAGATGCTTGAACTTCCGAAAAAATTAATTTTTAAAATTTCTGAATTAGAACCAGTTCAACAAGAATCTAAATATCCAGATGTTTCTTCAAAATTACCTTTTGAAGAATATGACGAACAAGATGCTAATGAATTTTTAAATACTGCGGAGGAGGTATTAATATGGGTAACAAACAAACTAAAATAATATCTTTATTAAAAAAATTCAAAAAAGAAATTGAAAAGAAAACTAAAGTAAATGAGATGATTTTATTTGGTTCCATGGCCAAAGGTCTTGAAAAAGAAAATAGTGATGTTGATTTAATTATTGTATCTGAAGATTTTAGTGGACAAAAGTCATTTAAAAGGTCCCCACAATTTTATTTTATGTGGGATTCTAAATATGATTTAGATGTGATTTGTTTAACTCCTGTTGAATTAAAGGAAAAGAAAAAACAAATTGGAATTGTAAAAGAAGCTGTTAGAGAAGGGATTAAGATAAAAAATTAATGTTGATAATAAGGAGCAATTGCATGTAGTCAGATATTAATACTTAAAAAGAGGTGCAAAACTTTAAATATCTTCAAGTATTGAAAATAAGATGGAACAAATAAGTTTGGAAAGCGTGAATAAAAATATACTTGGATTAAAACAAATGATAGAAGAAATGAAAGAAATTCTAATGGAAGATGAATGGGAATTATCAGATGAAGTTATTAAAGAAATTGAAGAGGGTAAAAATGCTGACGAATCTGATTTTATTTCCCAAGAAGATGTTGAAGCTGAATTCTTAAAATGAGTGTTAAGATAATCTGGTATAAAAAATCACTTGATTTTTTAAGAAAAATGAACAAACTTAAATCAGAAAAAATTGTGAGAAAAATTAAAACAATTAAACATAATCCTGAAAGATATATTTTCTTTTTAGTCAATAAAAATAATAATAAAATAAGAATAGGTGATTATAGATTGTTTGTAGCTTATAAAGGTGGCAAATTGCAAATTTATTCAATTAAACACAGAAAAAATGCTTATAAAAAATAAATAACCCCTCAAAATCTGAGATAAGTTTGGCATAGATTCTTAATTAGTTCTTGTAATTATTGCAATTAGTTATGCTATTGGGAGTGAGTTGAGGGTTGTAGGGGGAATAATATAAATCCAACAAACCAAAAAGAATAAAAACTATTAAGGTTATTTTAAAATATGGAAAAAACAATTAATTTAGAAATTTTATATAATGAGCTGAAAAAAATTGAAAAAATTATGATTACTAGGGATGAGATGAATAAATTTATGGAAACTTTTGAAATTTTATCAAATCCTAATACTATGAGGCAAATTCAGGATAGTGAGGAAGATATTCTCATTGGAAATGTTAAAGAGATAAATTCTATTCAAGAATTATAATGATTTGGAAGGTTATTACAACAAAAACTTTTTCTAAAGCATTTAAAAAATATAAAAAAGATAGTGAATTTACTAAAGTAATTGAACAAAAAATAAAAAGATTTAAGGAAAATCCCCACAATGTTGGAGGAAATTTGTCTGGAAAACTCAAAGGATATAAATCAACAAGGATTATCAGAAAGTTTAGATTATTGTTTAAGATTGTTGCAGATAAAGTTTATTTAGTTTCAATTGACCATCGAAAATTTGATTATAAAAGGTTTTAATTAAAATAAATTTATCTTATTGTGATAGAAATTTATGCTTTATTATGACCAATTAATAAGCAGAATCATGATGTTTAAATGTAATAAAATAAACCCTGTTTTCTTTAACTTCAAATCTAAAAACAAAAGGTCCTAACTGGGTTCTTTGTTCTCTTTTTAAAATATTTTTTAAATGTTTGAAATGAGCAGGTTCAATTAAAATTCTTTTAATTTTTTTAGTTAGTCTAATATAAGCAGTTTTATCTTTTTTCTTAAGTTTTTTAGTTGTTTTTTAAACTCATCTGAAAAAACTGATTCATGCATTTTAAACTGAAGCAAAAAAATTATCTAAATCACTTTCTGTTTTACATATAGTAATATTACCTTCCCTTATATCTCTTTCACCATTACTAATGCTTTCTTGAAAATCTTTATCAAAAACAAGAAGCCCTTGTTTAAGTTCATTTAACATAGATTCTATTTGGTTTATTTTATTCATATAACTATCTAAATTAATTGTTTTTTCCATGTTTAATTTAACTCTTTACACTTTTTAACATTTTCTGTTTAAGTTTCTTTAATTTTGACTTAAAGATTAATCTCTGGACCAAACTGATTCCAAGTCACACTAAAGTCCATGAAATCTATTTCTGCAAATTTATTATAATTTACAGTTCCCTTTCCAGTTAAATACTTGAAAATTTCCATTACTTGAATATTAGCTACTGCTCCTGCAATTGGACCGAGGTTTCCAGTTGCTTCTATGTTTTTTATTTTCTCAAGACTACTTAATTTATCATTTCTTTTCTGATGTTTAAGAAAATCACTAAATGTTAAAGTTTTCCCAGGAATAATAATTGGTCCTATCATCCCTAAATGAAGATTATATCCTCCTGAGACTAGATAAGGAATATTAAATCTTGTTGCATAACTATCTATAATTTCAGAAGTTTCTTGTACAGAAGGACTATCAGCACAATTTACAATAAAATTAGAATTTTGCACTAGATCTTCTAAATCTTCTTTTTGGGAAACAAATCTTTTATGGGTTTCAATCAAAACATCTGGAAGATTTTCTTTTATCACATCAACTTTGTATTTTCCGACATCTTTCTCGGAAAAGAATAATTGCCTGTTTAAATTGGATAATTCTACTTTATCTGGATCACAAATTACCATCTTTCCAACCCCAATTTGGGATAAACCATTAACAATCCAACTTCCTATGCCCCCAACACCGAAAATAGTAATTCTTGAACCTTTAACTCCTTTATGTAATTTTAAAGTCTCGTCATAAGAGCTAGTAAATTCATCTAAAAATTCAATTTGCTTTTTAAATTTTACATCTTCATTTTCTTTATTAAAAACTCTTAGAATACTTTGTGATTCCATAGCCTTAATGCAATTTTTTGCATCCTCTATTTTATAATTTTCAGATAAATAGTTAATTAATTCATTATAACTTCTTTCCTTGGTTAAATAATCAATTGTATCTTTCACAAGAGAATCTATTTCATAAGTCAATACTTTTCTGCTTCCAGTTAAGATAAACTTATATTTATTCTCCCCTTCTTTGAGAATGTACATTGAAGGTTTTAATTTTACTTTTAAGTTCATATTAAGAGATTTCCTTTATATCAAAAGTCACACTCTTTATGTCGAAATTTTCTGGAGGAGTAAAAATTTGTTCTCCATTGTATGTGGGATAAATTATCAAATAGTTCTCTTTTAAATTTAGTAATGGAGAGTCTTGTCTCAGATGAAACGCTCCAGTTGTTGCTAGAACTTTCTTTCCCTTTTTTAGATGAGAAAGCATTTCTTGAACTTGTCTTTCCTCTCTTTTTTTCAATATATCTTCTTCTATTTTCATTTCTTCCTTGCTTAATTCTGTTTTTTTGAGGAAATCTTTGTTTTCTCTGCACATGTTTCTTATATCGCTACCTACGATGGGAAGATTATGCTTATTCGCTAAAGCCACAGTTTTTTTTAATTCGCCAAAAATTGAGATAACAGAAAAATCCTTTTCATCAGGTTGTTTTAAGAATTCTTCATGTTCTTCTATTGTGAAAAGGTTTGTTTCTTCTAGCATTTCATAAAGAAAAATTGTTGGTTTGAAAATTTTGATTATTTCTTCTTGAATTGAATTGTCATCTAAAAATCCATGAGTTTCCCCAAATAAAATTAGATTTATTTTCTT
>JAHIHG010000081.1 GCA_018898425.1 Nanobdellota archaeon | reverse complement strand
TAATAAATAATGAAAATTATTAAAAAATTAAAATCTCATTTAAAAGAACATTTAGTAGACGCTACTGCAATAAATGTAGTTGCTGTTCCTGTTTCTGCTGCAATGGAGACTTCAAAAAAACTCTGCGAATTAGTAAGCAGAATCCCTTTTGTGAATGTTAAACCTATTCCAGAAAGCATTTCTTTAACAACAAGATTGTTTGCAATGATGTTAACTTATCTTGGGTTAGGTTATGTTTTATCAAAAGGAAGAGATTTTTCAAGAAAATTAACTAATATAAAAGAAACAACACATGAAGGTTTACAATGGGTGCATGATACTCTTTATTTAATTATATTTAATGCGATAATTAATCCTATTTTGTATTCTTTATCAAGTCTTTTGTCAGGAACTTCAATAAGTTCTGCAGAGATAATTGGAGGAACTATTAATCTATCAATCTTTAGTTTAATAGCGGGGTGGCCAATTGGATATGCCATAGATGTTTTTAAAGATTTAACAGGCATAAAACCTTGTGAAAGAAAGTCATACCCTTATTTCATAAAAAAGCAAAAACTTTTAATTAAGATTATTTTAGCGATTTTTTTAATTGTAATTTCTATAGGTGCAACCATGTTGGTATATTCTTTAATTCAAAATTAAAATCTAAGACTATATTTAAAAAAATCAAAAGCCATTTCAAAAATTCTTGGGAGTTTCATAAAAGTTGTTCCTTCCTGCCTTTTTCTGTGAATAACTGGGATTTCTAATATTTTCATATTATTTTTATTCATATTTTTCATTAAATCTAAATTAAACAAATGAGATTTTTCTGTTGGTTTAATTTTTTCTAACATATCTTTTTTAAAAAATACAGGATAACCATTAATATCTTTTAAATTAAATCCAAATCTGAATGAAATTAAATTATTAAACACAAATGTTGTGAATATTCTTAATAATCCGTCTTTTCTTTTTGTTCTTAGAGCTTTTACTACATCATATTTTTTATTTTTAATTGCAGCATATATTTTCCAAACATCTTCTGCTGATATTTCTTCATCTGCACAAGTCCATCCAATAAATTCCCCTTTAGAATGCTCCATTCCATATAATATCCCCCCCCCATATCCAAGATTTTTCTCAAGATTTATAATAGTTAATTTTTTATTTTTTTCTCCCATTTCTTTTATGATTTTTTCAGTGTTATCCCAAGAACCATGATTAACCAGCACTAATTCATAATTAGCTTTTTTCTCTCCAAAAACTTTAACAAGATTATTAACTGTTTTTTTTATTCCTCCCTCTTCATTATATATGGGAATTGTTATTGATATTTCTGGTTTCATTTTATTCTCAATCTATTAAAAAATTCTTGTTTTTAATTTTATCTTTATTTTCAAAATACCATGTATATAGTTTTTTTATTGCTTCATCTATTTTAGTGAACTTAAAATTTTTCAATTCCTCTTTTAATAAAGAATTGTCACAAGTATATTGATTATTCATGCCTGGATTTTTTATTTTTATTTCAATATTTTTCCCAGAAATTTCCCTTATTTTTTTAGCAATTGTAAATAAATCAATGTGTTCCCCATTGCCGACATTATAAAATTTATATAAAGGAGGATTTTGAATAAAATACTCAACTATTTCGCATAAATCTTCTATAAAAATATAATCTAAAAGCATATTTTGATTAATCTGAACAGGCAAGTCAAATAAAACCCTGCAAATTATATTAGAAATAAATCTTGTTTCACAATCTTCATATTTTCCAAAAACCCCAAATAACCTTAAATTTATAATATTGTTAGATTTTTCAATATATTTTGAACAGATATATTTGGAAAATCCATAATCATCATCAGGAATATTTTTTCCAAACTCAAATTCTTTTGCATTTATAATATTCTTGCTTTTGTCATATTCTGCCCCACTTCCCAAAAATATGATTTTTTCAAACTTTACAGGATTGTCTGCAATGCTAAAAAACATTTTTAGATTATTTTCTAGAATATTTTCATCTCTGTTTTTTCTATGTCCTCCAACTCCCGCAGCATGAATAACAATTTTAATTTTATTTTTTTTAGAAAATTCTGCAATTTTTTCTTTATTAGTTAATTCTAATTCCTGATGTGTTGGAGCAAAAACAGTATATTTTTTCTCTAAATATTCTTTAAGATTTTTTCCTATAAAACCACTGCCTCCTGTTAAAAGTATATTCATTTTAATTGCCCCCAGATTCTTCAATTGGGTCTATTATCATATTTGCCCTAAATTCATCTCTGTCTAATAATGGTGCAGGGTCTTCAATAGGCTTTCCAAATTCTAATTTTGGATACATTTTCTGCCCTGATTTTAATTCAACACTGCATAAAACTGGACCCTGAGAATCTAAAATTTCTCTTATTTTATACAACTCATTATTGTTGTTTATCTGGACAGTTTTCATTCCAAAACCCTTTCCAATTGCCAGCAAATCTGAATTTCCCAAACCCCCTTCAGGACAACTTGTTTTATAAACAGAATTCATCCATACATCTTGAAATTGCTTTATCATGCCATATTCGTGATTGTTTATGATGAAAATTTTTATGGGAAGATTATGCTTCATAACTGTTTCCAACTCCTGAATATTCATTTTAATTCCTCCGTCTCCTGTAATGCAGATAATCTCTCCTTTATTTGAAGCAAAAGATGCTCCTATTGCTGCAGGAAGCGAATATCCCATGGGTGAATTTCCTAATGCAGAAAATAATCTTTGCCCTTTTTTGATTTTCCATGCCTGCATAGTCCATGTAAGATTTGATCCTGTATCAGCAGTTATTATGGCATTTTCTTTAGCTTCATCTGAAATCTTGTCCATAAACACATATGGATTAACTTTTTCTTCATTAAAGTACTCTGGAACAACAATAGGATATTTTTGTTTCCACCCCTTAATTCTGTTTTTCCATTCAAATAAATTTTTAATATTTATTTTGTCAAATTTTTGATTTATGTTATTTAAGAAATCTTTTATATGAAAATTTATATCAACATCTATATTTAATCCTCTTCCTTTGTATAATTCAGCACTGTCAATGTCAACAATAATCTTTTTTGCCCCCCTTGCAAAAGTTTCCCTTTTTCCTCCTGCCTGTCTTGTATCTAATCTTGAACCAAGACTAATTATTAAATCTGAATTTTGAACAGTGAAATTTCCTGCCCTATTATGAGAAACTCCAAAACCTTCAACAAATAATTCATGGTCATGATTTAACACGTCTATTGCCCCCCAGCTTGTTACAACTGGAATTCCTGTTTTTTCAATAAATTGTATAGTTTCTGCTTCAGCCTTACCTATTTTTACCCCTGCTCCCAAAATTATCACTGGTCTTTTTGCTTGGGTGATTAATTCAATTGATTCATTTACTTTTTTGTCTAATTTTTCAAAATCTATTTTTATTTCTTCTGGAATATATGATTTTAAATTTTCAATTTCAATTTGAGCTCTTTGCACATTCATCGGAATATCCAATAAAACCGGGCCTGGTCTTCCAGATTTTGCAATATGTATGGCTTTATCTAAATAGTACTTTATATCTTCAGGATTTTCCACTTTTTTAGAAAATTTAGTTAGAGGTTTAACCATATCAACAATATTTGTTTCTTGAAATCCTACTTGCCTTGGTCCTCCTTGTTTAGTAGATTCAAATGTATTAACTTGACCAGTGATATAAAGAACAGGGATTGAATCAAAATAAGCACATCCAATTCCTGTGATTAAATTAGTGGCTCCAGGACCGCTTGTTGCCATAGCAACTCCAATATTTTTAGTAATTCTGGAATAAGCTTCAGCAGCCATTGCAGCCCCTTGTTCATGCGCATTACAGACATATTTTAAATTTTTATTTTCATCAAATGAATTAGTTATATTAAGAATTGCCCCCCCTGTAACTAAAAATACATGTTTTAATCCTATATTTTTTAAATAATCCAATAAATAATCTGAAAGTTTCATTGTTTTATTTATTTGAGAAATATTTTTAAGATTATTTGTGGTGTAAGGATTATTTGAAGCATATTGATTATTAATTGTGCAAGAACTAGGAGGGATTATATTTCCTCCAAGCATTTTATTATACCATTTATAAGTTTCTTTAATAGCTTCTTCAAAACTTGTTTTGGGCTCCCATCCTATAAAATTTTTTATTTTAGAACCATTTAAGTGTTGAATAGGTATTTCATATTTTGCCTGATTAAGTATTTTTTTATCTACATTTTGATTTAATGTTTTTGAAATTCTTTCCACAACTTCAAGAACATCCATAACATTTTTGCTTGCTAAATTAAATGCTTGTTTTCTGGTTTTTTCAATATTTTCTGCAAGATTGATATACCCTTCAGCAGCATCTTTCACATAAATATATTCTCTAATCATTTTGCCATCACTTCTTATTAGCAAGGGCTCATTTTTGATAATTGACTTAATTGTGCCAGGAACAATTCTACTAAAATTTAAATCTCCTGGACCAAAAACATTGGCACACCTTGTAATAGTAATTGGCATATCATAAACATTTGCATACATTTGTGCTATTAAATCAACACAAGATTTTGAAACATCATAAGGGGCTTTTCCCTGCAATTTTTCGTTTTCTGTATAAGGCATTACTTCAGCAGGACCATATGCTTTATCACTGGAAACTACTACTATTTCCTTTACATTTGAGTAAATTCTTGCTGCCTCTAAGAGATTAACTGTTCCAAGAACATTTGACTCTAGTGTTTCTAAAGGATTTACTAAGGCAGTTGTCACAATTGCTTGTGCCCCTAAATGAAAAATTGTTTTTATTTCATATTTAGAAAGAATATCTGCCATTTTTTTCTTATCTTTTAAATCTCCAATAACGATTATTGATTTTTCTCCTAATTTTTTTGTTTCAAAATAGCTTTTAGGATCATAACTTCTTATAAGAGAAATTACATTTGCCCCCAGCTCAATTAATTTTTCAACTAAATGTGATCCTTTAAAACCTCCTGCTCCTGTAACAAACACATTTCGATCTTTCCAGAATTTTTCATTCATTTTAATAATTTAATATTGATTTTCAGAATCATTTAGTTTGAAATTCTCTTTATCAGGTTCTATTTTAAACACATCTTTATCATGTTCTATTTTAAAAATTCCTTCATTCATAATTATCTCTGAATTTATTTTATTTAAATAAGGAAAATCATTTTTTTTATTTTCCCAAATTTTCCAGGGAGCCCCTTTAGTGCAAATCTCATTTAATACATCTACATCTTTTTGAGTATCCATTGCTTTCCAGAACCCTTTATGGTGATATCCTGCTAATTGATGATCTTTTGCTAAGTTTCGCAAAGGGGCTTGCTCTAAAATACAGCTTGGCTCTTCAGACAGATAATTAAATATTTTTTTATTAAATATCATAAACCCTCCGTTAATAAAATCTTTCATTTTTGGTTTTTCATCAAAACTAATAATCACGCCATCTTCTAGTTCTGTCAATCCATACCAATAAACAGGATGCACAACTGTGAGAGTGCCTATTCTCCCCATTTTTTTATGATGTTCATAAAGTTCTTTTAAAT
>JAHIHG010000080.1 GCA_018898425.1 Nanobdellota archaeon | reverse complement strand
TGTTTGGGCGCAATTGAGTGATGGCAATGATGAAGCTTATGGTAAAAGGTTTGAAGCTGGATTGATTAGCAATCCAAGTATGAGCAATCAAGATAAGAATCATTACAAAAATCTTGGTTTTTACACCTACAAACTAATGGTTGAAAAACTTGAAGGAAGCGACTGGGACAATATCCAGACAATCCAGGAATCAGATAATGTTTATGTTTACAAATTTATAAAAAACGGCGAACCTGTCTGGGTCGCGTGGTGGGATTATTTTGATGACACCACAAGTAGCAAAACAATTTCAGTAGATGTCGGCGATATTAATTCAGTCAAAATCACCGAAGCTGTGCCAAAATATGAATCAGGGAAAGAAGTTACAGATTATAATACCGCTTTTAATACCGAGACAAAAACAGTGAGTGGTGGAAAGGTTGAAATAATTCTTGGTGAGATTCCGGTTTTTGTTGAAGGAAATTAATATAAAGGATAAAAATTTAAATAATTAAAGGAAGAAAATACTATGAACAAAAAAACAATTTTAATTATTGGAGGAATAATCATTATAATTGGAATTATCGGAGGAGTTTTGTTCTTTTTGCAAAAATCCGCAGAACCTGATATTCCTTACTATTTCATTGCTATTCATAATGAGCCTTGGCATGAACCAAGCCACACAGAAGGAGGTGAAGAAAGAATAGCAAAAGAATACTTAGTGCTGGAAGAAATAGTTGATAAGGCTGACCAGTATAATATTAAATTAACTTTAATGTTCACTGCTCAATGGTCTGATTATATTGTTACTCATAATAAACTTGAAAAAATTTCAGAATGGGAAAAAAATGGACATGAAATTGCCCAACATCATCATAGTGTTAATCATGGCAATTGGGATGGTTATACGGATTATCCTGAAGACGTGGCTATTGAAAAAAGGAAAAAAACAAAACCCCTAAAATATGAATCCTATCTTGGCACGCTGGATGATTTTATGAATAAAGTAAAAAGGCTTAATCCCGATCTCAATTCAGGCTGTTCTAATGCAAAAAATGATAATCTTTCTATGCCTGATGAAATTATTTATGATACCTGTTCGGGATATGCGAATTTTGGCGAAACGCAGAAACTCTCAGATATCAATCCTGGAAAAGGGCGAAATGATTATATTTTATCTTTTGATGTTAATGGTATTAAAAGATATTGGCTTGCTCATTATCAAATATATAAAGATGTTGAATTAGCTAAAAATGCTTATGATAATTTAACAAGTAGTCAGGCATATGGAGTTGTCATTCATAGTTTTGAAGATGAGGCTGAAAAATTGTATGAATTTATGCAATTTCTTTATGAGAAAGATCCCTCAGCCAATAGAAGTAAAACTGTCAGCGAGATAATTGAAGATAGGTTATTGCCTGAAAAAACAATCCTTAAAAAACTAATCGATGAAAAAACACAAATCCCATACTCTTCAAAAAAACAAGGCATGTGTGGAGATTTTATTTGCGATGAGTTTGAAGAAAAAAATAATGTCTGCCCAGAAGATTGCAATTAAAATTTAGAGAAAAACACAATGAACAAAAAACTATTACTAATTTCAATTAGCAGCATTTTAACATTAGCTTTGCTGATATTTTTTGTGGTGGTTGGTTGGGAGGTTTTTGTTGGAGAAGAAATAACGCAATCTGTTGTGACAGATAAATGCGGTGATGGGGGGTGTGGAGAATATGACAGTTTACAAATAAACTTAATAGATCAGATTAATTTAGGAGACAATGTTGCTCGACCAGAGTTAATTGTCACAGAAGACAGGATATTTGTGATTTATATGAACACTTTAAGCCATAGTTTTCAAGTTATGATATATTCAAAAGATTTTAATTCAAAGATTTCGGAAAAAATCATAGACCTGCAAGATTCAAAATACGGAATATGTACAGATATCAGAGTTGATTCTGATGGAGAATATTTATATACATTTTATGAACACGCTAATATCGCGACTGATTCCAGTTATTTGTTTGGTAAAAAATATAGATTAAACGATAATTTTGATTTAATAGCAGAAACAGGGTTGGTTTCGACAAGTGTTCAATTTAAATTAGCCCAGAAAGGGGATGAGTTTCTTGATGACCCGATGGTGCTTGTCACAGAAAATGCAGTTTTTGCGATAACCAGATATATGGATAATCTTGGAGCAAGCGGTCAAACTATTTATAAAATTTATAAATATACAAAAGATTTAGTAAAAATAGAAGAATTTGATTTGGATCTTTCTGGTGTGGCAGATGGCGGAGCAAGGCAGGCAAGCATAAAAGAAGCCGGAGGATATTATTATATGATATTGCCAACTAGTGTTGGCGCAGAGGATATAACTAGCAAAATTGATAATCTCGTTCCAGCAGATATCTTAATGGTTAAGTTGAATAATAACTGGCAAATAATTGATTCAAAAATAATATCTGCAGAAAAGGATGTAACTGAAACTTATGCAACAGGCTTTGATTTTGACGGCGAGTATTTTTATACGGGCTATAAATAT
>JAHIHG010000079.1 GCA_018898425.1 Nanobdellota archaeon | reverse complement strand
AATTTGGTTGGCATGTTATTTTATATAATATTAGAATGAATCTAAAAAATTCAGATTCATCTTCTCAAAAAAGTTTGAATTTTTTTATTTTTCAAATCAGAATTTATCTCTTTTCGGACAACGCCGTTTTGTGAAAACGAATCTCAAAAAATACCCAATGTGATGAAACCCTCTTTAGAGAATATTTTAAATTTAAGAAAAAATAAATTAAAATCTATAAAATTAATAGGATTAGATAAGGTTTTAGGGTATGATGGAGTTATAGAAGATACTATTTATAGGGAGTCGCAAAAGTAAATACTGATTTTTATTATACTTGAGTCACTGGTTTTCACTTAATCCCTTTCTACCTCTTATTTTCCTAATAATCTCTGCCTGCAGACTCATTGGAACTCTTTCAAACTCCTGTTCCAGTAATGAAGAAGAGCCCCTGCCTTCTGTGGCAGAACGCAAATCATTTGACCATCCAATCATTTCAGCCACAGGAATTTTTGCTTTCATCTGGGCAATAGTTCCCTCTTGCTTGACTTCAATAATTTGTCCTCTTTTACCGCCAACTAATTTAGTAATTGCTCCTAAAAACTTATCAGGCATTTCAATAACATGAACCTGCAATGGTTCTAAAAGTGCAGCTTTTGTTTTTTTAATTGCGCCTGTAAGACTTTCTCTCACAGCAGGATAAACCTGTGCAGGACCACGATGAATTGCATCTTCATGAAGCCTGATATCCATTAAAGAAACTTTTAATTTCATGCAAGGTTCACGAGCCAGAGGTCCGGCAACCATAACCATTTCAAAAGCATCTAAAACCATTTCAATAACCTCACCAATATGAACCTCTCCTTTTGTTTCATCTAAAAAAATATTTCCTTTGTAAATATCCCTGACTTTCCTAATAGTGTCTCCATCCCAGCCCAGTGCTGAAAGCTGTTGTGCCATATCAGTGCTTTTCTTTTTAATTCTTCCTTCTCTTAATTCTCCGCTTCTTATTGCTTCATAAACATTGTCTTCTAAAGGTTCAATTATCATATAAAAACTATTATGCTTATTTGGACTTCTTCCCTCAACACTTGGGGATTCTTTTTCAACTGTCTCTCTGTAAACTATAATCGGGGCAGAAGTTCTAACCTGCAAACCTTTTTCTGTTTTAATTCTATTTTCAATAATTTCTAAATGCAACTCGCCCATGCCAGACATTAAACTCTCACCAGTCTGTTCATTGATTTCTATTTTAATTGAAGGATCTTCTTTTGCAATTTGTTTTAAAACTTCAACAAGCTTTGGCAAATCAGCAGCCTTTGTAGCTTCAATAGATTTTGTAACAACAGGGTCAAACATGTGGGTTATTGCTTCAAAAGGCTCCATCTCATGTTTGCTAACTGTCTCTCCTACAAAAACATCTTTTAATCCAACCACTCCAATAATATTTCCTGCACTTACTTCATCAACAATAACCCTATGAGCACCCTTATAAACAGAAACTTGCTGTATTCTAACTTTTCTCTTTGCAAGATTCATATAAGCTTCATCACCTTGCTTGATTGTTCCTGAAAATAATCTACCGCAAGCAACCTCTCCAGCATGTTTATCAACAACAATTTTAATTGGAACAAAAACTGCCTCTCCACGCGCATCACAACTTGCCAGTGTTTTTCCAATTTCAGAATCAGCATCTCCACGCCATATTCTCGGAATTCTATATTTTTGAGCATCCACTGGATTTGGATGATGTTTAACAACCATCTCTAAAACAACCTCATGCAATGGAGCTTTTTTAGCTAATTCTTTGTAATTATCATTTTCATAAGCATCAATAACATCTTTGAAAGTCATTCCTTTTTCTTTCATATACGGGAAACTTAATGCCCAATTATGAAATGCAGAACCAAAAGCCACACTTCCTTCTCCAACACCAACTTTCCATTTTTCCTTATATCCTTCAGGAGCAATATTTTCAATTAATTCATTAACATGGTCAATAATAGAAATAAACTTTTTTTCCATTTCCTGGGGAGTTAATTTAACCTCTTTGATTAATCTATCAACCTTATTTATAAAAAGAACTGGCTTTACTAATTCTTTCAATGCCTGTCTGAGAACAGTTTCTGTCTGAGGCATAACTCCTTCAACAGCACAAGATAAAACAACACAACCATCAACAGCCCTCATAGCCCTTGTAACATCTCCCCCAAAATCAACATGCCCAGGAGTGTCAATTAAATTAATTAAATAATCTTCTCCGTGAACTTTATGAATCATACTTACAGAAGCTGAATCAATTGTAATTCCCCTTGTTGCCTCATCTTCATGAAAATCAAGAGCTCTTTGTTTTCCTGCTGTTGATTCAGAAAGCATTCCTGCACCAGCCAGTAAATTATCAGAAAAAGTTGTTTTGCCATGGTCAATATGCGCAGCAATTGCTATGTTCCTTATATATTTCTGAGTTTTCATTAATTTTTGAATATCTTCTTTAGCCATAAAATTTTATCCTTGTTCTTTACTTAAATTTTGTGGTTAGGAAATCTTTTGATTTCCACTAGCCATTTTTTTGTCTTGTTTTCTTTTGAAATAAATGGTTCAGAAAACTGTAAGGTTTTCTTTTCCCATATTAAAACTTAAAATTTCTTTTTAAGAAATTTGGATAATTAAGAATATTAAAATTGGTTTTTAAATCTTCTCATTTTCTAAGGAGAATAAGTTAAAAATTTGTAAAATATTTAAAATTATTGGTTAAGATTTATCTTGAAAAATTTATATATTCTTCTATATCTACCAATTTATCCAATACTTTTATTTTTATAGTGCATCCCTCTTCTTTTAATTTTTTAATATCTGTTTTATGTTGGTAGCCAAAACTATTAATTCCTTCAACAATAAAATTACAATTTCTTGCCTGAGTTATTGAACTAACCAAACCCTTGACTTCATAATTAACATTATCTGAACAATCTCCCAAACATTCTCTTGCTAATCCATTTATCTCTATTTCTCCCCCACTTGAATGTTTCCCACAATGATTTCCAACTCCACCATTAATTATTATTTTTCCTGTTTCAAGTCCTTCAGGAAGATAATTTGCAAGAACTGATTGAAAATAATTTGGATACCTGTTACTAAAATTAGGTATTTCTAAAATAGGTTCAAATCCTCTTTTTTCAGCAACTTCTAAACATGCTGAAGGAATTTGCCCAAAAATTCTTTCCCAATCTGCCCTCCCAAAACCAACTTCTAATTTTCCAATTTTTAAACTAAAACAAGTTGTACGTGCCGCACACCAATCAGTATCTTTTTCAACATTATCCCATTGATTTAATCTAAGATATTTTATTGGAATTGAAACCATTGAGCAACCTGGAATAAAAGGAGATTCTCTTTCTAGCGCTTTTTCTAAAACTTTGATTGGATTTTCTTTTTTTGAAATTTTTGTTTCAAAAAAATCTTTTGTTGCAGGAATCATTCCAGAATGGGTAATCGGAAGATATCCTCCTCTATCAAAATTTTTCTTATAATGTTCAAGCACCCCAGCCAAAATATATGTAAAATTAACATTATCTTTAGTTATAATCTTTGGAATTTCTACTTTTAATTCAGAATATAAGTTCATAAATTAATCTTCACAAGAACCTTTTTAAGAATTATTATTATTTAATATATACTAATTT
This sequence comes from Nanobdellota archaeon, assembly GCA_018898425.1. GTDB lineage: Archaea > Nanobdellota > Nanobdellia > Pacearchaeales > GW2011-AR1 > JAHIHG01. The sequence goes on along the minus strand of JAHIHG010000079.1, from coordinate 5,374 downwards.
TTTATCTCGCGCTATCAGCCTGTTTTTCTGCTTCATTCTTTTTCTTCATTGCAAAACTTTCTTGATTTTTTTCAGAAGCCATGATTATTTCTTCTGCTAAGCATTGTGCAATTGTTTTCTTTTTATTAAATGCCTTATCTGAAGCCCCATGAACAATATATTTTAAAGCTAAACCAACCCTTCTTAAAGGAGACACATCAACTGCCTGGGGATATCTTGCCCCACCATATTCAATAACAGTTGTTTCATCTCTTGGAGCAGAATTCTCAATTGCCATAACTAAAACCATGACAGGATTTTTTTGAGTTCTTTTTTCAATTAATTTAAATGCCTCTAAAACTATCTTCATGTTTTTAGAATATTTTCCAGTAGATCTTCCGAGGATAATTTTATGTTTTTTACCCCTATGCCCAGCAACACCTAATCTATTCATCAATCTCTCAACAATATTTACTTTTGTCTGCCCAAACTTTTTAACATTTCTTCCATGACTTTTTAAAACTAATTTTGGTTCAAGATTTATTACATCTTTTAATCCAGGGTCTTGAACTTTTATCTCGCTTAAATCATATAAGTCAAATATTTTAAATTCCATGTTTAAATTTTGTTCTTGCATTTTATTTTTCTCGCCCCACTTGAAATCCCTCATATTTTTTTGGAACATCTGCAAGTATAGATGCTTGCTTTAATTTATGTATTATATAATTATTGTCAGCAATATTCATCATTCCTGAAAGAGCACTCAAAGGAACAAAACTTAATTTATGAATTTTTTTAAGTTCTTTTCCAACATTGTGTGTTAAATTTATGATAATATTATCTATCCCATCTAATCTAATCTTGTCTGTTGAAAGATTATAATTATCAACTAAATGTGAAAGATTATCCCCTTCAATTATTGCTCTTACTTCATTTGAATCTGTACCAAAATAAATATTAAATTCTTTCATCATTTTATCTCCCTTTTAACATATCCCACAGACAAACCATGTTGTTTTAATTTACCTACTAAATCCTTTTTATAATTTTCATTTATTTTTCCTGAAAAAAGACTCCTAGGAATAAAATTTAATTCAATTTCTTTTTTAAGTACCTTTCCTGCACTCAGGGGAAGATTCACAATGCATGTATCCTTACCATATAAAATAGCATTTTCAGGTGCAAAAGAATGATTAGGTAATAATTCATAAATAGGATTATCTTCAACTGCTTCTTTAATTGCTCTAGAACCCCCGCTAACATAAAAAGTATAATCAAAAACTTTATTTTTCATTTTATCTCCTACCTTTTTCTATCTTGCCTTGAACAAGTCTTTCTAAAGGCTGATCATTTACTTTAATAACTTTAAACCTCACTCCAGGAATATCTCCTTTTGTTCGTCCTTTTGCCCCGCCAATTCTTTCAATCATAACCTCATCATGTTCATCAATAAATCTTTGTGCAAGATTTCCTGGAATAAATGCAGTAACTTGCCGATTATTTTTTGTAAGCTGAACCTTGCAGCATTTTCTCATAGCAGAATTTGGCTGTTTTGCTTCTTTTTGAACTTTTTGCAATACAATTCCTTTTGCCTGGTTAGCTCCCTCTAAGGGGTCTGCTTTAGCATAAAGATTAAGAGTCCTGGACTTAAACTGTCTCTCTTTCCATCTAAATTTCTTTCTGTTTTTTATTTTTTTTACTGCGTTTTTTAATCCCATGTGTATAATATTGGTAAAAAATGATTTATAAATCTTCTGTAAATTACTTAAATTATTCTGAACTCTTTTCCAAAAAAATCTTTAATAATTTTTTGCATTTCCAATAATCTTCTTTTATTTCTTCCAATCAGGGCAGCTTTGCTCTGATTTCCTGCTGTTAAAATTATTTCATTGTCTTTAATTTCTAAATCCTTGAATAAAACTGGACTTACAATTGCTCTAATAAATTCTTTTACATGTTGGATTCCATAAGGAATTGGAATTACTTTTATTTTTTTTCTAAGAAGCGTGCTCATTTGTCTGATATTTTTCCCGCCTTCACCTATTGCCTTGGAAATTAATTTTTTTGGAACACAAAAAAAAATTGTTTCATTGTAATCAAAACAATATCTTGTTCTTATCCGAGTAGTATTTCCAAATAAATTAATATGCTGCATATCCTGCATGCTAATTGTATTCGCCATTGTATAAGTTTGATAGATATAATTGTTTTATAAAGTTATTGATGGGGGAAATTTATTTATTAACACTCTTAGAATGCTTCCACATAAAATCAAAATAAGACTTGTAAGCCTTTGCTGATGCAGGGTTTTCTATTATAATTGCTTCTGGCTCATCTGTCCAGATTATTATTGCTATTTTATCACCATAAATATTTGTAACAGCGGGAGATTCCGAAATAGCTGGAGCATATCTGTATTCAGAAGTTTTTTTGTCCAGTTCTGTTCTTCCTTTTCTTATTAAATTCTTGGTATACATCTTTTTTTCTTTTTTCATTCTGTCAAATTGCAATGCAAATTCTGGCATTTTTTCTGAAAATTGTCCCTCTGAACCAAATACATAATTATTTTTGCCTGTTCTAATCATATCAAGAAACACACTTCTAACTCCTTTATAACCTTTGAACAATCTCACTTGCCCTTCAACTTTTTTTGATTTATGAAGTTCTTGTAATTTAGGTAAAATTTCATTTACCTCTTGTTCTTGTTCTTTTAAATATTCAAGAATTCTTTTTGGTCCTACTGCCTGAAACCATTTTATTTGCCCAATCATTACATAACTTACTAAACCTTTTTCCTGAAGCAGTTTAAGAGCATTATATGCAGAACTTCTGTCAATTTGAGCAAGTTTTGAAATTTTCCCGGCTTTTGCAGAACCTTGTTTATTCAAAGTTAAATATACTTTTATTTCATTTGGGCTAAATCCTATTTTTTCTAAAACTTTTTCTATTTGCATATCACACTTCCTATAAATTTTTCATTTTTTAAATATTTTTCAAAATTTGACAATTTTTTCCCATTTAAAATTGCAACTTCAAGATTTAATTTATCTGCTTCTATAGAAGCAACTGGGTCAAAAGGAGCATTTAATCCCGGGTCCCATTTACTTCCCACAATTTTTCTAAATTCTTTCCAGGTGATAGTTTTTAATTTCTTTGCATTTTTGAATTTTTTAGGGTCTTTATCATAAACATAATCTATATTTGTCAAATTCAGCAATTTTTTAATTTTAAAATTTTTAGCCAGCAGCACAGCATCATAATCTGTTGAAAATCCTGGCTTCCATCCTGCAGCAATTAGGATTTTTTCTTTAAATTCTATTTTTTCATTAGGATTTTTTATAATTCTTGGATTTGAATATTTTTTAAAAATTGTTCTTAATAAATGAGCATTTAATCTTGTGGCATGAATTCCAATCCAGTCTAAATCTTCATTATCTAATTTTGTTAATTTTTTAATTGCATTTTGGTAATTTCTAGCTGTTCTCCCCCCTCCACATATAATAATAAATTTAAATCCATTTTTTACATATTTATCAATTATTTTTTTAAAATTTTCAAGCCATTTATAATTAATTTCATCTGGAACTATCAAGCTTCCTCCAACTGAAATTACAATTATTTTTTCCATGTTTAATTAAGATTTTATTCTTTTTAAATCTGTTGATGAGTATTCTACAACAGAGTTTTATATAGATATTATTGATTAAAATTACAATGGAACAAAAAAACAAAAAAGAACTTGAAAAGATTTTAATAGCAGATGATGAAATCATATACAGGAACATATTAGCACAAGCTCTCTTTGAAAACTATGAAATAGAATTTGCTTCAAATGCAGACGAAGAAATAGAAAAATCAAAACAAAACAAATACTTATTGATACTAACAGATAATCAGATGAATGATGGTTATGGAAATAGTGGTCTTTACGCAATAGAACAAATAAGAAAGCATGATAAAAATACACCAATTTATCTTCATAGCGGAGGATTAACAAACAAAATAAAAACTAAAGCATTAAGTCTTGGAGCAAATGATGTTTTCAAAAAAATAGATTCTTTTATGAAACTAGATAAAATTCTCACAGAATTGAAAGGAGGTGAAAAATAAGATGGAAAATGGAAAAGAAAATGGAAAAGCCACAATTGTGATCACTTACAACAGTGTAAAAGACTTTCCAAACGGAACTTATCAGGGAAAAAATGGACCAGTAGTTATTTACTCCCATGATAACACTAAAACATGGGGAAATCAAGAAGCAGAAGGAAAATTATCACAAATTCTTCACGACATTTATGGAAGAGCTGACTCTGAAGATGTGGACAAAATTTATCTTTATGTGGGACTTTATGCCAAAGATGGAGCTCTTAATGCAGCTAAAAATTTTACAAACAAAGGAAGTAATCTTGAACTTGTAGCTTGTGATTGTAGTTATAGTGAAAAAAAGAATTTTGCAGCTCAACACAATCTTCCAATAACTTGGTCTGAATGTGGTGGAAGAAATGAACTCAAAAGAATTGTAGAAAATCTCCTTTAATAAAATTAGATAACAAAAAAAGAGGTGACTTGTTTATTTATTAAAAAACTATCTTCCTCTAATTGAGAAAAATGCACCAACTAATCCAATAAGAAATAAAACTCCTCCAATAATATTAGAAGAACTATTAGATAAATTGCCAATAACATTTCCAGTTAAATTAGGAGATAAAAAAATCAAACCACTTACAACACCTGCTAATGCTATGGTTACTGTTACCTCGCTTTCCAATGAATTTCTTTTTTGTCTTTGTTGATTTATTTCCTCTCCAGCTTCTTTTCCAGCTTGCTTTAGGTCATGAATAAATTTTAAAGATTCTTTTCTTAGGTGTCCTTTCACTAATCTTGGTTTTCCATAACGTTCCTTCCAAGTTGGTTTGCCATGCTTAGCAATATTCCCCGTATAATTTCCCTGAGTAATAATATCTCCTTCTTTTATTAAAATTGGCTTTCCATCTTTTCTAAACTCGGCACACTCTTCAGCAGAATAACCCCAATCTTCCACTAAATTTTCTACATCTGCTTTTGTCGCAGGACCATAAAAACTTTCCATACCTAATTTTCCTGGGCAACTATGTTCAAAAAAAATATTTTTCACACCTTGTTTTGCTAAAAGAGTAGCGACTTGGTCCAAAGAACGACCATTATAAACATCATTAGATTTTTTATAAAAACGGGATTTTATATCACCTATTTTCCACAATTTTTCATACCTACTGCCAAGTAATTTCTGTCCATATTTATATCTCTGAAAAAATGTATCACCAACTACCTGTCCCATAGAATCAAAACTTGTATACTTTTCCCAAAATTCATCATAAACAATAACTGCAGCATTTTTATCTTTTAGACATTTTTT
>JAHIHG010000078.1 GCA_018898425.1 Nanobdellota archaeon | reverse complement strand
TGGATCGGGATAGTTAAAGGTGAAGCCAATGGATAGTTTTTCTGGACTGAGGTTTGTTGAATATTTTGCTATATTTACAATTGTAGGACTTTTATCATATAAATTTGTGAGAAATATCCAAATAATTTTTTCGAATTATAACCCCATTAATGAATTAGTGTTAATGATTATGTGGTGTTTAATTTGGATGGGTGTAAGTAGTTTAATTAGAAGATTGTTAAAGAAGGTTTTAGTAGAAGAGAAGGTGTAGCATTGGGATTTAACGAAGTTTGATTTTTTGAAACTTTGCACCTTTACTCTGTGCCCAGATTTGTTCTTAAAAAGAAATGGAATTTTTGTTGGATTTAACATAAGATTCTCAACCATCTTCACTCCAATCTAAAAATCATCTCGCCTTTATTGGCTGTTTGCTCCATTAATTCAGCAATGGTTTTCATCTGCTTTTCTAAAAGTCTCAGCCTTTCTTTCATTATCTCATTTTCTTTTTTGGAGTTTAATAATTGCTTTTCAATCTCAGTTTTAGTAATATCAACCAGCAAATCTTCATCAGAAATTGTATCTCTCATGCCAAGCATCTCGCTGTAATAGTGGATTTTGTCTGATTTTTTCCATCCAAATCTGAATTTTAGGGCAGATTCAGATTTATATCTCGGTAGCCAGTAACAGCACGAGCAGTGCCTAAAATCATACATTGTTAAATCAGAATATTTTTGCCCTGCAAGACTCTCTTTGTCGCCAAAAACTCGCTTTGCAAGTCTTTTGAGATACTGATTAACAGATGGCGGGCTTATTTTAAATAAATAATCATCATACTGAAGATTTTTAGCTTTAATATGCTCTCTTAGTAAATCTGAACAAAGCATCAGTTTAATCCTTCTGCCGAAAGTCTTGGATACCTCATCCCGAATATTTAATTCCTTGCAGTCTTGAATTAAATCAGATACTTTAATGTTGATTAATTCGGTAGGGCTTCTAATTCCAGTATCAAATAAGAACATAATAAGAACCTTATACTCTGGCTTAGCATTATCAAATAAAATTTTTATTTGATGCTCATTCAGGTAAACCCATTCTGGTTTTGTTCTCCTTGTATCAAGATCAGTGGTTATGTCTTCAATTTTATTTCCCTTTTTTCTATTTATTTTTTGATACCAATGCCAGAATGCTTTGAAAACCTTGACATAGTCAGCAGTGGATTTATAGCATCCCCCATTTTGTTTTTGAATTGTGCCATTACTCATTCCAGCAAAAAATGCATGCAGTTGTTCTTCAGTGGTCTGTGCCATGTTCATTAGGTTGTATCTCTTTTCAAATTCTTTTATTAGAAATATCATTCTCTGCTTTAGATTATTCAGTCGAGGATATCCTCTTGAGCCTTTTGCATTGGTATTTGAAATATTAAGCCCGTTTTCCATATCTTGAAGATATTTTAAAAGTAAATCAGAATTCTGCTCGCTTATCTCTGGAATTTTTTCCTTCACCTTTTCTTTCCAGTTAAGGTATTTTTCCTTATGTTTGTATGGGTCTATTTTCATTCTTCTTTTAACCAAGGTGTTTAAAAAACACTTTTGGATTTTTCTTGAACAAAAAAAAACGCCCATCAAAATCACACGATACTATAACGCCCCGACCGAGATTCGAACTCGGGTCACCGCTGAACTCCAATGAGAAGTTGCATTGAGATTCATAGATTTTCTCTCTCATCGAGATTAAATCACCTCTCTTTGTCTAAAAATTCTTTTTTAAGAATTTACTATCATTTTGAGAGGGCGGCATACTTGGCCTCTGTACTATCGGGGCATATATTTCAATATTTCAAACCTATTTAAATTTTTATAATCTGTAAAGTAAAGCTTTTTAATCTAACACTTTATAATAAGCTTTAATGATTTAAAATTACTCAATTAATGTAATCTAGTTAATAAAATATCAGAGTAAAATACTTTTTTTATTAATATTATACATTACGAGCATTTGCAAGTGTATTTTTATTATACATCTTGATAAACCTTGCCAATTTTCTTAATTAAGCAGTTTTATTTTACTAAAAAAACCTTGTCATTTGGCCTGACTTTTTCAGAAACTTTTATTCCAATGTGGTCTTTTACTTTTGCCTTTGCTACCTTTTTTCTTTCTATTTGCATACTTGTAATTTCTTGTGTAAAATCTGTTGTATGCCCTTTTATGTGTATTTTATCTCCTGCATTCAAATTCCCTGAAAGTTTTATTGCAGCAACTTGCACATGGTCAAAGTAACTGGACACAGTTCCAATTTCTTTTTCTGTCATGATAATAATAAGATTAAATTATATTTAAATTTATGGATGAGGGGGAAATAGCCCCACCAGGATCCTCGAAGAGGTCTTGGCCCCTCTTTGGGGTTCTCGTGCCCTTTTCTCCGGGTATCGAGGCCTTTTTAAGGTCATTCCCAATGGGAACCTTGGTTTGAATCAAATAATAGCCCCGCCAGGATTCGTCCTGAGCCTAAGAACGGATTTAGGTTTTAGGTCGAGGGGAATAGGAGCATTGTTTATTCTGTCAGTTTTTAATCGTTGATGAATTGCTACTTCCGAACCTAAATTTTCTTTTTTTACTTTTTGTTTTTTTAACATTTTACAGTAAAATAAAAGCT
>JAHIHG010000077.1 GCA_018898425.1 Nanobdellota archaeon | reverse complement strand
TAGTGATTGAGGAAGAAGTGAAAACAATTATCCCAGATAAAAATCTTCCTGATAATATACGTATGTCATTGGAAGTTTCTGATGATAAAATATATTATTCTATGGATAATGAAGTTTTTATTTATGAAATAGATTATGAAATAGATTATGAGGATTCCCCTTTTGGGATTCAAGCTCCTTATAGTTCACTTGGAGAAATTCCGCAAGAAAAAAATTTTCTTGAAGTGAATAACCTTATTTCGGATATAGGTGCAAAATGGATTCGTATGTTAGTGCCAGAACTAGAAAAGACAAAAGAATTTTCTCATGAGTTTAATATTATTGCAGGTATCTCTTCTCCAGAGTATCCAAATAATATGGTTCAACATATAACAAAAACTAAAAAGATTGTTTCATTATATAAAGATGATGTACAAGCGTGGATGATTATCAATGAAGCGGATTTGAATTGGAAAGATACAGATGAAAATTATGCAAAATATGTAATTGAAACTTCAAAAGCTATCAAATCAGTATCACCTGATGCAAAAATTGCCATATCTTTTGCTGGATTAGAAGGTGAAGAACATGGATTTAGCGCTACTGAGCTTTTAGATTCTGCGCTAGAAAATAATATTGGTTCACATTTTGATATCTTAGATTTTCATTTTCAAGGATCTAAAGGGAAATACAAAGAAGTATTAAACTATGTTTCAAAATATAATCAAATTTTAAGCAAACATGGTATAAATAAAAAGTCACTTTGGATAACAGAATATGGAACATATTCAGGAGATCCTCAGGAGGAATGTTCACAATGGTGGGTAGAAGGTCCTCAAAGTGAAAAAGAGCATGCATCTGAGTTAATAAAAAGATATATTTATGGAATTTCTTTGAATATAGATAAAATGTTTTGGACAGGAATTACTGAATGGAATAAAGAATATCAAGGTTTTGGTCTATGTAGCGATGCCTACCCCTATAAGCAGTACTTTAATTATGTTGGTCTTATTAATACTCCAACACAAGCTGATAGCTCTTCTCACAAAAAACTTGCATATTTTTCCTATAAATTTATGACAGAAAAACTCGAAGGTTCTGACTGGGATAATGTTCAGACATTTCAAGAATTAGACAATGTTTATATTTACAAATTCACAAAAAATAACGAGCCGATTTGGGTGGCATGGTGGGATTATTTTGATGATACAGGAACAAGTAAAACAATTTCATTGGATGTTGGAAATATCAATTCAGCTAAAATCACTGAAGCAGTTCCCGATGCTGAAGACGGCTCTAAAATAGATGCGAATGATTATCCTGATTTTTTTAAGACAGAAACAAAAACAGTGAGTGGTGGCAAAGTTGAAATAACTCTTGGTGAAAGCCCTGTGTTTGTTGAGGGGAAATAATATAAAGGATAAAAATTTAATAATAAAAAGAGATGAAACTATATGGACGAACAACAGAACAATTATATTAATAATACAATTAAACTAATTTTAATAATTTTTGGAATAATTCTTGTCATTGGTGTTATTACAGGAACGTGGATTTATTTGCAAAAGTTTACTATATCTAATATTCCCTATTATTTTATCGCTATTCATAATGAACCATATCACGATGAATCAGGAGGGACAGAAAAAATAGAAGCAAGTTACCTTCTCCTGAAGCAAATGATAGAAAAAGCAGATGAATATAATATTAAACTTACACTAATGTTCACTGCTCAATGGGCAGACTATATTTCTGAAAGCCCTGAAAGAGTGGCTGATCTTGAATCTTGGAAAAAACAGGGGCATGAGATAGCAGCCCATCATCACAGTATTTATCATGGGAATTGGGATGGTTATACTGATTATACAGAAGAAGAGGCTATTGCTCAAAGAATAAAACAGGGTAAAATATCTGAAAAGTATTTAGGAACATTAACAGATTATATCAACAAATTAAAAAAAATAAATCCCGATATAAAATCAGGTTGTGTTAATGATGAACATGATAAGAAAGTTATGCCCGATGAAATTGTTTATGACACCTGCTCTGGTTTTGCAAATTTTGGCGAATTAGGTCAACTTTTTGGAGATAGTAATTCTCCAGAAAAAGGTAATAATGAATATATAACTGTTGGAGAATATAAAAACATTCAGAGAAAATGGCTTGCGCATTATCAGATAACTACAGATGAACGTCAAAATTCAGCCCAGGTAGTATTTAGTTCAATGAATTCAGGGGTTTATGGAGCAGTAACCCATAGCATTCAAAATCAGGCAGAATCGTATTACAAATTTCTTGAATTTTTACATTCAAAAGATTTAGCAGGAGAAAAAAGCAGGACTATTAGTGAGATAATTGAATCAAAGTTGTTGCCTGAAAAATTAATTTCTGAAAAGTTGATCAACAAAAAAACACAAACTCCTTATTCTTCAAAAAAACAAGGCATGTGCGGGGATTTTATTTGTGATGAAATAGAGAAAGCAAATTCAAATTTATGCAGAGAAGATTGTGAGAATAATATCCCATACTATTTTATTGCAATACATAATGAACCTAGAGTAGAAGATCTTGAAGAAAATTATCAAACACTAAAAACATTAGTTCTTAAAGCCAATAATTATGGGATGAAACTTACACTAATGTTCACTTCTCCGTGGGTGGATTTCTTATTGGAAGATCCAATAAGAAAAGAAGAATTAGAAAAATGGAAACAAAAAGGTCATGAAATTGCTGCTCATCATCACGGGTATGGAGTCTATGTTTGGGATGGTTATTCATATGAATCTGAAGCAGACGCTTTAGCTTCAAGAGAAGAAGCGTGTAAAGATAAGCCGTGTAGAGAAAATATATCTTATAATGGAGATATGGAAGATTATATGATAAAATTAAAACAACTTAATTTAGAGATAAAATCAGGATGTCTGAATGAAGAAAGGGAAAAGGATAGTTTGCCAAATGCAATTATCTATCCAACATGTAGTGGTTTTGCAAATTTTGGTACGCCTGGAACATATTCAATTGATTTAAATCAGGAAAAAGGAAGAAATGATTTTATCACTTTAGAAACTATAAATAAAATAGAAAGAAAATGGCTAGCACATACAGCATTATTAAAAGAAGGGACTGTACAAGGCGCAAAAGATGTTTTTTGGACAATGAATTCTCAGCAAGTATATGGTACTGCTTCACATAGTGTAAGTCTTCCGCTTGATAAACAAGCCGAGTATATCTTAGAATTCATGGACTTTTTGCATGAACAAGACCCAACCGGAGAAAAAAGCAGAACTGTTACTGAAATTATCGAATCTAATTTATTGCCAGAAAAAGAAATTGAAATTTATGTGAAATAATATGAACAAAAAAACAATTTTAATTATCACAGGAATTTTTCTTGTCATTGGAATTGGCGTATTAGCTTTTATTTTTTTAAACAATCCAGAACCAGTTGAAAAATGCGGTGATGGAATTTGCGATGAGAAAGAAAAACAAAAAAATATTTGTCCGCAAGATTGTAAATCTGCTGTAAAAGGATGTAAAAACGAAAATGAATTCTGCGGAGGAATTGCCGGAATAAAATGCTGTTCGGGTTTGACTTGCGAATATGACGGAGATTATCCTGACGCTGGAGGTGTTTGCGCGAAAGGCGGAGATGCTCAAAAATCATGCTCCAAACTCGGCGGAAATATTTGCTCTTCTTCCCAAACTTGTTCCGGCTCATGGCTTGATGCGAGTGATAGCGCGATGTGTTGTAGCGGGGGGTGTGGGGAATCAGAACATTCTGATGATTTTATTTCTGGTTTTAAACTTCAAAACACTGAAAATATTAGAGAATTAAATGAAATAACATTTAGTTTAGCTAAAGAATTGGGTCTTGATTATGTTTTAGTCCCAGTGACCTTTCCAAGAAATGGAGATGTCAACAATATTGATTGGTCATTAAGATTAGATTATTACTATATTTTTGAGCTTTCAGAAAAATATGATGTTTCTGTGTACCCATCCTTTTTTAAGTTAGGCGGCGAAGATGATAAAAATCCAGACAAGTATGCTGAATTCGTAATTTCCTTTTTGGATGAATTTTATATAGATGAGAACATCAAGCATATTGAATTTCAAAATGAGCCAACAAAAGATTATGATGGAAAAGATAGCGCGCGTTTTGAGGGAACGCCAACAGATTTAGCAATGTCAAATATTGCCACCTACAATAAAGTCAAAGCAAAATATCCCGCTATTCAAGTTGGAACCCCCGGCTTTATGGCGGCTGCGGTTAATTCTGACGAGAATATTATGATGAATGAATATTATGATGAATATCTCAAGGCAGGAGCAAAATTTGATGTCTTTAATCTGCATCAGTATCCGAAAATAAGCAGCTATTTGCAAACAAAAGAAGATTTAAATGTAAAATACAATTTTATGTCTGAATATGAAATCCTAAAAACCTACAGAAAAATGTTGAATGACTATGGATTCAATGATAAACCTATTCTTGTTACGGAAGGTAATACGGCAATGCCTTATGAAGACGGAAGTCTTAATTGGATCAGTGATGATGAGGCTAAAATACTGCTTGCTGAGAGATATGTAACTACCTTAAGCCAAAGCAAGGACAACCAAGTTATTGGTTCAATGATATCCAGTATTGAATCTGACAGCAGTACTGCGTTATTTCAATACAACAAAGAAACAACTGAATATTCTACTACTGAAAAATTTGAATTTTACAAGAAATTATTGGACTTTTTTGAAATATATCCTTTATATTCAAAACATATTTCCGGAAGCATTAATTCAAATAATGTCTGGGTTGAAGAATTTAAAAATAGCGAAGGCGATAATGCTTGGGTTGCATTCTGTCCCTTTTTATTTAAAGCTGAAGCGCAAAGTGATGAGATTAGAAAAGCAATAGCTTATGAAAAATCTATCGTTTTCCCGCAAGATGTAACATTTGATGTGGGTAATATTAAATCTGTAAAAATTTCAACCTTGTCTGATAGTTGGACAGTGGAAGCTGTAAATGGAAAAGTCAGTTTTAGTTTAGGTAAAGAACCTGTTTTTATCGAGGAAAAATAGTTAAGATGAATTATATGAACAAAAAACTCCTATTAATCTCAATCAGCAGTATCCTAACTTTAGCTTTGCTGATATTTTTTGTGGTGGTTAGTTGGGAGGTTTTTGTAAAGGATAAAGTTTCCTTGCCGACTGCGGAGGAAACAAAGCAAACTTGTTCTGAACAAAATGGCAATATCTGTTTATCGTCGGAAACCTGTTCTGGCTCGTGGCTTGATGCGAGTGATAGTGAAATATGTTGTGATGGGGAGTGTATAACTTCAATTATTGATTATGAGGATTCGCCTTTTGGAATCATGGCTGTTTTTGATTCAACAACTCTTACAAATATAAATACTTCAGATACAAAGCATTGGGCAGGAGATCATTTCAGTAATCTTGGCGCAAAATGGTCGCGAGGAGCAGGAGAACTAATTACTTGGGTAGATATGGAACCAGTATTGGGGCAAGGTTATGACTGGAGCAGATCAGATAAAGCTCTTTCAGATGTTTTTAAAAACACGGAAGCTGATTTTAATTATATATCTTGGATTAATCCTACAAGAGTACCCAAAGGATCCAGGGGAAGTATAGACATAGATTCTTCTAACGAAGAATCGTTTAAGAATTTTGTCAAAGCTTTTGTTGAGAGATATGATGGAGACGGACATTATGATTATTGCGATGCCACCAATTATAATTCTGCGTGTAATCCGGTTATAAAGGTAAAATATTGGCAGGCAGAAGGAGAACCATTCCCCCATGTTTGGGAGGATTATGGAGGAACAATTGATGGTTATGTTAGGTTTGTTGAGCTTTTATCTCAATCTGCAAAAGAAGCAGACCCTGATGCAAAGATTGTCTTAGGCGCATGCACAGTAAAAACTCAAGAACAAGCAGATATATTTGAAAGTTTAATTTCAAAAATGAAAAACAAAAATTTGTTTGAGTATGCAGATACTCATTATTGGGAAGATGATTACAATATCCCCGTAAGTTATATGAAGGATATTTTAAACTCAAATGGATATTCTGATGTTAAAATAGTGTCTTTAGAATATGGAACTTACACAGGCAGGAGTTCGTCAGAAAAAGATCAGGCATTTTATCTAATAAAAGGTTATGTTTCTAATTTAGCAAATGGGCTTTCTTTGATTAACTGGAATAATCTTGTAGAGTGGGATAATTATGGAGGAAATCCTAAAAGTATCTATAATTATATGGGTCTTATTGCTGATGGATTAAATGAAGACATTGTTCCTGCTGGCACCCCAAGATTATCCTAC
>JAHIHG010000076.1 GCA_018898425.1 Nanobdellota archaeon | reverse complement strand
TATATTTCCTAAAATAGCAATAATTGCAATTAATCCCCCAATTGAATAAGTAAGAACATCTCCTGGAAAAACACTTGCAGGATATTTATTAAAAATATAAAATGCTATTAAGCAAGCAATCATAATTAATGAAATTAGTCCAAGCCAGCTATTTCCTGTAAAATATGTTGCAACTGCAAGTGCTGATAAAATTAAAATTCCCTGACTTGTTTCAAGCCCATTATATCCTGCTACAAAATTAAAAGTTGTTGCTGCCCCAATAATTCCTAGAGGAATTAAAAATAATGGATAAAATAATCCAAAATCTGCCCCCATCATTACAGACTCCCCTGCATTAATTACTATCAAAGGGATTGATGCAAAAATCAAAAGAATTATTCTGGTTTTTTTATTAAGTCCAATTTTCCATCCAAAAATGTCATCTATAAAACCAATAAAACCAATGATTAATAATGATAAAATTAATGAAAATATCTCAATCAAATAATCTGTTGATTTAAAATAAAATGTGATTGTTTGAACATAAATCAAGACTCCTAAGATAAATCCAAAAAGAACACATATTCCTCCTGCTTCTGCAATTTTTTCTTTTGAAGTTTTATGAACATCTTTTCCTTCAAGCCCGACTCTTTTAGCTCTTTTTATCCAGATTGGAATTGAAAATAATGTGACAAAAAAACTTACCAAAACAGGTATTAATAAAATTGTTTCCATTATTTAATAAAAAATATAATCTTTTTAAACTTTCATAATTTGTGATAGTCTTATGTTTATTTATGTATATCTCATTATTATAGTGTCAGCTTCATTAGATTGATAGATTATAGTTAATTTCAATTTCTAATTGACAGAAATAATTTTAATTTATTAACCCTGAAAGTAAAACATCTGAAATAGCTTGATTTGCCAGTATTAGTATTAATAATTTGCATTGATAGTTGTGTGCCTTAATTTTATGCATAATAAAAAACTTATTATTTAATTGAATGTGTAGTTAATAAATTATCAAATTAAAAGCCTGCACTTTATTATTAATATATTCCAAGTCTTATGAAATGTAAATTTTTAATATAAATTATATCTAGAACATGCATTTTTCACATTCATAATTATAATTGCCAATCTAAGTATTTTGAAGCAACTTTATCAATATATTCCTGCTTTATTTCTTCTTTTCCTGTGTATTCAATTTCCCAGATTTTAATTGGTCCTTGAATCCCCTGATAATAAATAATCTCTGGAACATCCATACCCTGGCTTCTCATATTTTCTATTATTAAATTAGTTTGTACATGGGCAATTTTAAAATTAGGAAAATTATCAAAAGGGTCATTTAATAAATAAATTTGGGAAAATAATCCCCTTAATTGCCTTTCTGAAATTAAAATAATTGCTCCTAAAGGGTTTTGAGATACTGCCCCATTACTAGTCTTTAAAGAAGGAATAATATATGCACAAGCTTCAGTTCCATTCCCAAAATCAATTATTTGATTATTTATTGAAAGATATCTTAAATTTATCTTATACTGGTTGTTGTTATAAACCCCAATCATATAAGGTTGTTCAAAATTATTCTGGTTATTTTGAGTTTGCAAAGGAATGATAATTGCCCCAATTCCAGATTTCATAGCAGGCAATAAAATTTCTTTTCCATTTTCTTTAATAATTAAATCTTCATCTAAAGCAACTCCTCCATTATAAAAAAGAATTGTCTGGTTTTTTGTCTCCTGAGTTTTTGATTCATCTATTAAAAATGTTCCAAACCAGGAATATCTGTCATAATTTTCATTGCTTCCTATGCTTGAATATGCTCCGTATTTTCCAATATCTGTTGAGTCAATTAAAAAATGAGTAGTATTATGATTATATAAAAATTCTAAAGCATCATCCTGATTATCCCCTGTTAATACAAGTCTTCCCATGAGATAATTCCAGTATGTAATGGCATTTCCTCCGTCTACTGAAGTTGCCCGATTTCCAATACTTTGAACCCAGTATCCATAATCCCACCAGTGACTAAAAACAGCATCTGTAGGTGTTTCATCCCTGACCCATTGCATTGCTTTTTGCCATTGCTGAGTATAATGTGATGGAACAAAATTATATGCCTGAATTTGAACAGTATTATAATATGAAATAAATGTAAACATGCTTGCTATTAAGATAATTATTCCACAAACTCCTAAAACAAGTTTTAATGTTTCTTCTTTTGTTTTTTGAAATTTGACCGCTGTTTCAACTATTAAAAAACCTACAAAAATTGG
>JAHIHG010000013.1 GCA_018898425.1 Nanobdellota archaeon | reverse complement strand
ATATTTCTACACCATGCAAAAAGCAAAATGCAAGGTAAAACTTGTTTCTTTGCTTGCGTGGTAAATTATGGAATTTGTTAACTTTTTTAATAAACCAATTATAAGAATTTTTTAAACTCAAGTCTTTTTTCTTAAAAACATAATAAAGATAATGGTCAACATCAATTAAAACTGTAGAGAAAATAATAATTAAAACACCAATAATGCCTATTTGGGGAAACAAAAAAAGTAAAACTAGAGAGAAGATTATTCCGAGGATGAGGTGTTGAGTTGGATACATTTTAAGTTTTAATTAAATTTTCTTGAACATATTCTAAGGTTTCTTTTAATCCTTGCTTTATATTATGTCTTGGGTTCCAACCTAATTCTTTTTTTGCTAAAGAAATATCAAGATAAATATCTTTTACTTCTCCTTTTACTGCCTGAACATATTTTGCATTTTCTTTTAAATTGCACAATTCTTTAAGAATTTTAAAAATTTCATTTACACTTATTTGTTCTCCATATGCCAGGTGAAATAATTTATTTTTTGAATTTTTATTAATATTCTCAGCAATAAATTCTGCCAAATCGCAAACATAAATAAAATCCCTTGTCTGAGTTCCATCTCCAAATATAGAAGGTATTTTATTTTTTAATATGCAATCTATAAAAAGAGATATTACCCTTTTGTATTTAATATCATCTCTAGGACCATAAACATTTCCAAAACGCAAGATTAAATAGTCCAAGCCACATAATTGATTATATGCTCTGACATAATGCTCTGCTGTATATTTTGAAATCCCATATGGTGAGCATGGTTTTCCCAGATGTTTTTCATCCACAGGCAGGTATTCTGGCTCTCCGATGACTGCTATTGTTGATGTATAAATTATTTTTTTAACATTATGTTTTCTGCAAGATTCTAGCACATTTATTGTTCCAAAAATATTTGTTTTAGCATCATAAATTGGATTTTCTAAAGAATCTCTTAGCATTACTTGTGCAGCCATATGAATTACAATTTCTGGTTTTTCTTTTTTAAAAATTAAATCTATCTCTTTAGTAATGTCTGCTTCATAAAATTTAGCCTTGTCATTTATATAATCTTTCTTGCCTGTGCTTAAATTATCTATTATTACAACCTCATAATCTTTTTTGATTAATAAATCAACTATCTGGCTTCCGATAAACCCTGCCCCCCCTGTAACTAAAATTTTCATATTTCAAGGAAAATATAGTGGTTTTTAAGATTTATGTAGTGGAGATTTAATTTTGAGATGAATATTGAAGAATCAGATTATCTCCTTTGAAAATTTTGATCATCATGATCAAATTTACTTAAAATAAGAGAAATGATAAAGAAATTACGGAAATTCTTTTAATAAATTATCTGAAAACAATTGCCTTTGTCTGGTCTAAACAATCTTTGCACAGCTGAATACTTTTTTGAATTTCTTCTTTTTTTGCTGAAATTGTTGTTCCATAAGTATAAAATTCTCTTTTCTCAATTATGCTTGTCTCATGCCTTTCTTTTTCATCAACTTCAAGTATTTTAATAAATTCATCATCAAGTTCTATTTTACTTTCTTCTTTAAGATATTTTATCAAGGCAATAGTGCATTCTTGATTTTGTGATTCATAACCAAATTTGCTGGCTATTGCTAAAAAACAATGATAAACACAATAAAAAACCGCACTCATGCTCCAGTCTGAAAATCCTCCTGCATTAAAATATTCTATAGCAGAAAGATTATGCATTGCTTTTACAAGATGTTTTCCAGCTTTTTCTTTATCTTCTTTTATCTTAACTAACCCTCTGTGTTTTCCCCCTTCTCCTGATTCTTTTATAGCTTTTTTCAAACACCAATCAATTTTATTTTTTGCATGACTCATTTTAATGCTTTTCTAAATTCTTCTTGTCCAAAAAGAACAATTCCTGTTTTTATGATATCTATTATTGTTTTATTTTTTTTATTTAAATCTTTTTTAAAATCTTTCATGGTTTGGATAAGGGGGTGTATTTTTTTGCTCGTATATCTTTGTAATTTTTCAATTATTTTTTCAATTTCCTTTAATTTTTTACTATTAGCGACAATTAACAAGTCTATGTCGCTTGCTGTTTTTTCATTTCTTGTTATTGAACCAAATAAAATCAAAAAATTTACTTTTTTTTCTAATTCTTTGAATTCTTCTTTCCATCTTCTAAAATTTTCAGCTTCAATAATCAAAATCAGCTCTATTTCCTTATGAGTTACAGGATTATCCAAATTCAGTGAATAAATTATTGCATTTCCTATTTTTTCTGATTTTACAATTTCTCTTTTTTCTAAATTTTTAAAGACTTTAAATGCCCAGACACGGCTGATATTAATTGGTTTGCTAATGCTCCTGCTATTATAATGAGTTAAAAAATCCTTAAAAATTAATTTAATAATTTCCTGCTCTTTAGTTAGTTTATTCATTTTACAATGTTAACTTTTAGTTACTATATGTTAACTTTTAGTTAACATAGTATTTAAATGTTTTTAATTTTTGAAAAAAATGTTTAATCCTCAATTCTTTTTAACTTCGTGATAAACTAAACCTGGGTTTATGCATATTTACTAGAGTTTAGATAACTAAACCACGGTTTGTAAAGTTTTTTAAGAGTTATATGGGGGAGAATTTGGTTTGGGAACATGAAATTTAAAGGGTAAAATTAATTTAGGGAATTAGGCAAAAGTATAAACAGTGAATAATAGAATTATTTTGTTTTAGATAGTAACTATTTTAGTTCTTCTGGAAAATGAATCAGAAATAGAAAGCTATTTAAACTCATTATCTTTTAAAAGATAATGAAAACCTATGGGTTTTCAAATATTTAAACTTCAAAAAAGTTCAAACATAATGAAAATAATAAATGAAATAACTGTGGAGATAGTAAAAAACGCTAAAGATGGGGAAAGCATTTATAGCTTAGCTTCGAAAATCGGATTTGCTTATTCAGCAGTTTATAAGTGGATTTCTGAATTAGAAAAGTATGGGGTGATTAGTTTAATAAGAAAGGGAAACAAGAATGTTATCAAAATTAATAAAAATTTAATCTATAAAAAATTTAAAGAGTTAGATAATGCTGTTTCTGTTATTGAAAAAGACAATACTTTCTGGGATTTAGTTAAAACTTTAAAATTAAAGATAAGATTTGTAAAGGGAACAGCTGCAACTATCTGGACCAAGGGAAGTTTTATAACAGGGGATTTTTATGATAGGATTTATTTTTTAGAAGCTGATAAAAAAGATGCAGATTCTTTGAAAAAGTCTTTAAAAAAAGAAGGGATTGCCTTCACTGAAGGAAAGGCTAATAATAAGAGGCCTTTAGTTTGGATTATTCAAAAAGAAGGTTTTGAGATAGACAAAAAAGATGGCTTGCCTGTCATGCCTTTAAAAGAATTAGTAGACTGGGGAAAAGAATTAAATTTAGATAATATTTTAGAACAATTAGATAATTTATATAATTTAAGATTAAATGCAAGGTATTCAGAGGTTTTAACAAATGTCTAAAATAGATTCAAGAGCGGGCTTACTTGAAAGAGAACAGGAAGTTATGAAAATGCTTAATTTATTCATAGATAAAAAATTAGACTTTATTGTAGTTGGGGGTTATGCAATTTCAACTTATAAGAAAAGATTCTCAATAGATTTAGATATTGTAATTAAAGAAGAAGATTTTGAAAAGTTTGAAAAATTATTAGAAAAAGAAGGTTATGCCTTACATTATGAAAAAGAAATAGCTTTGCTGTATGGAGAGAATTTTAAACGCTTTATGAAAAAGATGAAAAATCTGCCTGTTGATATAGATATATTGACTAATGGTTTAGTTTCAAGATCAACAGATGCGACATGGGGGTTAAATTATATTAAAAGACATTCTATAAAAAGAAAATTAAATAATTCTGAATTTTTAACTCCAGAAAAAGAACTGCTTATTGCGATGAAATTCCATAGTGGGAGATTATCTGACATCAGGGACATTGTTGCACTAATGCCCTGCAACAAAGAAAAACTTAAACAGCATTT